>JAUVDV010000128.1 GCA_030595125.1 Deltaproteobacteria bacterium
GGCTGTTTCAATCGTTCAAAACAAGCCATGTTGATCGTTTTGTATTTATTTGTACATTGAATCACTGGTCTCCGAAGCGCGAAAATGAACGAAAATCGGCTGTTCGTGTCCCCAACCGCCCAGAATTTATACACATCTCGCCAGATTCGGCCCGACATGGGTACGAATATTGCAAAACTATGAACAACACGAGGTTTTCAAGGAGCAACAAGGCGAATGAAGGACCGCAGAAACAGAGGATTTTCGTTGATCGAACTCATGATCGTGCTGGTCATCATCGCGATCTTCGCGGTCATCGCCATCCCCAACCTCATCGAGAATCAAAAACGCAACGAGTTGACCGACCTCACCAATATGGTGGAGCAGGCCGCATCCCAGACACGAAATCTGGTGATGCAAACCAGGCGGGCCGCCGTGCTCGAATTCAAGGCGGACGAAATGTGGGTCAACCGGCTGTCAGGTCCCAACTGCTGGTCGGGCATAGACCAGCGCTGCACCCTCAATCTGGGGCAAAAGAATAGCACTCCACTCGTCCAGGTGCCCTTCAACCTTCGTGATCCGGATACCTACGGCGACGAAAACGGGTCCTTCATGTGCGGCGTGGAGGTCGCCAAACTCAACGGCGCCGGCGACGCCTGCGAAGCCGCCGCGACAACCATATCCCCGGGAGCCTCCTTTGCGTTGTGCTACTCGGGGGACGGGAACCTCTGGTTTCGAGACGGCGATGACGCGGAGGCGGCGTGTACTTCGAGTGGGACTCCGGTGCCAAAGAACCAGTGGGTTCGCTCGTGCGTCATTATCGATTCGGGAGATATCACGTTCAACGGCGCGAGGATCAAATTCAACCGCTTTGATTCGAGTTCGTCCGATGTCACGGGCGCCTTCACCGATTGCGCGGATCCCTCGGTGATGGACGTCACGAGGGCGGTATACATTCCTTACGGTGGAACGCCTTACAGCAGAGTTGGTGGAGAATGAGAACAGTTCACAATAACCGGGGATTCACCCTCATTGAAATCATGATCGCCTTGCTGGTCTTCATGGTCTCCCTCCTGGGGCTCGTGGCGCTGCAACGCGCTTCTATTGCAGGAACAAACAAGGGCAGGGAGCATACGGCGGCGGTCAACGTGGCCAGGTTCGTCATGAGCGCCATTCAAAACGAGGTAGGCTCGCTCCCTCTGCTGGTTGCCGACACGGCGCTTACCAGCGCCGATTATCCGTACCTGAGTTCCGCCGATCTGCCAAACGGGGCCTGGAGACTGCTGCCCGACGGATCCGGGAACGCCGTGGACAACGACGCCAGGGTCGACGCGTACATGGGACACAGCGAACAGGGTGTGTACACCGGGGGCGTGGACAGCGCGCCCTACTGCGTAATGTACACAATACAGCGATTCGTCCCTCCCGGCGGCGGTGTGGCGAATCCAGTGGTTGGCCTCTACCAGGCCAGGGTGCGGGTCACGTGGCCGCGCTGGAAGCAGTACATGGCGACGGGAGAGATGAGCGGCGACGCCTGGACCGATTGCTCCGGGCGCCTCGATGACACGGCCGCAGCTTCTGAGGTCACCGATTGGGAGACAGTGGAGCTGAGCAAAATAGTCACCAGGGAGTACACGAGTAAATATGCGCCCGAATAGAAAAAATAGCATTTCCCAGCACGGGTTCACGCTCATGGAGATGATGGTGGCGCTCCTCATAGGGGCCATAATCATCGCTCCGCTCTACATAGTAACGCGGGGCATGGCCCAGGAAACAACCAAGCAGCAGATGGAAACCGAGGCCATCCAGCGCGCCAGGGTGGGTCTCGAGACGCTCATTACCGATTTTCAGAGAGCCGGAATGCTGGTGTCGCCCAACCCGTCGATGGATCCGGACTCCATCATCTCCACCAATGGGGTGAATTTTCAGCAAGCGTACAACCGCATGGCGGTGGTTCATCTCAACAGAGTCGATCCAACCATTCCCGACGCGGTAATCCTGGTGGGCAGCTTCTTTGGCACCGATATTTACCAGGCCATGCTGTCGAGCAACACCCTGACCTTCAGCGAACCCATGGCCACCAGAGAGGAATGCGAGGAACAGTTCAATCCCAACTACGCGTTTGCGCATCTCTTCACCACCACCGGGCAGAATCTCGACTCCATGGTAGCCAGCGCCACGTGCGACGCCGACGAGGACTGCAACTGCACGGTCGATATCGTGGCCGGCGAACTATTCGTAAACGGCCCCGGCGCATTCACCAATGGACAGGTGATCAACGTGGCCGCCAATCAGGCCGTGCTTTACCGCGTGGAGTCGGCGCCCGAGGCCGGGGGCACAACCCGCAACGTCCTGATGCGCTACCTGATCAACTACTCTTCCGGCGAGGGACTTAACGCCAACTGCGTCGAGACCGACATCTCCGACGCCATGCTTTATCTTCCCAGCGCCAAGATCATCGCCGACTACGTGGAGGAGTTCGAGGTCTGGTTCCGCCCGGTTTACCGAAACACTCCCTCGAACACCCAGGAGGCGCCCAAGCCGGTGGCGCACACACTGACGGGTCTCGCGTCGGCAGATCTTCCGTTCGCCCCGGACAAGGAACACTCGGTGGTCGGCATGGCGGATCCCGACTCGGCGGGAGTGCAACCCGCCTGGCTCACCTGCGCTCCGGTGGCCAACGCGATGGGTCCCGAACACGTGCGCTCCGCGATCATCAGGATCGGCATTCGCACGGAAAAGACAGATCAATCCATGAAGATCATCGAGCCGGGTTCGGCGGATCCCGATGGCGAATGGGCGAACCTGAGTTCCATCGCGAAATACAACGCGTGGCCGCCTCCCGCAGGCGACGTGGGCGCATACAAGCTGCGCACATTGATAACAGAGGTGGCAATGCCCAACCTGGCGTCCAAGATGGCCTCGGTCTCGCAGGTTCCCAATTTGAATTAGAAGGCGCGAAGAAAATAAAGAGAATGAATAACGATATTGAAAAACGAAATAATGGCAGCATGAAAGGTCAAGAGGGGGCAATTCTCTTTGTAGTGATGCTCCTGATCATTATGTTCACCGGCCTCGGTCTGCTCGCAATGCGCCACACCAGGCAGGAGCTGCGTTCCACCGGCGCATACTTCGACAACATGCAGGCCGCCTCTCTGGCGGAGAGCGCCCTGGCGATGGCCGCCACCGACATCAAGCTCTCATCCGATTTCTACCGGGCCGCCTTCTCCAGCGCCGAGTATAGTCTCCTCACCGCCGACGCGGGCCTGGAACCTGATTACGAAATTCCCCTCAACCCGGAACCGGGAAAGCGCGAGGACGGCACCCATCCCATTCTTTTTGATGAGGTTTTGGGGGGCTATTGCGATGCCAATGTCGGCACCGTGCCCGCCTGTGTGCACCAGCTCTCTTATCCAATCTCGGGGGACACCAACTTCGACGACATGATGGGGGTCTGGGCGAGGACCACCATCAAGCAGACCACGCCGAAGGTCGGTCCGTGCCCGCCCGGATACTCCTGCTCCGACGAGCAGAACTACGGCTGGTACATTTTCACGGTGGACGCCACTTCAATATACGGACAGGGGGGGAACGGCCTGAGCGCGTCTGTTCCGACCGGTTTTAATTACGCCCAGGGACGTGCGCAGGCACGCGGGATAATGACTGTGGGCCCCATCGGGGTCTTCGGACAATAAAAGAAGGACCACGGCAATGGGAAACAAGAACATGGCATTGAGATTGTCCCTCGGGGCAGCGGCGATAGTCTTCCTTTTCGGGAGCGCCGCCGCCGCCCAGATCTCGGGCAAGCTCGTAAACCCGAACGTCCTTTTGGTTATCGATTCCTCGGGGAGCATGGACTGGCTGGTGGACCATCCGGAAAGCGCGAGCCAATCGTGGCTGGAGTCCCAGCTGGAGTGTGCCGCTGCCAACGATCCGACCGCAGGAGACGCGAGGAGAACCTCGTGGCAGCAGATCCAGGACGTCATGCTCGGGGAAATCCCGCCCGACCAGTTCCATTGCTTTCTCGAAAATCCGGAGATCAGGCCCGGGATCCAGGCAACCACAATTGAATCCGAAGACGTAAATACGTACATCAAAGAATACAGGGACGTCGCTCACAACCACTACCGCTCCGTGGCGTGCTCCGACGCCAACTGGAACGACACTTACGGACAGTGCGTGGGGCCCACCATAGGCGTCGAGTACACCATCATGTCCACGGGACACGCCTGCAAGCTCATGATCGAATCCGAACAAAACTATTATTCCGCCACCGGCACCGCGCCGGAGCTTTGCTACAACTATCACGACAAGGCGATCAGCCGGCCCACCAACGGTATTCTCGAGCGCTACAGAACCCTGGCGCGCTTCGGTATCATGACTTACGACAACAAGCCCGCTCCTGCGTCTCTTCCCACGGATCCACCGCTGGTCGAAGAGCACGACGGGCTCTGGAACTACGGCGAGAGCCGGCAATGGGATTGCAAGCAGTGGTACACCGGCGCCTCGGTAGAAGGGAAAGCCTGCACGTGGAACGCCGGCGCCCGCGCTGCGAACGCAAACGCCGTGGGACCGATGGTGCCCATAAGCGGCGATCTGGAAGCGTCCAACAGGGGAATCAGAGAGGTGCTCAACACTGCGGAACCTCTTTATTGTTCTCCCATGGGAGCACTTCTCGACGATGTGGGGTATTACTTCCACAACGATCCGGCAATGCAGCCTGCCTCCACTTCGGTAGGTTCGGATATCTATTTCAACTGCCGTCCCAAAGTGGTCATCTTCATCAGCGACGGGCAACCCACTCCCGACTTCGAGTTTCCCCAGGCTTACTGCGACGACAACCCGCCCGTGGCGCCGGATGGAACTTCCACCAGCAGCGATCCCTTTGCCTGCCCATGGAATTCATCACTGCGGGAGGTCCAGGAGCTTCACGATCTCATCCCTCTCAGCGACGGAGTCGACCCCATCCTGCTGGTGGTCATCGGCTTCAACGCGGGGGACAGGGGCGATGTTGACTGCGCGGGGACCCACACGTGGGACTGCGTCGACCTCAACTGGAATTCCATATGCGATCCGGGCGAACCCTACGAGTGTAACGCGCCTGACCCCAAATGCGTGCAGGTGGGCGTCCCCTCCAACGAGACCGAGTGCCTGGCCGGAGAATACAACGACGGCATGAGTACGAAAGACGCCTTCCTCACTCCGAGGCAGTTTCTCAACCAGCTTGCCCTGACAGGGTGGCCGACGGACTGGGACTCACTCTACCTGGAGGCGCCCTGGCGGAGCGCCGACCTGGATTTTTGCGATGACAACGTGGACAACTGCGGAGGAGAGGACGGCGACCTGTCGCCCTGGGATGACGACGGGGCTATTTTCGTGAACAGTGCCGGAGAGCTCTCTGCGATCCTGGATCTGATCCTCAGCAAGATAACCGCAACTGTCGCCACCCGCACGGAGGTCGTCACCACCGATCAGATCGATGGCAACCTCGATACGGGGGCGATCGAAAATGCCGGCGGCGTGGCCCAGTACGAGTTCAACTCCGGCTTCGAGGTAATTGGTGGAAAGCCGTGGAGAGGATATCTCTATCGCCAGGGTTATTCCTGCGTCCAGGACGGCGTGGGTGGTGAGCCTGTGGACGATACCCTCGGGGAATTTCACGAGTTCCTCAGGAACCAGGCCACCCGCGACATCTGGACCATCAATGAAGATCGTCTGGGTCTGGTCAACTACGGTAGCACGGCCACCATCAAGGAGGGCTCCGATGTCCTCATCTCGTTGAGCGCGCTGGACGACTGCGACGTGGGGGGGCCGATGCCGGAAGCCCTCTGCGGAGGGAAGTCCGATATCGTGGACCAGGTGAAGACACACCTCCTCGGAGATGTCGGGAGCGCCAGGAACGAGCACCCCCTGGCAGACATCTACAACTCCACGCCGGCCATCCTCGGACCGCCGATGGAGCGGCTGCCGTTCGCATCGTACAACGACTACCGATCGCAGGAGTACACAGATGCTCAGACCAGCAGCACCGTCAAGCGGATGAACCGCCCGCCCTATCTCTATGTGGGCACCGGCGACAGCGTGCTCCACTCGTTCAAGGTGTGGGGAGACGACGGAGACGTGGAGACCTGGGGGTTCGTGCCGCACACACTACTGGACACCGTATGGAAGCAGTACCCCATCTCCTGGAACCTGACCGAGAATCCCGTAACGCACCTTATCGACGATTACGTGGTCGATCCATTGTCGGATACCAACGGCATCTATCAGCACTACTTCGGCGTTGACGGGCCGCCTGTCGCGGCGGACGTGAGGCTCTGGCGCGATCCCGACGATACGACCGGCAATGAGGTGGATCAGTGGCGTTCCGTGGTCCTGGGCAGCTTCGGAAAGGGAGCGGTGGGATACTACTGCCTCGACGTGACCAACCCCTCGGAAAAGCCACGGTTCAGGTGGGAGATCTCCGAGCGCACCGCCGCCCTGGGCGACGGGAAGGCCGGCAACAACGATGCTGCAGTTTTCACTGACGGATCTTCATTCGGAATGGGTGTTCCCCTGGGCAAACCGGCCCTTGCGTACGTCTACATTGACACCCCTATCCCCGGTGGAAGTGGTACCAACAAGCTCCACGAGGAAGCCGTGGCGATCCTTCCGGGCGGCTACAAGAACGACGAGAACGCCGGACCAGAAACCTCCACGGGTGTTTACATTGTGCGCGTGGCCGACGGAGAGGTGATCCGTTTCCTCGACCCGAGCAACGTCGACGACATATGCGGCGGCGGCGATGCGCAGACGGCACAGCTCATCGGAACCCCGGCGGTGCCGGTTGGAAGCCGCTCCGCCACGGTGGCGGACGAGGCCTTCATGGGAGACGACAGAGGGCGTCTGTGGAGGATCGGAATGTCCGGCCACGATCCTGACACCGACTGGTGCTTGCAGATGTATTTCGACACCCTGATCACACACCACTATCCCTACAAGGACTGCGTTTATCCGGGCAGCACCTATGCGCCGGGAAGCAACGATTGCTGCACCGCCAAAAACACCGATCCAGCCGCCGAGTGCACCGGTATGGTGAACCTGTTCGCTATCGATGACGATTGGGGTGTGGACGCGTGCACCGGCCTCCCGTGCGACGACGCGGACTACCCCTTCCCGAGAATCCCGATCATCAGGGCGCCGACCATCGTGCAGGACAGGGACCGCAACAACATTATAGTCTTCGGCACGGGCCAGCTAGACGCGCTGGAGACCCTCAACCACAACCGGATCTTCTCGTTGACCGAAACGATCAATTACGTTGTGGAGACCGGAGGGGGCGCCGCCAACACCGAACGCGAGCCGCCGGAGATCAACTGGTGGATAGGCGAAGAGGATGTAAGCGCCGAGATGATCAACATGACCCCGGTGGGTGATCTGCGCACCCAGGCTCAGAACATGAACGATACCATCGCCTGGTTCGACGGCGCCTCCGCGCCAACCATCCAGGGCGTCTTCTTCAACATGGGCGAAAAGATGCTCGGCAGACCGGTGGTCTTCGAGGATGTGGCTTATTTCGTGACGTACATCCCGGCGATCCTCGATTCGGGAACACTGGACGGATGCGAGTCGGGAGGCTCCAGAATCTGGGGCGTCAATTTCGGTCCTCCGGATACCGGTCCGAGCACACCCTGGAGCAGCGTTACAGAGTACGGCAGGCTCTCATGGGACACGAGCGATCCGCCGGACGGCACGATGGACGTTATCAATCTGCCGTTCAGGGACTACGAGAACATGCTTCTGTCCGGGCTCAAGATGGTTCGGCGTCCCTCGTGCAGCGGGGAGACCACCTTTGAGCTGGTCGCCCAGCGGGCGGCCACGCAGGATGAGATCGCCGCCACGCCGTCAGGAGAAACACCAAAGCAGTTCACGTCGGTGAAGATGGAGGTCCAGTCGCAACGGGCCGGTTTCACCACAGTCCAGATCAACTCCTGGTCCCTGGTGTTCAATTGATGAAGGTCATCGTTGGATTTTCCGTACTCCCGTTGATCGTCTTTGCTCTCGCGGGATGTCAGTCAGGCGGATCCGAAAATGCGGACGTCGCTGCTTCGGAAGAACCAACAGTGAATGCCGCAGAAGTAAAAGGGGAGGGTGCTTCAACTCCAAAAGACCCCGATCTTTCCGACGAGGTGCTCGCGGACGGATCACACTCGGTCTTCGGCCTCAAGATGCCTCGCGGAATGATGCCGATAAAGGTGCCGGGGGATGCCCACCGGTTCGAGGGAACTCATTCTCTGACGGTGTTGAGGCGCTATCTTGTCAATCAGCTCCAGATCCCCGGGGAGATAAAGGACGACGGCGTCGGCGCTCTGCTCATCAGGAACGCCCGGGTTCTCGCCGCGGACAAGGATGACGACATCCGCATCTTCGTGCGGATCTTCAATGGAAGTCTGGGGGGAGGATCGGTCGACGTATCAAAGGAACGTGAGGGATATGGAGAAGAAGAGGCCGTCCCGGGCTCGCCTGCTTCATTGCCCGAATATGCCGGCGACGGTTCCGGTAAGAAACTCACGGCCAATCGATCGGATATTCCCCCGCCGCCCAGGAGCAAGGCCGAACGCAAAAAACGCATGTGGGAGATGATGCAGAAGGTCCAGCGCGGGAGGAAGCTCACGGCGGGTGACATGGAGAACGAGTACTTTTATTGATTACCTGACGGCCACGTTTTTCAGCCAACTCGCCGCGAGCTTGTTCATCTCCAGTTTCTTGTTCATGGAATTGAGAAGATTCAGCCCTTTCTTTGCAAAACGCCTGGCCTCGTCCTTCTTGTCCAGTTGGAGCAGGGACTTGACCAGAGCCACGTACGCAGGGCCACGCACGTCGTTACGGCCTGTCAGAAGTTGTTTCTTTGCGTTCTTCTCCCATACAGCGAGCAGCTTCTTGATCACCCTGACGCGCCCGTCCGGGTCTCCGCCGTACAGTTCCAGATCCGCCAGCCTGATCCTCGCCCGGAGGTCATTTGGGTTCGCCTTGACGATCTTCTCGAACGTCTCCAGTTCTTTTTGGATGTCGAGACCCGGGAGATATTCGAACTCGACGTGAACAGGTATCTGGTCTGCTGTGAAATTCCAGGCATGGGCGCCGGGAGTTCTAATTTTTGTCACGTATTGCTCGTGGGACATGGCGCGAGTCCAGTGGACCCCGTCGCGGCCGCGCAGGATTATCCGACTCTCCACGGCAGGGGTGGTGAGGAATTTTCCCACAAACGGTTTGAGAACATTGACGACGTTTTTGTACTCCGTCGCCTTGGTATAGGGCCAGTCCCAGTTCTTCCAGTTTCTCGAAAAATGGTCGTGGAAACCGAACAGAGTTTCTGGTTTGTCCGCCCTCGCGATGGTCACCTTGTATCCGCCGATGACGTTCGTCGCGACTCCCGGTTCGATGGTTACCTCCACGTAATGAACCTCGTTCTCGAACGGTTGCTGAATTTGTTGGTCGCTCTTGTGGGAACAGGTCTTCACTTCGCCCGCTTTGAAATCGATCCCCGTGGGCGGCGCCTGCATGCCGCTCATTCTCTTGTGCCAACCATAGCCAACCAGAGCGGTGTCCGCAGCGCTGCCGGTGTTTTTCAATTCCATATTGAACTCGACGTATGCGCCGCCGTCCTTGTCGACGATAAGTGTTGCATCCGAGCGTGTGGTTACAATGGATTCCGGGGCCACGACTTGTGGTGAAGCCGGACCGAATTGCGCAAAAGTGAACCCCTCCGGGATCGTGCAATCGGCGGTCTTCGAACGGAAGTCCGCAGGTTCACTCGCGCTCTCCACGTGGGTTTCGCTGTCGGCAGAACCTGCGCTCTTCGTTTCTTTGACGTTGTGAGAATGGATCGCGCAGCCGGAGACAATCAACGCCATCGACAACAGAGTCGCGCAGTATTCGTACAGCAGGGTTCTCATCTAAATACCTCCATTTGAGTTTCGTCCAATATACATGATGGACGTTCCCGGTGTTTTACCAATTCACGAAGGAATAACTAATCATGTTGCCGGATGGATGTTTCGCGCCATATTGTTATTAGTGGAAGTATTCATGGTGGTGCTTTCTGACAGGACAACAACAATCGAAGGGGGGCAAAACGGAGATGGGAAATGAGATTTACGATGGCCGCTTTTATTTCGGCGTTATGCCTTCTGATGGCAAACGTGGCAACCGCAGAAACGGATCTCGAGCGTGAGATCGAGATAGCCGAGCAGGTGCCGCTTCAGGTTCAGCGCGTGCCGATGGTCTTCCCGACCGCAGACGAGCTCGCAAACCCGGAGTTGTATCGGCCGCACAACGACTGGGTGTACACGCCTCCGGCGGCGGACACCCTTCCTCCTCCACCCGAGGACGCGGTCCTGAGGCCCGGTGAGTTCGATGAGATGGACTCAACTATTATTGCGATCGTTAATTACGGAACGGCCTTCCAGACCATGTGGGTCGATATGGTGGAGGCTTATCAGCACGGAGGGCATACCTATATTGCGTTCAGCCCGGGCACCCTCAGTCTGCAGACCGCGATGACGAACCTGTTCGAAGGACGCGGCATCGCTCCGGAGAGCTACACCTATATCGAATATCCACTCGACACCATCTGGATAAGGGATTACGGCCCCGAGTTCGGCTTGCAAGAGGACGGCACACGCTTCATTCTGGACGCGGACTACTCCCACAGGCCCAACGACGACGTGGTGCCCATCGCGATGGCGGAAGACGACTGGATCAACGAGGACGGCTCCCCCATCCCGTACTACTCAACCGATCACGAACTTTCCGGCGGAAACATCATGTCCGACGGAAAGGGAACCTGTTTCTTCTCTCACATCTTGTATGGCTACGAGAAACCATACGGCTGGTCCGACGCCGACGTCGACAACCTGATGAAAGACTATCTCGGCTGCGAACAGATAATCGTTCTCAACTCCATCTGCCTCGACGGCACCGGTCATATCGATCTGTACGCCAAGCTCTTGACAGAAAACTCCATCTTGTTGAGCGAATACCCCTCGGACACCCATTTTGACGGCACCGTCGATTCCGGCGAAAGCTACGGACACTGTTCCGATCCTCGTTTTCCCAATGACTACCAGGATCAGGAAGACAACCTTGCGATTATCGAGGCCAGCACAAACTTGGATGGAGACCCCTGGCAGGTCACCCGACTTCCCATGCTGGAACCGTACCAGAGCGGAGGATATTGGGTATACCGCTCGCACATGAACTCTGAGGTCTTCAACGGCCACGTGGCCATGCCCTCATACTACGCGCCGCAACCCGACGAGACCGCCGAGGATCTCCTGGATATGGAGGAGGCGGCCATCGCCGCGTACGAGGCGGCAGCTCCGGGGATCGTAGTTCATCCAATGGATGCAGATCACATCATTCCAATGGCGGGCGCCATGCACTGCATTTCACACGAGATCCCGGCGGCCAAACCGTGGGCAGGATGGCCGCAGCCTGTTGTGGATGCCGGAGTGGACAGCAGTCCCGATACCGGCGGCGGCGGTGACGACGGCTGCGGCTGCAACGCCCTGGGCACCAACAACGCCCCTGCCTCCCTCCTGTCGATTCTTCTGTAAAAAAGTTTGGTCTGTAACGCCCAGCCGAATTAACTATAATAATGACAGCTTCATGCCAAAGCGAGGGAACCATGTTTTTTTCAAGGTTTGTTAAACGGTCATTATTCTTACTTGCGTTTGTGGTCCTTGTTTCAGGGTGTGGACCTGACGCATCCCCTCAAGAAAGTGCATGACAGAATCCCTTCTCCAGAGCGACTTCCAGTCTGAGCATCACGAGATGCATGCATTCGCGTTCGAGCACATCGGGCAAGGCGCCCCTCACGATCTCCCGGCCCTGGCGAA
>JAUVDV010000049.1 GCA_030595125.1 Deltaproteobacteria bacterium
CACCTGGTTGTCTATCAATCCGCCAATGCCGGCCGCCACTTCGGCCGCCGATCCGTAAAGCTCGTCGTCCGTGCCGTTGCAGTTGTCGTCCTCTCCGTTGCAAAGCTCAGCCGTGGGTAAAATTTCGCCCGCGCAATCGCCGGAAGCCCAGCCGGATCCGAGGTCCGCACCCCAATCGAAAACTCCCCCGCCGGTGTCCTGACAGCTTTGTTGTCCGTGCTGGCACAGACCCAGAGTCGGACCGGTTCCACAACTCTGGAACAATCCCTCGTCGACCGTCCCGTTGCAGTTGTCATCCAGGCTGTTGCAGGGAGCCACATCCTCTCCCACCGGCCCCTGTGGAGCCGAGCAGGTGGCGGTGATCGCGGTATTGCAACACTCGTAGCTCGCTCCACCCATGCCGTCGTCGAGACATCGCCACTCGCCGTCGTCACACTCTCCGGTTCCCACCTGGCAAACGCCGGCGGTAAGTGGATCGGTTGGAACCAGCGCATCTTCATCAGTGTAACCGTCGCAGTCATTGTCGAGTAAATCGCACTGCTCCGATTGGGGAGTAATCTCGCCTTCGCATGTCGGCAACCACGCTGGTATTGTGAGGGTCGCCGTCGCAGAATCGCAGTACTGTCGGCCTTCCTGGCAAAGACCCTCGTTAGGATCTCCTGTCGGCGCGCCGCCGCACAATATGTACAACCCCTCGTCCGTGAGGCCGTCGCAGTCGTCATCCACGCCGTTGCAATCCTCGGTTCCCGCTCCTTCGAAGGGATTGCAAGTCTGTGTTGAGCCGCCGTCGCAGTTGTCGACGGTATGAGCACAAATTCCGAGCCCGCATGTTGTCGTGCCGAATCCTTCGTCGACGACATTGTCGCAATTGTTATCGAACCCGTCGCAAACCTCCGGGGTCGGTGTGATTGAACCCACGCAAGTGTCCCACCCACCGCCGGATGTGTTGCACACCTGGGTTCCCTCCTGGCACTCACCGTAGTTGTTCGGAGGATCGCCGCCACATGTTTGCGAGAAGCCCTCATCGGTCAGACCGTCACAGTCCTCATCGATGCCGTTGCACAGCCCCACTGCGTCTTCTGTCGGATCAGGATCGATAGCTCCGAAACAGTAGGGGACTCCGAGGATCGTATCGCATTGCCAGATGCCCATCGAACAAGGTGGGGTGGAAGAAACACCGCACGGCAGTCCCATGAGCGGATCGGTAGTGTTTACGCCATTGTCATCAACACCATCGCAGTCGTTATCGAGGCCGTCGCACAGCTCGGGCATTCCGTCATAGCCGCCGAGACACATGCGACCGTCGAAGGTCCCGTCCGTGTCGCCGGTACCCACGCAAGTCCAGGTTCCAGAGTTGCATTCTCCGACGTCGGTCCCGCAGCTGGTCCCCAGGATGGGATTCAGCGCGGCAACCCACCCGCCGACGGGGATCTCATCGGTCTGGCCGTCGCAGTTGTCGTCCTGTCCGTCGCAAACGTTCTCGCCTGGATCGTTGCAGTAGATTTGGCGGTCGTGATAATCGGTCAGATCCCATGATCCGGGCCCCGGGAAAGACATCGCCGGGTCGTCGATGGTTCCGTCGAAGATGCCCTGGCGGTCACAATAGAAGAGGGCCTGATTCTCATCGACGTTCGTATCTTCCGGTCCGCAATCCCAGTTGTCGCCGTTGTCATCCGTGCAGTCGCAATCATTGTCGATGAAATCGCATTTCTCGATGAGGACAGACTCGCTCACGATCTGGTAGAGAATCGAAGTAAGTGATTCCTGGGAGTCGGCGGTGAAGGCGCTGCCCGGGTTCTCCGGATCGAAATGACCTCCACCGGCCCCCGCCATGTCGTTCAGTGTCGAAGAGCTGTACGCGAGCCCGATAACCCAGGTGTCGACCCCAAGGGTAGTGTATAGATTTGCAACCTGCGGTACCGGGTCTCCGTAGCTGTACTGGCCATCTGTCAACACGATAACGGAGTATGGGCGACAGTCCGCATCCACGTCCGCCGCAATGACGCTTGAAAGGTAGGTGTATGACGCCGCAATCACCTCACCGAGCGGCGTTCCTCCGTCGGCCCGAAGCTCCTGCTCCGTGAAGTCGTTCCACGGGCCTTGCCACGGGGAGGTGTCCGGGCTTCCGAGGCTCGACGATGAGTACTCGTGGTGGTCCATCCACATCACTACCTCGGCTCGATCGTTTTCCGTGTTCACATCCCGCGCGTCCGGCAGCACTCCCGTCTGTTGTCCGAACCCGACAGCCAGCCAATCCCTCCTGTCGGTGAAATCCGTACCCGCCCCATTGTACCGTAACCGGTCAGCTGATGATGCGACCTGGTTGTAATCGTACCAATCGGCCAGCCAGCCGCCGGCCTGAGACGAGCTATACCACTGCGTGAACTTGGCCAGGGCGAACTCGATCTCGCCCGTCGAGTAGAGCATCTGGGCCATGGCCTCCTTGGCCGCGTAAATACGCGACCCGCCGGTTCCCGGACAGCAGTGTCGTCCCCCGGTCCAGTCGTCGTAGCTTCCGTCCCCGTGGGTCTCTGCGCCAGTGAAGTTCCACGCCATGGATCCCGAGGTGTCGAATATGATCATTATTCTCGGCTTGATCGCCTGAGCGAAAAGCGATCCGGCGCACAGAAAAACCGTCAGCGAAATTGCTCCGAGCAATGTTGTGAGAACACCTTTGGATAGACGATGCATGCTTATCTCCTTGGCTTACCCTTTGAAACTCGTAATTTTATACCCAGGACCGAAAAAAACGCACTCTGAATGTAAACAAAACAATTTTCTTATTATTATAGCTGCTTCTACTTAGAAGCGATTGACACATCATCTTTCCGATTTTTTATTATGAAAATGAAAAGGGTGGTTATTTCAGGAATTGATCGAGGTAGTGTCCGGTGAGAGATCGTTTGGTGAGAGCCAGCTTCTCCGGTGTGCCGCACGCGACGATCTTACCCCCTCGCTCTCCCCCGCCAGGGCCGAGATCTATTACCCAATCGGCGCATTTCACCACATCGAGATTGTGCTCGATAACAACCACCGTATTTCCCTGATCCACAAGCCTGTGCAGCACCTCGAGGAGCTTCTTCGTATCGTCGAAATGCAGCCCGGTCGTCGGCTCGTCCAGCACGTAGAAGGTCTTGCCCGTATCTCGTTTGGCCAGCTCTCTCGATAACTTGATCCGCTGCGCCTCTCCACCGGAGAGGGTGGTGGCAGGTTGCCCGATCCTGACGTAGCCCATTCCAACGTCCTCAAGTGTTTTGAGAATCTTCGCCAGTCGACGGTGGGTGGAAAACATTTCCAGCGTTTCGGATACCGTGAGATCCAGGATCTCCTTGATGTTGCGGCTCTTGTACCGCACACGGAGCGTGGCGTCGTTGTACCTCCGGGATCCGCACGCCTCGCACTGCACGTACACATCAGCGAGAAAATGCATCTCCACCTTGACCATCCCGGCGCCGCCGCAAGCCTCACATCGCCCGCCCCGAACATTGAAGCTGAACCTCCCGGGATCGTAGCCGAAGGCCCGGGCCTCCGGTGTCATGGACATCACCTTGCGGATCTCATCGAAGGCCTTGGTGTAGGTGGCGGGGTTGGAACGCGGCGTACGTCCGATGGGTTTCTGGTCAATGTGAATCACCTTGTCCAGCTGCTCGACACCCGTAAGTTCGCGATACGGCCCCGGCTGAACCATGGCGCGGTGAAGCTTCCTTTGCAGCGCGGGCAGGAGGGTCATTGAGAGGGCCGAGCTTTTTCCCGCCCCGGAAACACCCGTGAAGACCACGAACTCGCCCAGGGGGATCTTGATATTGATATCCTTGAGGTTGTTCAGCGTGGCGCCCTTCAGCTCGATCCAGCCTCGTGGTTTGCGCCGTTCCTGGGGTATGGGAATTTCCGCAGAGCCACTGAGATAGGAGCCCGTGATGGATTGTGCGCAGCGAGCGATTTTGGCCGGTGTCCCCTGGCAAACGACCAGGCCGCCATTGGGACCGGCTCCCGGCCCGAAATCCACCACGTGGTTTGCGCGCTCGATGGTGCCCCTGTCATGTTCCACGACGATCACCGTGTTGCCGAGGTCCCGCAGTACCTCCAGGGCGTCGAGCAACTTCTGTCCATCCCCCGGGTGCAGCCCGATGGACGGTTCGTCGAGCACGTACAACACCCCTGACAGCTCCGATCCCAGCTGGCTCGCCAGGCGTATGCGCTGTGCCTCGCCGCCGGATAGGCTCGGACCCAGTCGATCGAGGCTGAGATACGACAACCCGACATTCGTCAGGAAATCGAGTCGCGCGCGGATTTCCTTGAGCAGTTCCTGCGCGACGACCTTGCGCGCACCCTTCAGGCGGAGTCCGTCAAACCATTTCGCCGTGTCCTGCACGCTCATTGACGTGACCTCATTGATCGGCGTGCCACCCACCAGCACGGACCTGGACTGTGGCCGAAGCCGGGTGCCGTCACAATCGCTGCATGGGACGTTGGACAGGAACCGCTGGTAGTATTCCCGCATCCTTGGTGAGGTTGTCTGCTGGAGGCGGCGCATCAAGGTGTTTGAAACGCCCTCGAACTGCATGGAGTGACGGAAATCGGTCTTGGTAGTGCTCCAGTGAACCTTGATCTCCTTGTTTCCCGAGCCGTAGAGAACCAGGTCGCGCACTCGTGAGGGCAACTTCTTCCACGGCGTTTCGAGATCCACGCCCATGTCCCGTTCGAGGGCCTCGAAGATCCTCGCGTTCCAGCCTTGATCACGCTGGATCTGGCTCGCAAACGGAACGACGGCGCCTTCCCATATGGACAGATTCTTGTCGGGAACGACCAGGTTCGGATCCATTTCCAGCCTCGTGCCGAGACCGTTGCATGATTCGCACGCGCCCAGAGGCGTATTGAACGAGAACGATTGCGGAGATAGCTCGGGAAAACCGACGCCGCAATCCGCGCAGTGTCGTTTGGAAGAAAACCGCCGCTCGCCGTCGCCCTCGACCGCCACAATGATCTCTCCGCCGGATTCACGAAGGGCCGTCTCCACCGAATCCGCCAGCCGCGAAATATCGGTCTTGCCCATTACGAACCGATCGACGATGAGCTCCAGGTTGTGCTTCCTGTTTTTGGCCAGTTTGGGAAACGCCTCGTCGAGTCTTCGCTCCTTGCCGTCAACCCGGATCCTGACGAACCCGCGCTCTTTTGATCTTTCGAAGACCTCCCTGTGCGTGCCCTTCCGGTTGCTGACCAGTGGGGCCAGCAAGCTCGCCCGGACTCCTCCCTTGAACTGGTTGATCTCATCCACGAGCTGCTGTGAGGTGAACGCGGCCACCTCCCTTCCGCAGAGGTGACAGTGCTGTACTCCGGCGCGGGCCCAGAGCACTCGCATGTAATCATACACCTCTGTAATGGTCCCCACGGTGGAGCGCGGGTTGGCTGAGGCCGCCTTTTGCTCGATGGCGATGGTCGGTGACAGCCCGCTGATCTTGTCGTAGCGCGGTTTTTCGAGTTGTCCGAGAAACTGTCTTGCGTAGGACGACAGGGACTCGACGTAGCGACGCTGTCCCTCGGCGTAAAGCGTATCGAACGCGAGGGACGATTTTCCCGAGCCGGAGACACCGGTGAACACGATGAGCCGGTTCTTGGGGATACTCAACTCCTCGATCCTGAGGTTGTGCTCCCTCGCACCCTTGATGTAGATGCTCTCCCTCTTCATGGTGCTCAATCCACGAGAATTGTCGATGGATCGCCGGACGCTATTCTGGCCCGTCCAAGGTGGATGAGTCTCAAGATAAGACGCCGCAGAGGATCGCGCTCCAGCGCCGGATGAAGCGGACCGTCAGCGCTCACTTGCATGGCAAGACTCAGGTCCGAAACCGCGTTGAGGATCAGGTCTTCTTCGTCGCTGTTGAGCACGCGATCCCCGAAAGCAGCGGCTTCAGCGGGTGTCACGGGAGCCGCGCCGGGATCCTTTCCACTTGCCACATTGGCAAGCGCAGTCATCACCAGGGTGCTTCCACATATTTCCCCGCGATCATCGACGGCGTACGGATCCCAGCCGAGTTTGTCACAGGCGAGATCGGCCAGCTGCTCAGCCTCCTCGAGCAGATCTTCGGCGCGGCCGAGTTGCGCAGGATCCGCAAAGGCGACAAGCTCACCGGGAAGCGGATCCATGGGTGTCGGTGAGAGATCGCGTCCCTCGTCCAGCGGAGGCCACCGTCCGGGAATGTCGAGGGAGAGGGATTGCAGAATCACGTCCAGCGGGGGATCCATACGCAACCCCTGCGCCGTTGTTGTATCGAGCCGCTTGTCCGCAAGCACCTTCCTCGCGCGCTGTCGCAACGGAATCAACATTCCCATTCCGGCCTGGAGTATTGTTGCGGGCGCCAGGTAGGCGAGGGCCTTTGCGCCCATCGCGACGTTGTCCCCTGTCACCATCCGAAGGCCCAGGGCGAGGATGTCCCTTGCCCATCGCGCGCAGCGCGCCACCGCCTCCGTGTCGCCCAGATCACAACGAGTGCCCGTCAGAAACATGCTTGTCATGGCGCCGAGGTCCGCGCCGAGCCGCTCGGATTTCGTCTGAAACACCGGATCGTCGGACTGCTGGAGAAATTCAAGCGCATGCTCCAGAAGGTCGTTGCCGGCGGTATTTTCCGACACGATGGCCGACGTCTGGAAATCCGGGGTGGTGAGGTACTGCGGGTCCGTGGCGCAAGCCAACATTTGTTTGACCTGTTGGGGATCTCTGGGGCTCAGAATTGCGAGTCCGTCCTCCAGAGTGCCGAACCCGAGATCCGCCAATCTTCCGCCGCGCCACTTGAACGCCGTCTCCTGCAGATCGGACGGAAGATCGTGTCGGATGCACTCCAGCTCGGCCTGGTACTCCTCGAACGGCTTGTTGATCAAACCCGCCACGATCTGCCTTATCATATCCGGCACACCGTCCGGGTCCGGTATCTCGATGAAATAATAATTGTCGGGACACGCAATCAGATCGGACCCCTCTGCCGCGGGAACCTCGTCGTCCTTGTCTTCTCTCAAATGAACCACAACGTGCCGCTTGAGAAGAAGGGTTTTTAGCTCGTCTCCGAGTTTGTCGTAGGCTGCCTGCGCTCCTTCGAGCCCGGTCGACACAAGAGGCCTTATGAACTCCTCGATGGCGTTCAGATCGGGGATGTCCCCTTTCCAGCAGGCGAGATCTACAACACCCTCGACCTGGTCCTTTCGGGCCATGGTCAGAAGATCAGCCCTCTGTTCGTCGTCTGCCTCTGCGTGCAGAATCAGGAAATCGTGGGGGGCGAGATTGTCCACTATCGCCAACGGATCGTCCGCGTTGCGCAACCTCTTGAGGAACGCGCCCGCCCCCTCCGGGGATCCGGGCATTTCAATCAGGTTTGTGGTTTTACTCTTTTTCATCGGGGGCATTGTACAGATCTTTCACCGGCGCACCATCATTGCTTTCAGAGGGTTCGCCAGGGGAGATTGGGAGGGGGTGCTTACTGTACAGTATTGACGTCGTCGAGCTTGAGAGGCTCGAGGAGCACGTCGTCCGCAGTGCCGGAGAGGTCGTTGTCGGTGACTCCGTTGTCGGTGACCGAAGACGATCGCACCCAGCCTCTGGTATCGGTGAGTTCAACCCCGACCACGGGAACTACACGGGGAGTGTCGCTTACCAGGGCGATTCGATTGCGCTGAACCAGGTTTCCCTCCACGAGTCCGCCGCGTCTCTTGCCCCGATTGTCAGACACCAGGAGTATCCCCGCCGCATTGTAGCCGCCCCTGTCATCGGGATCGACGTACACCGTGCCGGTGATCTCGTTGTTGGCGATCAGGTTCTCGAACGCGTCGTCACCGGAGTACGAGCCCACCACAATGCCGATTCCTCCGCCGTTGATAGCTTCGAGGTCGACAATCTTGTTGAACTGAACATCCCAATCGTCGGCGTGCCACATGGTGATGGCCTGCACCGCGTTTTCCATTGTGCAGTTTTGAACCGTCACGCTGCTCACCACCGCGCTCCACTGGCTCGCGAAGACGGGGAAATCGACTCCCTGAAAAACAAAGTCGAAAATCTTTGCGTCGCTACCGTTTTCGGCCTTTTTTCCGCGAAACAGGAAACCGGCGCTCAAATCCCGACCGCGCCAGGGCCTGGGTCCGTTGGTGATGTACGTGCGTCCCGAGCCCCTGAGGGTCACGGACTTGGTAATGCGCGCTCCATAAAAGTATCCCGGCCCGACCTCAATTTCATCACCGTCTACGACATCCGCGCTGTTGATGGCCTTCTGAATGGTCGCAAAATCTCCGGGCACGCTCCAGGTTTCCGCCAGGCTCACTCCGGGAATGGCCAGCACAAAAACCGCGATCAGCGCCATTGTCAGTTTCCTTGCAATCATATCGAAGCCTCTCTTTACCGGTCGTCGGCGACCAACGATATCCTAGCACGTTATTTCGAACTCACCACAGAAGTACCAGTTGGTTAGTTGATCCCAGCGCGGCGATAGTTCTCCTTTTCTTGGGTTTTTCCAAAATGTACGGTTCCGCGTTGAACACTCCGCACTTGCGGTTGTTCCGGAAGAACCCCCATTTTGTGTAAACACGCTTGTTCCACGACCAGATGGCCCTCGGCGGTCTGGGGAACGGCGACGCCTTGTACAGCGCGTCGACGGCGCCGGCATCGAACTCCCAGTTGCCCGAAGGTCGAACCACCCTGACGCGTTCGACCGTGCCGTCTTTCGCAATCTCGAACTCCGCGTACATCCTCAAGTTGGCGTTGTTTATGGGGTCCCGCCGCGGCCGATCGTTGAGTGACCGCAGGAATGTATCGGCAAAAATAGGGTGGATGGAGTGTGCGTGAATGCCGACGAAGTACCGGTGAAAGATCTCTCGCTTGCGTTCGTTGATTTCACGTGTGGTTTCGGGCCTGACGAAGGAAGATCTGGATAAAAGTGCGCGCCGCACCTTTGACGAAAACTTCTTTGTAGCTTCCCACCCCTGGTACTTGCCCGAATACTTTTCTTTCTTTTTGAGATCGGAGTCGGCCACGGCAAGCGATCGGGTACTCGCCGCCTTGTCCCGTTTTTGCGCCGAGCGCACGGGGACCTCGCCGGTCGAGGGCGGCACCGCCGATTCAGGCTTGTGTGCAACTCGTTCTCGAGTGGGTTCGGCGGCCTTGACCGGGCGCTGTTCGACGCGCCTTGCCGCAACCTGGTCTGCCGCTTTTTCTTTTTGGGGAACAACCGGAGTCAAATCGATAGAAGCGGTTTCCTCGCTCGCCACCTCACTGGGGGGCAAGGGAGCCGTCTGGGGAACAATATCAACCGCCCCCTCGGGAGGCTCCACTTCCATCAACGCCACCTCGAAAGAGCGATCGGGCTCTTGCTCGAACAGAGTGAAATCAAGAGAAATGATCCCTATGACAAGAAGATGCAGGAATATAGAAGCCGCAAATGCGATGGAATTTTGTTTGCGACCGGAGCCGCGTCTGGGTTGTTGATACGCCATGATCCGAACTCTACAAGACCTCAATAATAGCATTCGCCAGCGTCGTGTGCGTTGTAAATGTATGTTCATATGGTCCAAAGGCAAGGGACTGCTGACAAATTGTAGCGTCACAAGTGGTGACTTTCCTTATAATCGACTATTCTCTACCCTGCTAACCGACACCGCATTTGAGAACGTGAAAGGAAGGTCATGAACATGGGCATGGGCATGGGAAATTTTGGCGGAATATGGTTGTTACACCTGGGAGTGCTGGCAATCATCGACGTGAAACTCTTCAAGACACCTCCGACGGAGGGTGAGAAGAACACCGGCATGCTGGTATGGGGAATCATCGGCCTGGTCGTCTTCGGTAGCGCCGCGCTCGAGGGAACCTGGGCGTTGTTCGGGAGTCTGACCAGCCTCGGCTTCATCGCCGAGTTCCCTTTTCCCATCATCGCCGCGTTCTTCGCCAACATGGCACAGGTGGGCATGTCCGTCTTTCTCATCCTCAGCAATATCAACCGCATCCGCATGCGGGCTCCGGGCTTCGGCGTGCTGAAGGTCCTCCTCGGCGCCGGCGCCGCGTTCTTCGCCACCCTGCTGTTCATCTCGGGGTTCTTCGGCGGCGGCTACATGTATTACTAGGGCGGAGTACCGGGGAGTGCACACCCCGGCAACGATGCAGCGACCGCACAACGCGAAAGCTTCATGAAGCATTCTTTCAAGGTCGGCAAGATCATCAGGGCGATTTTACGCAGCCTGGTTCTGATCGTGCTCGTGGCGGCATTTTCACTGGCGGCGCCTCTCTGGGGCCTGACGGGTAATCTGGTTCGCGGTCTCACGGACGAGGCCACTTGCGCACGCGTGGTGAAGGACTGGGGTCTCGGGCAGATCGCCGCCGGAGGCCTGGTCAAGCTGGAAGATCTCCTGCCGCCCCACATCATGGGCTACCTGCAGGGCGACGAAAGCGCCAGGGGAGCCGTGGACGAGCTCAACCAGGCTCTCGTCCGGACAATCGACGCGACGGCGGTGGAGATTGCATCTCAGGTGCCGGCCTACATCGCCGGGCGCCGCGAGCATCTCAACGCTTCGGTGAACCTGTCCGATTTTCGGCAAACGGCCGTCAACATTGTCGTGGCGCGAACACCGGGGGGGCGGTTGATGGAGAGCGTGATCCGCGGGGGCATCGAGTCGGCCGTGCCCCGGGAGTTCTCCCTGGACAGGCCTCTTCAAAAACTGGAGCTGTTGCTCACCCCGGTGCGCGCGTCGGTCGGCCGCCTGGTGAGTTTTACCGATTCGGCGGGCGTCTTCTCTCTGTTCATCCTCATGTGGATCGCCCTCATCGGATTTCGCCTGACCCGCGTCTTTCGATGGATCGGCGCGGCCTTCCTCGGCGCGGGAACGGTGGGCGCGCTGGTGGGCGGACTGCTCTCGTGGTTCATGGGCCTCGTCCTTCCCGATGTCGTGATTGCGAATCGCTTCTTCCAGGAGATCATGGCCGGGTCGATCCTGTCGTTCCGCTCCACCGCATGGGCCTGGATGATCGCCGGCGGGTCATCGGTGGCTGTCTCGTTCATCCTGCCCCCCATCGCGCGAGCGGTCGGCCGCAGCTGGAGATCCTGTGCGGTGGGACCATTGTTTTCCGTTCTCGCTCCGGGGGACGGGCGATGGACGCTGGCGACCCTGGTCAGCCTCGTTCCGGCGTTCCTCGGATACGCCATTGATCACCGCGCAAAGAACCCCCGGCGAGCGGTTCGCGCATCCCTCGGCGGCCGTGTTATCGCCGCGCGGGTCATCGACTGCATTCTACCGGTGCTGGTGATCGGTTTCTTGAGCGGCGGCGGATCGGCCGGCTTCTTCTCAGGGATAATTGCAATACCCTTCTGGGCGTTGTTCATCATCTTCTGGTTTCTGCGGGACAGGCCGCGCACCCTGCGCGGATTCAACTTCGTCGACCGTATCTGCGGGGTGGTCAGGGGCCGTCAACCGGGCAAGAAGGCCGTGGCGGCATCGGTGGTTCGATCGTTGCCGTTGATCGCCGGGGCTGCGATGGGGCTTAAGATTCCCGTGCCCGTCGCTTTTGCGATCGTCGCCGGGGCGGAGGTTATTTCGGTGATCTTTTTGTGGCCGGACAGAACGTTCGCAGACTTGATTGCGGGAACCAGGGCGAGATGGATCGGCGGGATCAGTCGATGAGGATCTCACAACCGAACTTGGCGGTGATGGTATCCCATTCGAAGTCCTTGAGCTTCTGGCAGGCTTCCGGGCACAGCTCGATCTCGGTGCACTGGGTCGTATCGTAGTTATCCAGATCCGACACGCTTGCGCTGATCCCCTGCCATCTCCATCCGTAGACATCGTTGCCGGGATCCTCTCCGGCACAATTTGCGTCGGGCATGTACTGCAGGGGAATATCGTCCAGTGACGAATTGGCCGGAACACCGTAGATCCACACCTTGTCGCAGCCCTTGTCCACCGGAGTGTAGGGCGGATCCGGGCTCAGGTCCGGAATGGAATCCCAGTCGACCGTGTAGAGGCAATTGATGGCTTCCCCCGTGATCGCCGTGAGCGCGATCTGGAGATCGGTCGCGTCCGTCGCGGCGTAATACTGGCCCGTGCCGCCCCAGTTTGCGATGTCGTCCATCACCGAGTCCCATGTGGACAGGCTGCTGCCCACGCCGATGACGAAGACCTTGATGCCCGCGGCGGCCAGATGAAGCGCTGCATTGTACGTGCACAAATCGTCGAGGCACTGGGTCGGGAAGTAAACCGGATCGCCCACCTCGGACGAGGTGCAAGGCAGGTCGTGGGCGGCGTTGCAGTTGGGAGCGCCGTCCGTCGCGAGGAGGATGAAGTTCTGGTTCATTGCCACCGATATATCGAGCGGGTTCGTCGGGTAAGTGGCGGTGGGGCCGGTCCAGTTGAGGTACGAGAGCGCCCACTGGAGCGACTGGCAGATGGGAGTTCCGCCGCACTGCCCCACCCCCCCCGAGGCGTCGAGCGCTGTCTGTATTTGGGTCAGGGTGCCCGGCAGGTCGACCTCCGGTGAGCCGTACCCGGGATCGTCCGCGTCCGCAGCCGAGGGCCTGCAAGAGTTGGGGTGACCTCCCGGATCATCCGCGGGACACGACATTGACGGGAAGACCGCCAGCCCGAAGTTGATCAGTCCGGAACCCATGTTGGCGGCAACCACGTCCTCGATGGCGGTGGCAGTAACAGCAGCGTAGGTATCGTCCGAGGGCGGGCTGGGATCGATCTCGTTATCGGCCATCGATTTGGACCGATCGAGCAGGACAAGCATATTGATAGGATTGTACGTCACCTCCCACGGGATGTCCGCGCAGGAGGGATCGCTATCGCCATCGGTGTCGCCATCGGTATCCGAATCGCTATCGCCATCGGTGTCGCCATCAGTGTCCGAATCGCCATCGGTGTCCGTGTCCGTCCCGCCGTCGACAATGAGCGAGTTTCCGCCGCTATCCTCGCAGGCGCAAACGCAAGCCAGTATAATTATCAGAATCCCAAACTTCATCCACATATCGCGACCTCCCTTGCCCGATCATGGCAATCAGGAAAATGCTCACCTCCACGTGAGCTGCAAAAACAATACGAAAACCTACTTTTAGATTACCGTCACAACCTCATGTTACGATATCATTTTCAAAAAAAGGTGAAAGAAAGATGAGAAAAATTATCGTTGGTGTGGAAAAGCTGAGGAATAATCAGGGGAAATTGATTTCCGGCAGGCGTGTCGGCCTGGTCGCCCACCCCGCCAGTGTTATTTCGTCTCTCGAACACACCCTTGATGTCCTTGAGGGGCTCGGCGCAAAGATGGAGGTACTCTTCGGGCCCGAGCACGGATTTGCAGGCGAAGCTCAGGATATGGAGTCGGTGGACGGCGTATCTACGGGCCCCCATGGGTTGCCCCTTCGCAGCCTTTACGGGGCGACAGAATCGACTCTCGCTCCCACTGCAGATCAGATCTCCGGTCTGGATGCGCTGGTCGTCGATCTGGCCGATGTGGGTTCCCGATACTACACCTTCGTGTGGACCTCCGTTCTGTGCCTGAGGGCATGTCACCGGGCGGGAGTGGAGATGATCCTCACAGATCGGCCGAACCCCATCGGCGGCGAAAAGGTGGAGGGCGGCCTGCAGAAACCCGGGTTCACTTCTTTCGTCGGTCTGGTCCCGGTGGCGAACCGTCACGGGTTGACCGTTGCGGAGCTGGTGAAAATGGTCGCCGACCACGAGGGCATGACCGACGGACTGACCATCGTCCCGATGGAAGGCTGGGAACGTCGGATGTATTACGAGGACACCGGTCTTCCATGGATACTTCCCTCGCCGAACATGCCCACCCTGGACACGGCGATCGTGTACCCCGGCATGTGCCTGCTGGAGGGAACGACGGTATCCGAAGGTCGTGGAACCACCCGGCCGTTCGAGATCTTCGGCGCCCCGGGAATCGACGGAGTCGCGCTCGCTCGCACATTGACCGAAATGAAACTGCCGGGGGTACGCTTCAGGCCGCTTTCCTTCAAACCTTCTTTCCACAAGCACGCGGGCCGAATATGCGGCGGTGTTCAGATACACGTGGTCGATCGGGAATCATTTCTTTCGTATCGAACCGGCATCGCAGCGCTTGTTGCGCTCAACCGGATCCTGGAGCCCCGCCTTGAATGGAGAATCGACCCATATGAGTTCGTGACGGACATCCCCGCAATCGATCTGTTGACCGGCTCCTCCGAAGTCCGGAAGGGAATAGAGCAGGGTGCTGGCCTGTCGGATCTTGCTGAAACATGGCTTGCCGACGAGAAGCGTTTCATTGAAATGCGGCAAGAATATCAAATGTACGGTTGAAGCAGGTTTCCAACAACTTTCCCGCGCAGGATCTGCGCGGGCTGGAGGAAACAGGAACTCGGGATCTCACTGACCTCGCGCAGGATCTGCGCGAGTAGGATATCCAAACTTGCGGTGCGCGGGAGCTTGTGCGAAGCCTTCATCATGAGCGATGGGATCAGTTCAAAGGATATCACCGCCGTGATCCTGGCCGGCGGCAAGTCCAGTCGCATGAACGGCGTGGACAAGACCGTCCTCGAGATCGGCGGACGCCCTCTCATCATGCGGGTGATGGATGTGGTTGATCCGATGTTCGGGGAGGTCCTGGTGGCCGGCGGCGGGCCGGGGCGTTTCGAAGACCTCGAGGGTGTTCGAGTGGTTCAAGATTCTGTGGAAGGTTTCGGCCCTCTGGCCGGTATCCGGGCGGGGTTTCAGGCCGCTCAGACCGAGTGGATCTTCGTGGTCGCCGCCGATATGCCGCTAATAGATCACAAGCTGGTAGCTGCCGTTATAGACGGCGTGGGTCCGGACGTCAGCGCTGTCGTGCCGTGCCTGGACGACAAATACGAACCCCTGCACGCGGCCTATAGACGCGACCTGGTGCCCCGGATCGACGAGCTCATAGCGGGGAACGTGCGCAAGGTGACGCGTCTGCTGGACGAAGTATCAGTGCGATGGGTTCCAATCGATCCCGTAAATCACAAGTGTTTCAAGAACATCAATCGACCGGAAGACGTATCCGCTGTAAAGAAATTACTTTGAAATGAACGACAAAAGTGAACTGCAAGACAAGGTGGTCATGGTCACCGGAGCCTCGTCCGGCATCGGGCGGGCGATATCCCTCGCCCTCGCAAAGGAGGGCACGCGCCTGGCGATCGTGGCCAGAAACCTCGATAAGCTCGTCACGCTCAAGGCGCAGATCGAAAGCTCTGGTGGACGGGCGTTTCCATTGGCGGTGGATCTGAAAGACGAATCTCAGATCCTTTTCGCGTTCGAAGCCATCGGCCGCGAGTGGGGTGGGGTGGATGTGTTGATAAACAGCGCAGGACTCGGGCACGACGCCCCTCTCTCCAGCGGCAGTACCGAGCACTTTCGAGAGATGCTCGAGGTGAACGTGCTCGCCCTTTCCGTCATCACGCGTGAGGCCGTTTTGAACATGCAGGCCAACAAGACGGCGGGCCAGATCATTCACATCTCGTCGATGTCCGCATACCGGGTTCAGACGGGCGCCGGCATGTACGCCGCCACCAAGCACGCGGTCCGCGCCATGACCGAGGGGCTTCGCCGGGAGCTCCGCGAGGCGGGCAGTTCGATACGCGTCACGGCCGTGAGCCCCGGCGACACGGAAACGGAGTTCATGGAGCGAATGCTCGGCAGATCGGAGGCCGGCAAACGGGCTCCGGAATATCGACAGATGGACCCGGAGGACATCGCCCAGGCAGTGCTCTACATTTTAAAGACGTCACCCAACGTCGAAATCCACGACATACTCATGCGCCCCATCAACCAACCTGATTGATCATCCAAAGGCCGGTAATGTTTCCGGTGCATCGTAAAAGAATCCAGAAATATATACGAAGGGTCGTAAAATATTCCTTCCCAATCGCTTTGCAGTGGGCTATCTTTATTTTATCGGCAGGCTGGCGAATTATGCAGATTAGGCCTTTGCAATGAGATGGAGGCGACATGGAGCGGGTATACACCGGAGTTTTGCGCGAACACTTCGAGGAAAATCGACAGATGGCGTTCCTGAGCGGTCCGAGGCAGGTGGGGAAGACAACAACGGTGCGGGATGGGATGCCGGAGAGTGCCTACCTCAACTGGGACCGAACTACAGATCGGGCGCTCATTGTTGGTGAGGGGAGCGGCCTCGTCGAGCGACTCGGGCTCGACATGATCGCAGGTAACCCCAGCTCTGTAATCTTCGACGAGATTCACAAGTACCCGCAGTGGAAACTGTTTTTGAAAGGTTTCTTTGATACTTATGGGCAAAGGGTCCGTGTCGCCGTCACCGGCAGCGCTCGACTGAACATCTACAAGAAGGGTGGGGATAGCCTGATGGGGAGGTATTTCCTCTATCGCATGCACCCATTGACCGTGGGTGAAATCGGCAGCGTGGCGTTCGTCGAAGACATGGTGAAAAAGCCCGTTCGTCCGGAGCCGAGCATTCTGAAGAGTTTGTTGCAGTTTGGGGGATTTCCCGAGCCGTTTCTGAAATCGAACATCCGTTTCTATAACCGCTGGCGCAGGTTGCGCTCCGAGCAATTGTTCAACGAAGACATCCGTGATCTCACAAACATCCAGGAGGTAAAGCAACTCGAGGTGCTCGCCGAGCTGTTGACGCATCAGGTGGGGCAGCTCGTGAACCTCAGTTCTCTGGCGGGTCAGACGGGGATGTCGGTCGATACCATCTCTCGCTGGGTATCCACGTTGGAGTCCGTTTACTTCTGCTATATATTGCGTCCCTGGTTTCGCAATGTCCCGAAGTCTTTGAGAAAACAGCCCAAAATCTATCTTTGGGATTGGTCGCTGGTCACCGATCCCGGATCCCGTGCCGAGAATTTGGTTGCCTCTCATCTGCTCAAGGCCGTCGAGTTCTGGACAGACGCGGGGCTCGGCAACTTCGGTCTTCATTTTTTACGGGACTCGACGAAGCGAGAAGTGGATTTTCTGGTGACAAGAGACGGGGTCCCGTGGTTCCTCGCCGAGGTCAAGACATCTGCCTCCGGTCGCCTCTCCAAGAGCCTGAGGTACTATCATGCTCTTCTCGGGACCGCGCATGCCTTCCAGATCATTTTGGACGCCGACTATATCGACGAGGACTGTTTTTCGCACAGCGAGCCCATCAAGGTCCCTGCCGTCACGCTCCTCTCCCAGCTCGTTTGACACAGCGTGTGCCGGACGGATGGTTTGGAATGTGGACCGAGTGGACGGCAACTCAAATGACAAGATCAGGACACGGCCGCCGATTTCTTCTTAAAATAGGGCCAGAGGTAGGCGCAGATCACTACGATGGCGGCGGCGATGATCTGGCTGGTGGAAAGTCCCAATACGGCCCCCCGATCGTCACGTCTTACAATTTCAATCGCGAATCGCGCGAGGGCGTACATAACCATGGTCACCACGAAGACCTGCCCGTCGAAGCGCTTGTTCGGCCGGACGATGAAGTAGGCGAACGCGGCGATTACGAGGGCTGCGAGCGATTCGTAGACCTGCGTCGGATGGACCGGCAACGATTCAAGGCGATAGGAATCGAGGAGGCCTTCTTGCCACTGGTGACGTGACGCCGCCGAACCGCCCGGGAAGATAACGGCCAGGGGCGAGTCGCTCCTCGCGCCGAAGCAGCAACCTGCGAGGAGGCAGCCCATCCTGCCCCAGACCAGACCAAACGAGATCGTCCATCCGCCCATGTCGCACATCCTGCCCACCGACCAGCCCTGCTTCCGGATGAAGTACACGCTGAAAAGCGCCGCGGCGATGAGGCCGCCGTAGTACGCGAACCCGCTGCCGCTGAGCCAGGCCAGGCAGTTGGACTTTGCCGGGTGGCACACGCCGGCTGCGGCGTCCCATATTCCCGCAAGCGCGGAGCACTCCCTGGCGTCCACGAGCCAGTCCACCTTTGAGGGATCCAGGCAGACATTGACGTAGTCCATGAAGTGCCCGTCGGCGATGATGTGGAGGATCTTGGACCCCACCATGCCCCACAAGACCATCCAGATCCCGAAGTCGATCATGCGCCCCTTGTTCATTCCGTGACCGCCCGCCCACCTGTACGCCAGGAAGATGGCCAGGATGAACCCCAGGGACAGCATGGTGAAATACGGCGGAAGATAGAAGTTATCGATGCCCTCTATCCCGGTGGAGAATTCAAGCAGGCGTGGGTTCATACGAGGCTACCAATCCCTGTCCCAGAGATAGAGTTGAAGGCGTTCCTTCTCGGCCATGGCCTCCAGAATCCGCAGCTCCTTGCGCACGATCTTCTGGTGATGCCTGTATCTGTCCAGTTTGCCTTTCGATGCGTAATGGAAGGCCCTCTCGATGTTCTCGAGTACCAGGAGAAAATGGGGATGAAGGTCAGCATACAAGGGCGGCGGGGTCATCTGTTCGGCGGCATCGGCGTTCTTTGCGGCCATATCGGCGGCGTAGGCGCACAATCCCCGGTCCCCGAGATGCCGACGAATGTACTCGTTGGAACGGACGGCGTAGTCGAGCATCATCTGAAACCGTTGCTGGTATTCCCTCTTCGATTCCGCGCGGACCGGCGCGCAGAACATAACCGCCACTGCCAGGACGAGCATCATGATGGATTTTGGCAGCGTCATTTTTGTAGCCAGTTCCTTTCCGTGGCCAGCGCATTGACGGCCGCGTCCTTCTCCGCTTCTTTCTTGCTCTTCCCGGTACCCCTGGCGATCCTGCCTTGCGCCACAATCACCTCCACCTCGAACATCTTATCATGGTCCGGCCCGGTGGACCCGACCACATTGTACGAAGGCATACCGTCGCCCCGAGCCTGGAGCTTCTCCTGCAGCACGGTCTTGGGATCCTGGGGAGACTCGCCTTTCGCAATGTCGCCGAACAGGGCCCCGTACCATATCATCACAGTATCCCTGGCCGCATCGTAGCCGCCGTCCAGGTAGATCGCGGCAACGATGGCCTCAATGGCATCTGCAAGGATGGACGTTTTCTGTCGTCCGTTATTCTGCTCCTCTCCCCGGCCGAGCCGGAGAATCGGACCCAGATCCAGCTGGCGGGCAACCCTGGCCAGACTCTCCTCGTTTACCAGCGCCGCCCTTCGTTTGGTCAGCTGCCCCTCGGGCGCGTCCTCCAGCCGCTCCATGAGGGCCTCGGCCACGATCAGATCGAGCACGGCGTCCCCGAGAAACTCGAGCCGCTCGTTGTGCCCCCGATCATCCGGGTGCTCGTTCTGGTATGAGCGATGAGTTACGGATTCCATCGCCAGATCCTCGTTGACAAACAGGTAGCCGATGCGCGCGGCGAGGTCCTCTGGAAATTTATTTTTGTCCATGTTGATCAAAATCATACTTCCCAACCCAATGATTACAATAACAACTGAAAGATGATAGGAAACATTTTAGTAAACGTTGAGGAGAATTAGAGTCAGATGACCTCTTCTGAGCAAGAAAAAGTAACCCACAATCCGATCAGGGGGCGCGCCCTCATCGTTGTGATCCTGCTGCTGGCCCTGGCGGGTCTGGGTGTTTCTGTCGAGCTCACGAGAATCCATTATTTCACCCACACGGATCCGTCCTATCACTCTGTTTGTGCGGTCAACGCCAAGATCAACTGTGAGTCCGTCGCCATGTCGCCCTTTTCCGTTTTTGCAGGCCTTCCCATATCCATCTGGGGATTGCTCGCCTACACGGTATTCGTAGCGCTCGCGTTGTGGGGCCTGATCTCCCGCCGGCTGCATGGTCTCTGGCCCCGGGGCATCATGTTTGCAATGTTCACCGCAGCTTTTCTCGCCTCTGCGACGCTGGCGTGGGTCTCGTTTTTCCTGATCACCTCCATGTGCCTTTTCTGCATGGCTCTGTACGGGATAAACACCGCGTTGTTTGTGATCGGATCGATCCTCGTCAAGATCAGCCGCGTGAACCCATTCGGCGCCCTGATCGCCGATTTGAAGGCGCTCTTTTCGAGGCCCGTGGTTCTCGTCCCCTTAGCCGCGCTCGGCGGCGGCGCCCTCCTCGGCGCACAGCTGCTCATACCTCCCTACTGGCAACACATCGGGTGGCAAGAGCTTCCGGATCTCCCCACGGGCGTAAATGAAGACGGTGTTCACTGGATAGGCGCGAAAGAACCGCTGGTGACGGTGACGGAATTCACCGACTACGAGTGCCCGTTCTGCCGGAGGGCCCACAGGAACGCTCGTGGAATGGCCGCCAAGTTCCCCGACACGGTTCGCCTGATGCATCAACATGTGCCCCTGGACAAGGCCTGCAACCCGGACGTCAAACGCGTCTTCCACAAGAGGGCGTGTGAGTTCTCAAAGGCTGCCGAGTGCGCCGCAGAGCAGGACAAATTCTGGGAGATGAACGACGCCCTGTTTTCCATCCAGGACTCGGTGCGAGCATCCGACGTGAACGTCGACCACCTTGCGGCCCGCATAGGGCTGGACATGACCGTGTTCGAGAGGTGCATGGGCTTCGAGCGGGTGATGCGCGTCATCCGGCGCGACATGAAGGAGGCGAAGAAAAGAAAAGTCAGGGGAACCCCCACTTTCTTCGTCGACTCCCAGCCTTACCAGGGTGGTTTCACCGAGAAAGTTCTTCAAAGAACGGTGCAGGCCGCGAAGGAACGCGCCGCCGCCGGCAAATAATTCGCCTACGGGCAATCCGTCATGCAGCTACCGTTGTTCTCGCCGTACCAGGTATTGAACAGGGAGTCGCAGGTACCGTCGCCACAGCACGGCGTTATGGGCGTGGTGCCGCACATGTTGCAGACCGGCTCGCAAGTTCCGGCGTTGCAGAACCAGTGACCCTGACAGAATACATTCCACATGAGTGAGAAGCAGTCGGAGACAGCGACACAGCCGGGGTCGGAATCCGTTTCGGTATCAGTGCCTGTGTCAGAGTCGGTATCAGAGTCGGTATCAGTATCGGTGTCAGAGTCGGTGTCAGAGTCGGTGTCAGAGTCAGTATCAGAGTCAGTATCAGAGTCGGTGTCAGAGTCGGTGTCAGTATCGGTATCCCCATCCGAATCTGTGTCGGTCCCGGAATTCGGGTTTTCCCGAACGTCGTTGTCACAGCACCAACAGGTCAGCGCAAATCCAGCCAAAATTAAAAATTTCAAAGCGTTTGTCATGTTGCCTCCTCAATAAATTTGCCCAACGTGATTCACCTAAAAACCTTATTCTTCTGCTATAGTGTACTTGGGCAAGATCATCGCTCGATAAAAAAAAGAAATCGATAAATGCGCAACTTACTACTAATGAACCTCATTGTTATGGCCTTCGCGGCCGGCTTTTCCGCCCACGCGAAGATCCCCAAGAAGTCACTCGGTTCATGCGCGGCGTTCCCGACTCACACGGCCATCGGAAATACCCTGCAGGCGTACGCTACTGCCAACCCGGGGATCGCCGACTTCTTCTCCATCGGAACGTCCGTCGAGGGTCGCGAGTTGTGGGCGCTTCGTGTTTCTTCTTCTCCCGGCGTCGAATCCGCCGAGCCAGAGATCCGGATCATCGGAACCATCCACGGCAACGAGTGCATGAGCGTGACCACCGTGATGTCAATAATCGATTGGCTGATCAATGACTACGGGAGCGGCGGCCTGGCAGACGATCTCATCGACGGAGCAGAAATTCTCTTCGTTCCCCTGGTCAACCCGGACGGCTACATGTCCTACACGTCCGCCCCGTGGTCCTCCAGCCGACAAAACGCAAACGGCGTGGACATGAATCGCAACCTGGGGTTCGGCTGGGTCGCCGGCGGGCCTTACCCGTTCTCCGAACCGGAGACTATCGCCCTCCGGGACGTGAGCCAGGACAACAGCTTCAACCTGGGCCTCACCTACCATACGGTGGCCACGTATGTTAACGCCGCCTGGAACTACAAGCCCCACTATCCGCTCGACGACGTTCTGTTCGACGACATCGGATATTCTTACAAAGGAACCTCCTCTTACAATGTGGTTTTCGGGTGGGATTGGTACGCTATTTCCGGGGACGTGAACGACTGGTCCCTCGGGACCCAGGGAACCTTCGACTGGACCATCGAGCTCAGGTCCGACACCGATCCCGAGTGGAGCATCCACGGCCCCGGGGTCGCCGATTTCCTCGCATGGGCGCTGGTCGGAGCGGAGGGGATCGTCACCGACGCCAATACCGGAACACCTCTATTTGCCCGCATCACCATCTCCCCTGAAGGCGAGCCGGTCTTCACCGACCCGGATCTGGGCGACTTCCACAGAATCCTCCTGCCGGGGACCTACGATATCACGGCATCGGCCAACGGATACCAGCCTGTCACTCTGACCGGCGTCACGGTTCCTTCGAGCGGGACGATTCAGGTGGATTTCGAGCTGTACCCGGGCGGGTCCTTCGACGCCATCTCCATCAATCGGATGACCATGCCGCAGGAGATACCGACCACCGTCTACCAGTCCATCGGATACGATAACGAGACCCTGACCTCCGACGCCCTCGGACCTCCGGACAGCCTGTTCTACTCCATGAGCCCGGGGGGAACCATCACCCTGGACATGGGCGCGGACACCCTCGTGTCGGACGTGGTCGGCCCGGACATCAACGTGGTCAGCGGCACCGGCAGCGCGGATCCCATCGAAGTGTGGGTGTCGGACGACCAGGACGGATCCTTCGTGCAGATTGCCGCCGGCAACGGAGACGTTTCGGGAGACCTGGATGGCAGCGGTTACGGTTCGATCCGGTTCGTCCGCATCATCGACACCGGGAGCGGAACGTTCAACGCCGCATATGCCGGCTACGATCTCGATGCAGTGGAGAACATCTCGCTGGGCGGCGATATAGATACCGACACTGACACCGACACTGACACCGATACCGACACTGACACCGATACCGACACTGATACCGACACCGACACTGACTCGGACATTGATTCGGACTCGGACGGCGATACGGACACCGGTGATGACGCGGGGCCTCAGATCTTCAAGCCGGGCACCTCCGGGTGCGGGTGCGAAATCGGAGATGTGCGCGGTCACTCATCGCCCCTGGCACGCTTCTGGAAGCTGTTCGCGGAATGATGCGCGTCAGTCGCCGAGCACGTAGGAAAAGATCAGCGGCGCCACGATGGACGCGTCCGAATTGATCGTGAACTTGGGTGTATCCACATCGAGTTTGAACCAGGTGATCTTCTCGTTGGGCACCGCGCCGGAGTACGAACCGTACGACGTTGTGGAATCGCTTATCTGGCAGAAATAGCCCCAGAGGTCATGCTTCAGCTCGAGATCCTGCAGGATGAGGGGTACTGCACAAATGGCGAAGTCGCCCGCTATCCCTCCGCCGATCTGGAAGAACCCGATTGAGCAGTCCGGATCGTGTTGCCGGTACCACCCTACCAGGTGCTCCATCTGCTCGGTGCCGGTCTTCAGCATGAGGTGATCCGGCAACTTTCCCTGGATGACTCGAGCCGCGAAAATGTTGCCCAGCGTGCTGTCCTCCCAGCCCGGAGAGTAAACCGGGATGCCCTTCTCGCACGCGGCGTACAGCCATGATCTCTCGACTGGTATCTGATAGTGCTGTTCCAGCCGTCCCGACAGCAGGATCTTCGAGAAAACCTCAAACGGGAAGAGGCGCTCCATCGCCTCGTGTGCCCTCCTGCATTCATTCATGAACTCCCTTTCCAGGTGCCGAAAAACGGTCTCGGGAATGGCGGTATCCGTTACCCGGTTGAACCCCCTGTCCCTGAGCTCTCGCTCATCCTGGGGGGAGAGATCCAGATATCCCGGCAACAACTCATATTCGTTGTGGGCGATCAGATTGAAAACATCCTCTTCCATATTCGCCGCCGTGCACGAGATGGCGTGTACCTTGTCCTCACGAATCATCCTCGCGAGGCTTATCCCTATCTCCGCGGTGCTCATGGCGCCCGCCATGGCGACGAGCATCTTTCCCCCGGCCTCCAGATGAGCGCGATATGCCTTCGAGGCGTCCAATGTCTCCCGTGCGTTGAAATGAAGAAAATGAGTGTCCATGAACGCGGAAATGGGACCGTTCGTAGCCATCGACTGTTACCCTTCTTTCATAGGAAAACTGTTTTATTTCATACAGCAAACGCGGGCCGGATGAAACATCATCATTTTGGGCCATGCATTTTTTCAAGGTGACTAGAATATATAAATGCTTTATATAAATTATTATCGGAAGTTTACGCGCGGCCGTCGTCCAAATGAATGGTAGCAATTTCTTTTGTGGAGGTGTGTGATGAAGTATCTGGTGTTGATGTTTTCTATGTCATTGATCATATTTGGTTGCGAGGATCCCACGAATCCGCACGCTTCGAGTTCGGACAGCGATTCGGACAGTGATTCCGACGGTGATACCGACACCGATACCGATGGTGACACTGACAGCGACACCGATTCGGACACCGACACGGGTACGGGTGAAGCAATCTGTGACGAATTCCAGTTCGAGATCGAGGCCGTGCCCGTGCGCATGGTGTGGTTGCTGGACATTTCGGGGTCAATGATCGGCCAGAAGATTGCCGACGCAAAGGCCGCCATCAACAACATCCTCGGTATCTGGGGAGGGACGCAAATTGAATTCGGTTTCGATTATTATCCCTTCAATGCAACCAGCTACGACGTTAATTCGAACTGCCCCATTTCTCCGGCAACGGGCACGGAGACCGCCATCACCACCCTGGTAAACAGTCTCGCAGCTTACGGCGGCACACCGACATTCGACGCCATGCAGAACTATTTGACCACCACTTACGCCACCGGATTCCCGGAGGCGGGAGTCGAGTCCTACCTGGTTGTCGTAACAGACGGTACCCCCAACACCGGAACGGCGGCCCAGTTCACCACCCTCACCAACGACCTGCTGACCAACCAGATCAAGACCGTCGCCATCGGCGTTGATTATACAGGGTCCACCCTTGGCGCCATCGCGGCGGCCGGCGGCATGCCGGCGCCCTACAATGTGCCGATCGTCGCTACCGACCTGACCACCTTGCAAAATGCGTTCGACGACATTGCGGGCGCAATTATCAATTGCATTTACGACATTACCATCACCAATGATGTGGATTACGATTCGGTGAACTTCTTCTTCATCGACTCTATGGGAACTGAAACGGCCGTGCCCTACGATGAGGACTGCTCGTCCGGGTTTGGCTGGCACTGGATCGATGTGTTGACCCACGAGCAGATCGAATTCTGTTCCGACGCCTGCGACCTGCTTCAGGGGGGAGATGTGGAAGAAATCAGGGGCGAGTTCGGCTGCCCGCAAATCATTGTGGATTAGGAGGAAATCAATGAGATATTTACTGCTTACTTTTCTGGCAATAACGCTTGTCTTCGCCGCCGGTTGTGAGGATGCCAAGAATCCGCACGCTTCGAGTTCGGACAGCGACTCCGACAGCGATACCGACGGCGACACCGACACCGACACCGATGGTGACACTGACAGCGACACCGATTCGGACACCGATACCGACACGGGTACGGGTGAAGCAATCTGTGACGAATTCCAGTTCGAGATCGAGGCCGTGCCCGTGCGCATGGTGTGGTTGCTGGATATCTCGGGATCCATGTCAGGCCAGAAGATCATCGACGCGAAGGCCGCCGTCAACAACATCCTCGGCATCTGGGGAGGGACGCAGATTGAATTCGGTTTCGATTACTACCCCAACAATGCCAGCAGCGGAGTCAACACGGCCTGTCCCATTTCTCCGGCAACAGGTACGGAGACCGCCATCACAACCATGGTAAACGGGCTCTCGGCCGGCGGCGGCACGCCGACGTTCGAGGCCATGACCAACTACACAAATGTCGGATACGCCACCGGCTTCCCGGAGGCGGGCGTCGAATCCTACATGGTTCTCGTAACCGATGGTAACCCCAATAACGGAACGCCGGCCGACTACACCGCCCTCACCGGCACCCTGCTGGCGAACCAGATCAAGACCGTCGCCATCGGTGTTGATTATTCCGGTCTCACCCTGGGCGCCATCGCGGCGGCCGGTGGTATGCCGGCGCCTTACAATGTACCGATTGTGGCCACCGACCTGACCACCTTGCAAAACGCGTTCGACGATATCGCGGGCATGATCATCAATTGCATCTACGACATTACCATCACCAACGATGTGGATTTTGATTCGGTAAACTTCTTCTTCATCGACTCGATGGGAGTCGAGACGGTCGTGCCTTACGATGCGGACTGCTCGACCGGGTTCGCCTGGCGCTGGATCGACGAGTTGACACACGAACAGATCGAATTCTGCCCGGACGCTTGCGACCTGCTCCAGGGTGGAGATGTAGAAGAAATAAAGGGCGAGTTCGGCTGCCCGCAGGTCGTTCCAGACTAGGAGAAGACCAATGAAACATCTATTGCTTGTTTTTCTGGCAACAACGCTCATTTTTGCAGTCGGTTGCGAGCCGGGCTCGAGTCCGAGTCCTTCGGGTTCGGACAGCGACTCCGACGGCGATTCGGATTCCGACACGGATTCGGACGGCGACAGCGACACGGATTCCGACACGGACTCCGACACGGGTGAAGCGATCTGCGATGAGCTGGACTTCCAGATCGAAGGAATCCCGGTGGCCATGGTGATCCTGCTCGACAGATCCGGTTCCATGTCCGGCTCCAAGTGGACGCAGGCCAAGGCCGCCATCGAGAACATAGTCAACAGCTGGGAAACCCAGCTCGAATTCGGTTTCGACGTCTTCCCGGACGGCAGCACCTGTGGAGGGATGACCGATCGCTGCGGGACGCTGAACCCTGTTGCGCAGGACTGCGCTCCTCTGAACGCGACCAATATCATCACTTCGATGAACAGCTACAGTGCGACCGGCGGATGGACGCCGTTATACTGCGCCATGGCCAACTTCCAGGATCCGACCACCTACGGCGCCGGACAGTGTGTCGGAACCAATATCAACTCGTACATTGTGGTGGTTTCCGACGGCGAGGACACCTGCTCCACCGCGTGTAACACTTCGAGCTGCGAGGGTAGCGGCGTGAGCGCCGCCCAGCTCGGAACCCTGTCGGCGACTCTGTTTACGGGAGGGATCACCAGCATCGCCATCGGATTCGGCACCGGAGCCCCGGTGGCGCAGCTCCAGGCCATCGCCGAAAACGGGGGCCTCGGCGTCACCGACGGCTACTTCTCGGCCACTGACGGTCCGGCCCTTCAGGCTGCCCTCAACAACATCGCTTCCTCGGTCATTTCGTGCGTCTATGACATCACAATTACCAACGAGGTTGATTACGATTCGGTGAACTTCTTCTTCATCGATTCGTCAGGCATCGAGACGGTTGTGCCCTACGACGAGGACTGCTCGTCCGGGTTTGGCTGGCACTGGGTCGATGAGTCGACCCATGCGCAGATCGAATTCTGCCCCGACGCTTGCGACCTTCTCCAGGGTGGAAATGTCGATGAGATCAAGGGCGAGTTCGGCTGTCCGCAGATCATTGTGGATTAGGAGAAAATCAATGAAGCATCTACTGCTTGCTTTCCTGGCAACAACGCTCATTTTTGCAGTCGGTTGTGAGCCGGGCTCGGATGCCAGTTCTTCGGGTTCGGACAGCGACTCCGACGGCGATTCGGATTCTGACGCGGATTCGGATGCCGACAGCGACACGGATTCCGACACGGACTCTGACTCGGATACCGGCGAAGCGATCTGCGACGAACTCGAGTTCGACATCGATCATACCCCGGTAGCCCTGATGCTACTTCAGGACGTCTCGGGCTCCATGTTTCCGAGCAACTGGAACCAGGCCCTGCCGGCCCTCAACAACGTCATCAATGCCTGGACCGGCTCGCAGATTCAATTCGGTCTGGACTACTTCCCGGACGGCAGCGATATTGACTCCACAGGTTGGAACTGTGGTTACACCAACCCGGTTCGACAGGACTGCGGCATCGGGACCGAAGCCGCGATTCTCAACGACTTGAACACTTTTGCGGATCCCAACGGAATGACGCCCCTCGCGTGCGGGCTCACCAATTTCCTGAACACAGCGTATTCCAACGGCTGCCTCAATTCCGCAATTGATTCATACGTCGCCGTGATTTCCGACGGTGGCGACACGTGCAGCTCCTGCTCCGGTTACAGCGGAACAGCAACTAGCATGGGCAACCTGGCGACGGCTCTCAACGCTCAGGGAACCAAAGTCTTTGTGATCGGGTTCAACTATTCCAGCACCGTTCTGGACGCCATCGCGGCCAACGGCGGCGTGCCCGCACCCTACAACGTGCCCCTCGATGCATCGGACACCACCACCCTCCAGGCTGCGCTAAACGATATCGTAGGCGCTGTTGTCAATTGCATTTACGACATCGACATTACAAACGATGTGGACTACGACTCGGTGAACTTCTTCTTCATCGACTCATTGGGAAATGAAACGCCCGTGCCTTACGACGAGGACTGCTCGTCCGGGTTCGGCTGGCACTGGATCGACGTGTCGACCCACGAGCAGATCGAATTCTGCCCCGACGCCTGCGACCTGCTCCAGGGGGGAGATGTTGAAGAAATCAGGGGCGAATTCGGTTGCCCTCAGATAACAGTCGATTAGCCTGTCTTTAACACGCGGGGCGTATGGGTTCAGTTTTTAGTGGGGAATAAATGAAAATGAAACACTTGTTGGTTTTGCTATTCGTTTGCTCGATGAGCTTTGGGGGAGTTGCTTGTTCGAAGAGTCACGGCAACGACGATCCGGACGGCGGAGACGCGTCGACGGACACCGATACTGACACGGATACGGATACGGATACCGACACGGATACAGGGGAGGAGTGGTGTCCGGAGCTGGAGACTTCCTGTGAGGCGCCCGATGCGCTGGATGTGTGCGGCGACGATACGCTGAATGAGCCGAGGCTGATCTTTCCGTTGTCGGGAAGGCACATCAGGGACCGTCGGCCACGTATCATCTGGGAGGAGGCGGTCGGCGCGACGCAATACCGCCTGGAGATAGCGCTGGACCGCGCGTTCACCGACGTGGTGTACCGATCTGCCGACTACCAGCCGCTGGGAACGGATCGGTTCGAACATATTGTGACCTGCGACCTCGACTGTGGGGTGCACTTCTTCCGCGTCAAGTCGGTGACTTCACCCGAATGCGAGACGGGCGCTTCGTCCTACACCTGGGAGATGTTCGTCGGCATGGCCCCCGGCGACCTGGATAGGGACGGCGTACCGGACATCATGTACTGGAAGCTCATCGAACCGGCAGGGGAGATGCAGCCCTACCTGGTTCAAGGGTGGGCGTTCTTCGACCTGGACGAGAAAGGCGGACAGATCGCCGAGGCGGAGAAGGTCGTGGAGTTTGAGGTGGAGGGGAACACAATCGTGTTTAAAGGCTCGGCGTACCTGGGAGATGTAAATGCTGACGGCTCTGCAGATGTCAGTGTAGGAGTTCTTGCTGAAGATGCCCCCTATGAATTCGAAACCGCAGTAATAGAAACGTATGTGTTTAGCCAATTGCGCTCGGGGCCGTTGCAAGGAAAGGACGATGCGATTCGGTTGTTTCAAGGAGATGTCGGGCAAATATATAATATTTATCCCCTAAATAGATATTCCGATTTCAATGGCGATGGGTTTTCAGATATGGCCATTTCGTTTTACGAGGACTATGGGGATCCGGGATTCACAGATACTTTACTAGTATATTATGGGGCATCGGAAGAAGATGTGGTTTCGGACATGTCATCCGCCGACGTGGTTGTACCGTGCCCTATCGGATGCGACTCGGACAATAGCTTCGGTCAGGTTGTTCGCCAAGTCGACGTAAACGGAGACGGTTTTTCGGACATAACAACTCGCTTGAACGATTACGATATTGGAATCCCCGATGCGGGGGCAGACAACTCGGTTGTAGTTTTCGGGTCGGCGGATCCAGGAAATACCGTCGATATTCTTTCTTCCTCGGTGATAATTGCATCCGACGCTTCTTTAAAATCGTTGTTTTCATGGGAGCTATTTTATAGCTCGTCAAATAACACAGTTCAATTAATGGGTGACGTCGATTTCGACGGATACCCGGAGCTTGGTAGATTCATTGGCGCGATCGACACCGGCCAGTCACCGTTGCTCGATACCGGCGGGTGGGGGATTCTGGGTGATTTGCCGGGGCCCGGCCAATACCTGATCTCCGAAATGATAGACACCGTCATTGTCGCGAATTTCGAGACACATACAGACCTGATGGATACCGAGCAACTTTACACCATAATCATGCCCGGCGACATATATGGAGATGGGATTGACGATTTTATCATCGAAACTTCGATGGCCGATTCCGGCAGTCCGGTTTACCCGGGCAGGTATTTCTATTTTGAAGGACAGAGGGATTGGGATGACTTCATTCTACTGTCTACCATCGCCGAAAATGAGGTGATAAATTCGTCAAATTCCATTTATTGGTTATCCACTGACATTGACGGTGACGGTATTGCCGATTTCATTCATATCGTTTCAGAGGAGATGTGGGCGATTACGCTATCCTCTTCTGGAGAAGACGTTGAACTGCATTTCGATTGGACGGGATCCGCTGGCAGTGCTGCAGCGATCCCCGAGATTTACTGAGTTGTGAAGTTAAAGACAAAACCGAGAAAAGGGGGATTTCAATGAGAAAGTTGAGTGTTTTGTTTATCGGATTTTCACTGACGGTGACTATGATGGTTTCGGCGGATCCGTTTCCCTTCGCTCCGTTCCCTCCGGCGCCTGACGGCGCGTTCGCCGTGACCGTTGACGACGCGGCGGTTTCCCTCTTGACGGCTCAGGGAACAAGCGATCCGTTCCTGGGAACAAGCGATCCGTTCGTCGACGCGATGGACAGTCTTCTCACAACGGATCCCGTAGCGGCCCTGCCCGCGAGCGTCCCCTGCGAGCCGGGCCTGGTCTATTGGGAGAGTCGGAATGCGCTTGGCAGGTTGCTGAAATGGACGGCCTCGGACCTGCGGGGAACAAAGTATCGCGCCCCCTGGTTCCAGGCTTTTCCGTGGACCAAGTCCTTTCCGGAGGCCGGGGAGGTGGCCGGTGCGAAGTACCGTTACAACTCGATGGGCACCGTGGGGCTCGTGAAATCCACTTCCCCGTGGCCACTTCAGTACAACTGGGGGCCACTGCCGACCGATGAAGCAGCCTGCGTCGTAATAGCCCGCGGTTTTCTGCGACTCTGGGGAGATCTGATAATGCTAAACGGTCGCATGCAAGAGCTGGTTGTAGATCGCGTGACGATCGAGCCCGATGGCGAGTGGTCCGTCGTATTCGGACAGGAGTACCAAGACCTGAAGGTTCTCGGAGCAAGTGTTATGATCAACGGCGACGAGTTCGGCGACGTCTTCACCATGCAGAGTAACTACGTGCCGAACCTCGCCGTGGATGTCGTTCCAACCTACGGAACCGACGCGCTCGGCCGCATACTGGCGGGGAGCGGAAATCCACACATCGAGAACGGCTTCGAGTACATTAAAACACCGGAGCTGACGGTCGCCCACACGGCGAGCGATCCGTGCGCGGGAACTCTGCTTTGGAGTTTCGGCATTTTTTCGTGGGCTGGTATCGGCCCGGAGTTTTCATACGCTGTTGACGCTCATCGGGGCGAGGTGTACGGGTACAACCGCCTCGATTCACAAGATGTAGAAGAATACCAGTTGTACAATTTCAGGGGCAACCACGAATTCCGGACAGACCTTGTACAAACGGCAACAATAGACGCTTGCGGGCCGGGAGGCGCGTTTGACTGTCACTGGTTTTCTACTCCTGAAACGAATAAGGCCAACGTTGTGAGGCAGAGCTTGTGGGATCCCGGCTTGATAGTAACCCCCCTTATACAGCCTCCAGCTTCTGATTATTGGAGTTCAAGAAAATGCTGGTCATACACACCCGGTTGCAACACCGGAGGATTTCCTTTTGACGATCCTCAAGACCACAATGGTGACATATTGTCCGCCACCGGCAACCACTACTTGTGCTACGACACCACCGATCCGTACCTGTCCAGCCCGTACGACTGCTGGATAGAAAACGATCCTGTGCACAATCCATGGAGAATTTACACCGTGGGTCCGGGCGCGAATAACGAGTACAACGCGGGCAAGTGGCTGGTGGACGATTTGGATGACTTCGTGGCGTACATCAATCATATGGAAACAGAGCTTTCAAATGCGGGCGTAACTTCAGGCACCCTCACTGGCGACATTAGTTTCGATTTCCCTGTATACAGCGTCCTGGCCAGCGAGCCGAGGGATACCGCGATATTCGACGGGATAGCATTTCCCTGGGACGACGAAAGACACTACCCTTTCTTTTGGACGGCATTCAGCGGGTACAGCAAGGGAAGCAGGTGGGGGAACCAGCGCATACTTATCTCACCAAGCCGTTACAACCGTTCCTTCGACGGTGGAAACCAGTTCGCTGCGGACGACACTGTGTATCACGAGATCGGCCACATGTTGCAGCAGGGTTTTCCGGAATCCAATTACTATCGAGGTTACGATCCCCTCACTCCATCAGTCGTAGCGCCTCAGAGATTCGATCATAAGACCTGCGTGATGTGGAAAGGCATCCACCACGAGTCGATGCCGGATCTTTACGCCGCGCTCATAGAGTACTACAGGTTTTCCACCGACCGCGTGATAATCGAGAACGGCAATACCAACTCTTTCATAGACATCGATGGCGACGAGTACAAGCCGGACTGGAATTACGGAGAAGGCCTGGTGACAGGACCTGCGCGCGATATGCAACGCCCCGACCACGCGGACTTGGACAGGTTCCCCGAATCTCTGAACGATTTCAAATTCAGACGAACATCCGATGCCACACTCGATTACCGCGACGCGGAAATACACGGCGCCTCCGGGCTTATAGGCAAGTTCAACTTCCTGTTCGGAAACGACATCTGCGACAAGGACAATCGTTGCGGCGAAAACGCCAACGAACTGGTCAACGATCCCTGTACCTGCGGGGCAGCAGACGCCAATACACCCGTCTGCTATGATGATCCCCTCAATCCGAGATACCAAAGAGCCAACGATAGATTTCACACAGTAATGCCGCCCTCTTCCTGCCAATTAAACGGTTCGACAGAAACACCCGGAGATACCACCAGCGAGGGCTTTCAGCAGTACCATTGTGGTGTCGAGGTAACCAGCCTGGACAGGACGCATGAAGGAGGCGAGAACGGCCTGGAACGCCTGGGCAGGCTCTACTTCCGCATGTTATTCGACCCCGCCGCGATAACCTACGAAGGCGACGAGTTTCTCCCATACGCATTCATGGACGCCGTGGAAGACGCGTTGATGAATGACACAGGGTGGTCATTCCCCGATCCCTTCGCACCCCTGATACCGTTCTATCGCGCTCGTGACGCGGTGGGGTTCTGGACTGAAATCGGCAATTACTTCCCGATACAGCAAACCATAGCAGATGAGGGCCTCTCGGCCGCGTTCGTCAACTGGAAACCTGGCGCCGCCTACCCGATGAACACTGAATGGATATTCGGGTTCGAACCGTCGAACCACACTATTTATCTTGCTTTACGACTCTGCTGGAACACGGACGCCGATGGCGACGGCGACATGGACTACTGCCTGGCCAACCCGAACTGGTACTATTACGTTGTCGAGGGTCCGGCGATGCCCGGAGTGAATTGGGCTAAAAGTGTACCATCCGTCGATGTGAATGATGAGGGAGATCCCAACAACGACTCGAACCACGGTCTCTGGATAGTGTACAACGCCACAATTCTAGCCGCGACAACCAATGCGATTTGCAAACGGCAGGTTCCGATCTCCCCCAATACCGGCACGGCCACGCCTCGCGATTGCAATACCGACTTCGTGAGCGACCTCAGGCCGGGAGCCGGGCACTACCTGGATCCGAACGCATCAGAAACCAGGGAGGTTATAGTATTTGCCGATGCCAGCGACTCGGGAAAACTAAAGAGCTTTGAATGGGGACAGGTGACCGGAGACGAGTTGACCATACCGCAAGCAAACATTGCGTGTGGCAATTCCTCAATATGGCGGCCCGAAGTGGTAAATCACGATGGTTATGTTTGGGTATTCTGGACCGCAGAAAGTGGTCTGGATCTTTGCTACTCGCGTCTCCGACACGACGATCCGAACCCACATTGGGAAGACCCGCACCGGATTCCTTTCGAGGGAGATTTCGATACATGCGGCACACAGAGTCGCCGGCTTAATGGGGCGCCGGAAGCCGAAACGAGAAACGGAATAATCAATCTCGTGGTACGGGACGTAGAAACAGCCAATACACCCCCGAACGATCCATGGGTATGGATGATTCAACTCTCTGATCAAGATCAAAGCGGTATCTTTGAAGAGTGCAGGGGGGGCGTCGAGGAATGCGCAGGAGACTGCCGGGCGGACTGCTCTGAGTGGAACAACTACGAAGAGCGGAGCAACTGGGTGCCTCACACTGAGTTCTATGTCAATCCGGATTCACCCGAAGTGGGCGCCCTGGCGAGTACAGAGCACCTGCTGAACATGAAGAACGCGCTCTCTGGCAATCGTCAGGATTACACATTCTTCTATAATCCGAAGGGTTACACTGACCCCCCAATCGAGAAGGCGTCCGGTTTCCTATGGTCGGATTTGTCCGTATGGGTAAGGGAATCCTGGTAGTAGGATCGAATAACTTTGCCGTGTTTCGAACAACCAGATCACGAGAGCCGCAAATAGATGAAAACCCACATCAAGGGCGGTCGAATCATCGACCCGTCGCGAGGAATGGATGAACCCGGCGACCTGTACATCCACGAAGGGAAATTCGTGGACCGTCACCCCGGGGAAGGATCCACGATCGTGGATGCCGAGGGTCTGTGGGTGGTGCCCGGTCTCATCGATGCCCACGTTCACCTGCGGGAGCCCGGCGGGGAGCACAAGGAAACCGTGGAGACCGGTCTCGCCGCTGCGGCCGCCGGCGGGTTCACCGCAGTGCTGCCAATGCCCAACACGATTCCCGCCAACGACAACGTGAAGCTCACACGCTGGCTCGTCGATCGCGCCAGGGACCTTGGCGGAACCAGAATTTTTCCCGTGCCCGCGATTACCATGGGCCGAAAGGGACGAGATCTCGTCCCGATGGCCGATCTGGTCGAGGCGGGCGCAGTGGCTTTCTCCGACGACGGTTCGGGGTTGGCGGACGACTCCGTTATGGAGCGCGCCCTCGTTACGGCTGCGGGGCTCGCAGTGCCCATCTCCCAGCATTCGGAGTTCTCCGACCTGAGCGCGGGAGGAGTTGTTCACGATGGTACGGTATCCCGATTTCTGGGCCTCCCGGGCTGGCCGGCCGAGGCCGAGGAGCGCATGGTGGAGCGGGATATCGCGCTGGCGAAAAAGACCGGTGGAAGGCTCCATGTCAGTCATATCTCGACCATCGGCGCCATCGATCTGGTGCGCCGTGCCAGGGCCTCCGGGTTGCCCGTGACTGCCGAGGTTACACCTCACCACCTGCACCTCACAGACGAGCTACTGAGGGATGGTTCGACCGACGCCAAGGTGAACCCCCCGCTGCGTCCGGCAAGGCACATGGAGGCGTGCAGGGCGGCCCTCGCGGACGGGACCATCGACATCGTCGCCACGGATCACGCCCCTCACACAGCGAAGGACAAGGAAGGCGGCTTTATCGGGGCGGCTTTCGGGATGATCGGCCTGGAGATCGCCGTGCCCATGCTGCTGTTACTCGTACAAGAAGGAGCATTAACCGCTGAGCGGATGATCGCCGCCATGAGCACGAAACCCGCCGAGATCTTCGGTCTTCCCGGCGGAACGCTTCGTCCGGGTGCGCCGGCGGACCTGACGCTCATAGATCCGGACCTGCCCCACGAGATTGATCCCTCCCGTTTTTTCACCAAGTGCGCGAACACTCCTTTTGCCGGGTGGAAAGTTTCGGGAAGAGCGGTTAGTATATATGTCGGCGGGCATCGACATTGATCCTTTTAGTGATTATGTGAGTTTTTGAGAACGTTTTTGAAAATGAACATTGAAATAGTTAACTTTTCGGGGAACGGCAACTAAGCATACGCGACTGAACGTCATGTCAGTCGGCATGTAAAAGGAGCGACATCATGAATATCTCCAGGCAAATCTTTTTATTGCTGGCGTCTTTTACGCTGGCATTGGGCGTCTTCGGCTGCGAGGCCGTTGAGCACCTCGACGAGGGCAACAGTGACGCGGACACCGACACCGACACCGATACGGATACAGATACAGATACAGATACGGACTCGGACTCGGATTCGGACAGCGACTCCGATGCCGACGGCGACGGCGGCGATACCATCTGCGACGAGCAGGATTTCGAGATCGACATTACACCGGTGCGGCTGGTCTTCCTGCTGGACATCTCCGGATCCATGGGCACCACACCGCTCCAGCAGGCCAAGGACGCCATCAACAATATTCTGAGCATCTGGGCGGGCACGCAGATCGAGTTCGGTTTTGATCATTACCCGATCTACAGTGACAGTTGCGGCATCAATACCACCATCCCCATCGCACCCGCTCCCGGCACGGAGACATCCATCACCACAATGCTCAACGGATTGACCGCCACCGGCGCTACTCCGACGGAAGAGTCGATGATCAACTACCTCAGCTACGGATACGCGGCCAATTTCCCGGAGTCGGGCGTTGAATCCTATCTGGTGCTCGTCACCGACGGTTCGCCCAACTGCTCAAGCGGAGACATCGCCTCGTTCTCCGCAACCACGGCCTCGTTGCTCGCAAACCAGATCAAGACCTTCGCCGTCGGCTTCAACTACACAAGCTCCTCTCTCAACGCGGTCGCTGCGGCGGGAGGGATGCCGGCCCCCTACAACGTACCAATCCAGGTTACCGACTCGACGACAATGCAGAACGCTTTCAACGACATCGCGCAGATCGTCATCACATGCATCTTCGACGTTCAGAGTCCGGACGCGACCGCAGATCCCGATAACGTGAACTTCTACTTCGACGGCGTGGTCCTTCCCATGAACGACGGCTGCGGCGGCTCCGGCGAGGGCTGGCAGTGGGTGGACGCGGCGCACACACAGGTGGAGTTCTGCCCGGTATCTTGCGACGACATCAAGGACGGCGATCCGCCGGACATCTCGGCCGCGTGGGGTTGCCCCACCGTCATCTCGTAGCACTTTCGCGATACCGAGAACGCATGCACATCTCCCTTCCGAACATGATCCGACAAAAACGCGATGGAGGTCGGCTTGGAGAGGGCGAGATTCGCGAACTCATCGCCGCGTATACCGCCTCGAAAGTGCCCGACTACCAGATGGCGGCCATGCTGATGGCCGTGCTTTTCAATGGTCTCGACGAGGAGGAGCTCTCGGTCTGGACCGATGCCATGCTCCACTCCGGCAGGGTGATGAGCCATGCGGGAGTACCGGGAATCAAGGTAGACAAGCACTCCACAGGGGGTGTTGGAGACAAGATCTCCCTTTGCCTCGCGCCGGCCGTCGCCGCCCTGGGAGTTCCGGTTCCCATGGTCTCCGGTCGCGGTTTGGGCCATACGGGGGGAACCCTGGACAAGCTCGAGTCCATTCCGGGATTCGAGGTGAACCTCGCTGCTGACAGGGCCTGCCGGATGCTCGAGGAGTGCGGTCTCTTCCTCATCGGACAGACCGAGGATCTGGCACCCGCCGATCGCAAGCTCTACGCTTTGAGGGACGTAACCGGCACGGTGGAATCGATCCCGCTCATCGCTTCATCGATCATGAGCAAGAAGCTGGCGGAGGGAATAGACGCGCTGGTCCTCGACGTGAAAGTCGGCGACGGAGCTTTCATGAGGGATCTGGAACAGGCCCGGACGCTTGCTAAGACTCTCATCGGCATAGGCGAGGCGTCAGGCAAGAACGTCGTGGCCCTGATCACGGACATGACCGCCCCCATCGGGCGAACGGTGGGCAACGCCCTCGAGGTGCGTGAGGCCATCGACGTCATGAAAGGGGGCGGCCCACCGGACACCGTCGAGTTGACCAGGGAGCTCGGCGCCCGAATGCTTCTCCTCGGGGAGGCGGTCGATGATCTCGACGCGGGCAAGGAGGCGATCGATCGGGTCCTGAGCGACGGAAGCGCCCTTGAGTTGTTCACGAGGGTGATCGAACTCCAGGGGGGCGATCCGGGCGTTTGCGCGGATCCGAACGGTCTCCCTGCGGCCCGAAATCGCGAAACCGTCGTTGCTCGCAGGCAGGGTTATGTCGCCCGGATCCACCCGAGGATTGTGGCTGCGGCAGCCCTCGAGGTCGGTGCGGGACGCAAGGTCAAGGAAGACGACGTCGATCCGGCCACGGGGATCGAGCTTGCGGTACGCCCCGGAGATCCGGTGGACGCGGGTCAACCCCTGGCGGTCTTGCATCACAATGACTCGGGCGCCACGGAGGCATTGAAAACCCTCGAAACGGCGTTCGAGATAGACGACGCGCCCCGAAAACCGGCAAGTCTGATCAGGGATCGAATCTGACGGTCACCCGCCCGCGCCCATGGAAACGAGACCATCCTTGAAAACATCGGGCAATCTGGCCAGACAGCGCTTCTCGTAATCGAAAGCTGCGAACCCTATCTCCATGAGGGCGACGCTCTTGCCGTTTTTTCTGTGGCGTACGCGATATGCCAGCCTAAAAGAGATGGGGCCTACCTCCATCGGTAGAATAGCGATCTCCAAAACGTCGTTGACGAAAGCCTCGCCCTGATAGGTCACGACCAGATCGGCGGCCACCAGCCCTGTTCGTCCGTCCCCGAGATCGATTTCCGTAACCCCCATCCCGTCGAACATCTCCACCCTGGCCTGATGGACCAGGCCCAGGATGCTATCGTATCCGAGGTGGGCTCCGTAGTTCAGATCCGAGACTCGCACCTTCAGATCGGTCGAGAACGGATAGCTTCTGTGTTCATCTATTTTTACCCTTGGCATGCTTCGAGAATAACCTCTTTGCGTCGACCGTGATAGACTGCAATCGATGCAAGCTCTGCTGGAAATTGTTCCCGCCTGGCAGTTCATCGCCTTCGCGGCCGTGTTCGGCGCCATGTGGGGTTCATTCGCCAACGTGATTATCGTGCGCTGGCCCCTTGAAATGTCCGTCGTGCGTCCGGCGTCGCACTGCATATCCTGCAAGACACCCATTCGTTTCTACGACAATATCCCCATTCTCTCGTACCTGTTTTTGAGAGGAAAATGCCGCCATTGCAAGGCCTCGTTCTCTCCCCGATACATGGTTGTCGAATTGGCCCTGGCCCTGTTAGCCGTGGGCGTGATGAGGCTCACCATTCTCAACGATCCACCATCCTTCCAGCAAGGAGCAGCCGAGTTCTTCATCTGGTTCTCCTTTGTGTGGGCGCTGGTCACCATGGGGATGATCGATCTGGAGACTTACCTAATCCCCGACGCCATCACCTATCCCGGCATCGTGGTGGGTATCGCCGCCAACACCTTCATCCTGGAGCTTGGTTGGATGGAGCCGCTCATTGCCGCCGTCGGAGGATTCGTGGTTATTCGGCTGCTATTCATCGACGGCTACAATCTCCTCACGGGAAAGCCCGGGATGGGCGAGGGAGACGCCAAGCTCATGGCCATGTTCGGCGCCTTCTTCGGCATCGAGGGGGCCATGTTCGCGCTCTTTGCCGGCGCTTTCCAGGGGTTGATCGTGGGGGTTGTCATGGTGGTAGTGCGCCGCAGGGGCGGCGGGGATTCGGAGCCCATTTTCGATGAATACGACGGGGATCCCGATGAGGACGGCGAGAACGAGACTGCGCAGGAAACGCGGTTTCGGAAGGCCAAGATCCCCTTCGGGCCGTTCCTCGCCCTTGGAGCTATCGAGTACTTCTTCATGGGAAACGCTATACTGGATGCCTACCTGGACGGCATTGCCAGGCTGATCGGATTTTAGGTCCTGGACTTGATTGAAAAGCCCTCGCGGTGAGCCGCCGTGATCAGCCGTTCATCAAGACACACAAACTCCAACAAGGCAGGCTCTCGTCCGGAGGCGATGATCGCTGCGGCCAGCTGCTGAGAATCGGCAGCGCGCAACGGATGGGTTCTCAACAGGCGCTCCGCAATAGTACGCATTTGGTTTGTGGGCTGGACCTCATGCCAGCTTTTAGCCAGCTCGCGCAGACGCTCCAACGCGCTCGTGGCGTCGTCCGTGCCGAGGTGGCCCTCGCGTTCTCTTCGCGCGATGGCAGAGGTGCACTCTATTCTCGTACCCCACCAGACAAGCATGACCGGGTCGCTCTCCAGAAGAGCGATGAGACGGTTGCGGTTCGCCTCGGCGACGAGCAGAGGAACTATTGCCGAGCTGTCCCAGAACTTCAACGGCCTTGTTGTCTTTCTTCCAGCAACGCCGCAAGCACGCTTTCACTGGATTTAGGAGGAACCGACTTCAATATATCGATCGGAACGGGTCGCGATGCACGGAGGAGCAAGCCGTCTTCTTCAAGTTTTGCCAATCGGTCATCCGGATTCTCCTCGGTGGCCACGCGTTCCAATCGCGCCACCGGCCGATTGCGATCCCAGACGACAACCACCTCTCCTGCACGAACCTTTTTTATATAGGCGCTCAAGTGGTTTCGCAGCTCTGACAGGGCAACTTTTTCCATATGTACATAATAGACATTTCAACATGTAATAGCAAGGCATATTCACGTGGCACACGTGCATGATATTGTATTTACTGTTAATTTAGGGGGTCAGACACTTTTCTGCGATGGGGATCGCTTTGCTCAGAACAGACGCCAGGCGATGATCATGACGGTGAAGGTGCCTCCATAAAGGCCGGGAATCAGGTAGAGCGGTGCGGCGCGCCAGCCGGATTTTCGCACATGAGCCGCGATCAGTTTGCGAACGACCAAGAGACTCAGAGCGACCGCCACGCCCATCAGCGCCAGAGCCAGCACTGTTATCGCCGGGTCGCGCCAGGCGGGCAGCGCGGCCAACGGCAAGGTCGTGTCCATGATACCGCGCGCGGTTTTTTCACCCACCGGATCGACCGCCACGTATTCCCAATAGGGGATGCGTGAGGTGGTTTTCAACAACGCCTTCACGGTATGAGCGGCCGCCATGATCGGAATGAAGGCGATGCCGAATCTGCGCAGATAATCGCCCAGCGGGAGGCGTCCGCCGGCCAGGCGAAACGCGACAAACGGCAGCGTCCAGAAAACCACGGGCAAGGCTGCGAATAAAATAATGGACTGCACGATTCCACGACTCCATGTGCCGTTCGCTTGGAGCACCTGCTCCAACTTCGTCGGCGTCCAGAGCAAGAGATCCTTCGTGACAGACCATTCCGTGAAGACCTCGTAGACGACAAAGCCGGACACGACCAGGCAAAACGCGGCCTGAGCGGCGGTCATGGGTTTCAGGTTCAGCAGGTCCCTGAACCAGCGGCGCGGGAACCAGCCCGGGTTGGGTCGCGCATCGATTCCAGGGTTGTTTCGGTCGCAGGCCTTGAGACATTGGCCGCAAACCAGACATTCCGTATTGTCTTCTATATCGGCGGGTCTCAGGAAGACACCGCAGCTGCGTCCCTGGAATTTGTAGGCCGTTTTATCGGAAGTGCAGGAGCGGTCCACGCAATGCGAGCAAATCGATTTGTCGCGCACCCCCCAACCCATCGGTGCGAGCCGGGCGTACAACCCCAACAGGTGCCCGATCGGGCAGACATGGGCACAAAAAGTATTGCGAGAAAAGAGCAGGCCGATCGCCACGGCCACACCTGACAGGCCAATCATGTAGAGCGCCATGCGAAAAGGCACACGGTGGATCGCGAGGGTGTGAATGCCGACGAAGAGAATGAGAATATAGAAACAGGTAATCACCCAGCCGGAGCGAAGGAAGGCGGGTGGTTTGCGCTTGAGCCCGATCTTCGAGGCCAGTGACGTGACCAGCTCAATCGGACAGACCGTGCACCACACCCGACCCAGGAAGATCGCCGACAGGATGATAATGGGCCACCAGTAGGACCAGACGATCAGGTTTGCCGCGTTGGTGTTTCGCAGCACCTTCGCAAAGGCCATGTCACTGGTGTTGGCAGCCAGTCCGCCGGCAATAAGCAGGATGAACACACCCAGACTCAGTAATTGAAACGCCATGGGAAACCAGGTGGATCGAAATAATCGGTTGATCATTTTGGTGATGCTCTTCCCGTTGG
>JAUVDV010000025.1 GCA_030595125.1 Deltaproteobacteria bacterium
TCACGGTCACGCCGTCTTGCTCAACCTCGCGCAACACCCGAACGATCTGCTCTTCTTTGAATCTCTTTCCACGCATGGGTCCTCCTGTTTCTACAGGAATACCCTCTCACTGCGGCTGGTACTAAAAATGGGAGCAACCCACGGGAGCCTCAATAGTCAAGTCACCCGTGACGCACGGATAGGGCAGTAAAAAGGTCATGTCTGAGCTGTTGTTGATTGTATAACTTCCCTCAAGACATTCAGATGTATCCGTTTCGGTGTCCGTGTCGGTGTCAGAGTCCGCATCTGAGTCGGAATCTGAGTCGGAATCTGTATCCCCGTCCGTGTCGGCATCAGCGGTCCCACCGTCTCCGATGGATGAAACACGCGAGCACCCGGCGGCTGCCACAACCAGCGCGGTCGCAAACGCCGTCAAAATCAAGTGCCTCATGATTGCCCCGCCTTTCATTTCGTTTCTCCCTTATCAACAAACAAACAGCAACACTTTCACGAACAGTTCGCCGGAACCGGCGTGCAAGAGTCGTCGAGGTTGTCGTAGACACTTATCGAACCAGGTCCGCTGGAAAGCTGGTCCAGCAAATCACACGCCTCGCAGTCGGGAAGAATGTCGTTGTAGAGGATCGAAAAACTACCACCCACCGAGGTGAGCGCACTCGGCCCGTCAAGGTTTGTGAGGGCGTCGTTGTCGAAAATAGTCAAGTAGTACACCGAGGTGAGGGCGCCCAGGCCATCCAGATTGGTGAGGGCGTCGTTGTCTTCGATTTTTATTTCTGCCGCCACCGAGGTGAGGGCGCTCAGACCGTCCAGGCTGGTGAGAGTATCGTTGAAACGGATCCATAAATCCCCGCCCACCAAAGATGTGAGTGCACTCAGGCCATCCACGTTGATTAGGGCGTCGTTGTACCCGATCCGCAGGTCCCCACCCACCGAGGTAAGGGTGCCTAACCCGTTCAGGTTGGTGAGGGCATCGTTGTCCATAATAGTCAAGTGCCCGTCCACTGAGGTAAGGGCGCTCAGACCGTTTACGTTGGTGAGAGCATCGTTACACCAGATAGCCAATATCCAGCCCACCGAGGTAATGGCGCTCAGACCGTCCAAGCTGGTAAGAGCGTGGTTATATCTGATCCACAAGCTCCCACCCACCGAAGTAATCCCGCTTAGGCCATCCAGGTTGGTGAGGGCATCGTTGGACTCAATGTTCAGGCCCCCTCCCACCGAAGTTAGGCAAACCAGCTCGCTCAAGTCGGTGCACGACGGGCACTCTACGCGCAACGCTCCAAAGATAGAGGTGTATCCCGCGAGGGTTGCAACGTCCGATTGTGTGTCGATAGTGAAATGACCGATGTACTCCCCCAGATTACACTCGACCGGGCCGGTATCAGAGTCGGTATCAGTATCTGTATTTGTGTCGGTGTCCGTGTCGGTATCGGTGTCCGTGTCGGTATCGGTGTCGGTATCAGTGTCGGTGTCAGAGTCGGAGTCGGAGGTTCCATCGTTGTCGCTGATATCATCATCATCGCACCCGCCGCAAACCAGCGCGATCGCAAGTATCATCAAGATCAAGTACCTCATTATTGCCCCGCCTTTCATTTCGTATCTCCCTCACCAGTATACAAGCATCAACACAGCAACAGGCATGCCATGATCGATCAACCGGGTGGCCAACCATAAAGACGGGTAATAATCTCATGTTACGGTTTTTCTACCGACAATCGAGTGTGCCAGTCTGTGCCATTTTGCCCGACCCAACGACTCCCAATCTCCAAACCCTAACCACTCAATCGAATTGCGTCCGTCGGGGGTTTGTGAAATGATTTCTCTTTCACAAGCCGCTTTCCCGGAGGGGAGTAGATGAGCACCAACAGGCCCAAACCGCTCGCCGAGGGCACTTTCACGAAGACGCCGTTCGCGCACATATTGATTTACCTCATGGAGCGCAAGCTCACGGGCACCCTCGAAATAGTCGACAAACAGGACAACGCAACCATCTATTTCAGAGAGGGCATGGCCGCAAAGGTCAAGTCTTCCGCCAAGGGCAAGGGGCTCGGACAGATCCTCCTCGATCTCGGACAAATCAACAAGGATCAACTCCGCGCGTGCCAGCAGGAGATGAACAACAAAGGGGGCTTCGCCGGAGAAATCCTCATGCGGCAGAACGCCGTCGAGGCAGCCGGCCTGATGCGAGGCCTTCGCAGCCAGATATTACTCAAATTGATGGACGTCTTTGTGATGCTCGACGCCCGGTACGCGTTCTACGGGGACGTGAACCTGCTGGTGGGAGAAGGTCGGGACGAACTTTTTCAGGTGGACACATACCCCGTGTTGATGGCCGGCGCGCGCACCCACGGCGCCAAAATGAAGATGGAAAAGGTGCTCGACGCGATCGGCGGAAGATGGATCTCCGTCGATTCGGTCGAAATACTTCGGCGATTTCGGCTCAACCCTCCGGAACAGGCCCTGTGCATGGAACTCCTCTCCAAGGGCAAGACCATGGAGGAGATCATCGCGGCCGGTCGCCACAATCGGCAGGTGGTCCGTTCGACTCTGTACGTGTTGCTTCTCACAAAGGAAGCCGCGATCTCGGATGCGCCGCCCGCCACCGGCACACCGTCCATCGCTCCGGGTCCCAGGCCCAGGTTCGACTCGATATCACCCCCATCGCCAGAGCAAATCTCCGGCGATCCCAAGGTCGCCGCGTTGCGCAGTCAGATACAGGAGAAGGCCACGACCATCGCCAGACAAAACTACTACGAGATGCTCGAAATCCCCCTCGGAGCCCCCACGGAAGAAATCCGAAAAGCCTTCTTCAAGCTGGCGAAAATCTATCATCCCGACAGGGCTGGAAACACGGGAACGGCCGATCTGCGCGAGACACTTCAATATGTTTTCTCCAATCTCTCCGAAGCTCATGCCACTCTGCTAAATCCGGAAACCCGCGAAGAATATGGAGAGGCCATCAGCGCGGGAATGAAGCGCACGTCCATGATACCCGCCGAGCACGCCGAGAAAGAGGTGCGCGAGGCGCTCGACGCCGAGACGCTCTATCAAAAGGGGCTCGTCCTGCTCCGCCGAAGCCAATACGACAAGGCGCTGGAGTTTGTAGACAAGGCGCGAGAACTAAACCCCAACGAGGGCGAGTACCTGGCCACGTGGGCAAAGATCCAGTCGGCACTGCGGGATCCCGGCTCGCCCGTCGACGACCTGATACCCCACCTTCGACGGGCCGAGGAGCTGGCCCCGAAATCGGAGCGGGTTCATCTCTACATGGGGCAACTGCTCAAACAAACAAATAGCTTGAGCGAAGCGAGGACTCATTTCGAGATGGTTCTCAAGGTCAACCCCAGGAACATAGAGGCTGCCCGGGAGGTCCGGATAATGGAGATCCGGCGCTCGAAAAAAGATGGGAAGAAAAAGGGCTTCTTCAAACGCTTTTTGGGCTGACAAGATGGGCGCCTTTATAAGTCAAACCGCTGCGCGCATGCCCCCGTTCCTGGTGATGGAGGTGCTCGAACGCGCCGCAAAGCTGGAACGCGAGGGGAGGTCCATCATCCACATGGAGGTGGGAGAGCCGGACTTCGACACGCCGGAAGTAATCCGCGAGGCCGGAATACGAGCCCTGCGCGACGGCCGAACTCACTACACTCACTCCCTCGGTCACCCCGAGCTGCGCGACGCGATCTGCGCGTGGATGCACCGCCGTTACGGCGTCGAGGTATCGCCGCAACGGGTAGTGGTCACCATGGGCACCTCGAGCGCGATACTGCTCGTCTGCGCGGCGATTCTCGACCCGGGGAGTCGCGTCCTGATGACCGACCCCTGCTACGCCTGCTATCCAAACTTCGTCATCGCCTGCCATGGGGAATCCGTGCGGATCCCCGTCCGGGAGGAGGATGGCTTTCAGTACAATCCCGAGGCGGTGCGAAAAGAGGTAGAACGCGGTGCGCGGGCACTGATGCTGAACTCTCCGGCAAACCCCACCGGCATCGTGACGTCCGGCAAGCGACTCGAAGAGCTTGTGGAGGTCACCAGAGATCGCGTGCAGATCGTATCCGACGAGATTTACCACGGACTCACCTACAGCGAAGATGCGCGATCGATTCTCGAGTTCGATCCGGAAGCCATCGTGGTCAGCGGTTTCTCCAAGCTGTTCGCCATGACCGGATGGCGCCTCGGCTGGGCCATACTGCCCGAGCATCTGGTCCGCCCGGTGCAGAAACTCCAGCAGAATCTGTTGATATCCGCGCCGGATTTCCCGCAGTTCGCCGGCATCGCCGCGCTCGAAGAGGCGCAGGACGACATCGAGCGGATGCGGCTGTGTTACGACGAGCGGCGACAGCTCGTTCTGGAACGGCTCAGGGATATGAACCTCAACGTGTTGGTGGAGCCCACGGGCGCCTTTTACGTGTTCTTCAATGTGAGCCGGTACACCGACGATGTGTACTCCTTCGCGTTTCAGATTCTCGAGGAGGCGGGGGTCGCCCTCACCCCCGGGGTGGACTTCGGCCCCAACGGACAGGGTTTCCTGCGCCTGAGTTACGCCAACTCCCTTGACAATCTGAAAGAAGGGCTCAATAGGCTGGAGTCGTTTCTCAGAAAGCTAGATTGACCATGAGCATGTTGTGCCACGAGGAAGGAATGGTCTCCGGTGTGTTGCCGGGCAATCGTGTCCAGGTGACCGTGCAGCGCAGCGAGGCGTGCCACTCGTGCTCGGCGAAGGGCGCGTGCCAGACTCTGGGCGGCCAGACAGGGGATCTGGCGCTGACACTGGACAATACTGTCAACGCAGAACCCGGCGATCAGGTTCGCATCACAATCGAAGAGTCCGCGCTGGTCAAGGCATCGCTGGTGCTCTACCTGGTGCCGGCGCTCTGTCTCGTCGGCGGCGCGCTGGTCGGCACCCTCATCGCCGGGAAGATTGGCTGGGACAGCGACGGCACGGCGTTGCTGGGCAGCCTGGTCGGGCTGGTGGTCGGGCTTTTCATGTCATGGGCGATGGGCAAACGCATGGCGGCCGGAAAGACTTTCATCCCCAGGCTCACCGCCGTTACCAGAAAATCTCCTGCGTAGCGCTTGACAATAATACCATGACATAAATGCCATACATTTTTGCGAAAAGACCTTTTTCGGCCCTCCGAAACGGCACACCCGGCACACGCCAAAAACAAGAATAGTGCTTGAGAAATCGCCGTAATTTCGAGTTGTGACTGATTCTGTTCAAGTTTATTCACACATGGCATTCTTGTTGCATCGTCCTCGATTACCGATTGAACAGGAGATGATGAAATGAAACACTATTTGCAAAAATCAGTTCGCCCGGCGTGGATCCTGCTTTCAGCCGCGTCATTCACCCTGTTGCTGTACGGAGCCTGCTCGGATAGTGCGTCCATGGATAGCATGGGTGGGGGCGCGGGCGACATGGACAGCGACATGGACACGGACGCGGACACCGACGCGGACACCGACAGCGACACGGACAGCGACACGGATCCGCCGGAAGAGGAAGAGCCCGTGGATTACCGGGTTCCGCAGGGGTCGGGACGCTACGTCTTCATCGCCGATCAGGCCAATGACGCGGTGGTGGTGGTGGATTCGGAAACCCTGGTCATCGATGTGGTGGATGTGGGCGCGCGGCCGACCCATCTGGTCCCGCTGGCGCAGGACGACGCCGCTGCCGTGATAGCAATCGACTCCGACGAGGTGACAATAATCCGGGTGAACTCTTCGGGGATTCCCGAAACCGTCGACGTGGGGGTGCGCCCGGACACGAACGCCCTCGCCGTTTCCAATGACGGCACCTTTGTCATAGCTTTTTATGACTCGCTCTTCGCCGAGGAGACCGGTCCTCCGGGAACGGACCAGGAGATCTCCGTGATCGTCACGACCGCCGACGCACCGGAGGTCTTTCACATGACGGTGGGTATGCATCCGCAAAGGATCGTCTTCAACGAGGACGAGACCAGGGCCCTGGTGATCACCGAGGAGGGGATCAACATCATCGATCTTTCGGATCTTTCGAGCGTCGGCATCCCGCCCCAGATCACCATGTTCGACAGCACATTGGTGGATCCGTCAACGGTTGAGATCGCCATCGACCCGACCGGCGCCCTTGCTGTGGCTCGCGAAGAGGGATCATCCACAGTGGTGACCGCGTCCCTGGACGGAACCGCTGACGTGCGCACCTATCTGCTTCCGGGCGTGCCCACTGATCTCGATATATCCCCGGACGGTTCCTTCGGGCTGTTCATCATTCGCGAAACGGCCCAGGCCGCCGTGTTCAGCCTGCCTCTCCCCCTGGATTCGTTCCAGGATCCGTTTGAATACGTGAATCTCGGAAATCTGGTCTGTGGTGTGGCAACCATTACTCCAGACGGCGACTCGGCTCTCCTGCACACGACAGTCGGAGGTGACGAGACCGATCGCAAGGTGCTCACCAGCATGACCTGGACGGGCCTCGCATGGGACGTGTCGTCCACGCTCCTGGAAAGGCAGATAAAATCGGTGGCCGCAGGAACCGACAGCAATACTGCGGTGGTCATCCACCAGCCCGTCACGGCCACATACACTACGTTCGCCAACGCATACTCCCTGGTCAACCTGCTTGCGCTACAGGTGAAATTCCAGCAGATCCCGGTCAGCCCGGGCCAGCTCCTCCTCACGCCGGACGGCGGCAGCGGTTTCCTTCTCCTTCGAGATGACATTGAGGGGATCAGACAGACGGACATCATCAACATGAACACGTTCATCGTGGATAATCTCGTGCTGGGATCTCCTCCGACGGCTTCCGGCTATTCCCAGGGGACGAACAAGGTCTTCATCGCGCAAGATCATCCCGCGGGGAGGATGACCTTCATCGGCGTCCAGGACGGCATGGTCAAGACCGTCACCGGATACGCCCTCAACGACGAAATAACAGACTAGAGGGGAATTCTAAGCACCATGAGAAAAACATCAATATTCTACATTTTCCTTCTGCTCTGGTCAGCGACCGGCTGCGACGTGGAAGGCCTGTATCGAGACGACATCAACGTGCGCACCACGGTCCGCCTGGAATCGGGGCTGGCCTTCCTCGAAGGGGATCCGGGCAGGGTCCTCTTCGTCGAGATGACGCAAGACGGCGTCAAAACAAAAACGGTGTTCGAAGCAAGGCTCGGCGAGGAGATCATCAGCATGCGAGGCGGCCCCGCTCCCGAGCAGGCGACGATGCTCTTTATAATGACCGCGCCCGAAGATCCGCGGGAAACCACCATCGACGAGGCTCTCTTTCGGGTGGATCCCCTTACCGGTGTCACGCACGAATTCGCCATCGGTTCCGTATTCGGAGGGATGTCCTTTGACCCGACGCAGAGATACGCAGTCCTCTATCACCAGGACAGCGACACCACATCTACCGGCGGTCTGTTCAATCCAAATGAGGTCGGCGTGATCGATCTCACAGCGCTGCCGGCAACGGACAATCCGCGAATCCTGTCCGTGGGTATAGGCGGCCGCACCATCCAGGGAGTTCATTTCATGGATGAACTCGTGGTGGACGGCGTAACCAGGCAGATAGTCATCTTTGGCGCCGATGGGATGATCAAGATGATCGACCTGATCGATCCTCTCGCGAGCACCGTCTCGGTGAAACTCGTCAACGATGATGATCCGAGATCAGTCGTCCCCATCAAAGTCCTGGAGCGGCCCGGGGACGACGCCCACGATCCCCTGATCTTCGTCCTGGCGAGCGAGTCCCAGGACATCTACGCCATATCCCTGGTCGCACACCCCGAAGACGAGCCCGGCTTCTGGGCCACCCTCAACCAGTACGATGGAGGGTCCAACCCCAGCGATATCGCGGTGGTGGAGGACGACGATATTCCGCTGCTCGTTGTAGCGAGCTCCAGCGGTTCGCTCGTCACGGTAGTGGATGTGGACACGGCAGACATGTTTAGCATCACGCTAATGGACTCCCCCACCAGGATCCTGGTTCGCGAACAGGAGGGCTCCGATGAGGCGGTGCTGTACGGCGACAACCTCGGTCGGATCTACTTCCTTGCGGTCGACGACCTGGCGACCGAGAAGGGGAGCAACCTGGACGATATGATAATCCCCGACGGCATCCTGGAGTCTTCGGTGCTCGACGCAGATCGCCTGATGATCATCCCGTACTATGATACCGGGCTGGCGTTGCTGGACCTGAATGAGCGGGAGATCACACGGCTCACGTCCCAGTCCGGGTACGACTGGACCGGCGCCACCATGCAAGACGGTGTGTTTTTCCTGGGCCAACCCGGCGGTGACGAGATAGTGAGCCTCGACATGGTCACGGGTCATCCCGAGCCGCTCATCCTTGACGAGTCTGTCCAGAGCTTTGACCTGTTCCCGCAAGTGGGCATGGGATTCGTGCTCCACCCGACCGCGACCGGAAGGGGAACCCTGTTCCCGCTGGATTTACCCACTCGTGAGAACGCCATCATTGTGGACGGGTTCTGGCTCGAGGGATTTCTCGACAATAAGGAGGTGACCGAATGATTCGCTTCACCGCAATAACAATTATCGGGTTGGCTATCCTTGCCGTTTCGCCGTGCGCACAGGCCGACATCCACCTGGAGATCGGCCTGGCCGCAACACCGACGGTGGCCCAGGATCCCGCCCTGGAGGCATTCTCCGAGAAAGACCTTCGCATGGGTCGTTTCGGCGCAGATATTCGCCTGGAAGTGGCGAGCTTCTGGAGAGACATTCACCTGCTTCCGTTCATCGGCTACCGGGGCGCTCTGGACGAAGGGGACCCGTTCGGGATGATGGAGACCGGGCTCAAGACCCACGACCTGTTCGCCGGGTTTCGCTTCAGAGGCTGGTTCCAGCCGTGGCTGGGCATTTTTCTGGAGGCGTCCGGCGGGTTGTTGGTGGCCGGCATGACCGGCGATATCTGGAGCGCCGACGGGACCGGGGCGAGGAGTCGATACGAGGACAAGCAAATAACCTGGTCGGCGGGTGGTCTGGCCGGCATGGAATTTCGGCTCTCACCCGCCATGCTGACGCGCAGGGGCGTGACGAAATTCAACTTCGGCGGGGAGATCGGCGCGGGCTATGTTCGTCGCGGCGACATCTCGTTCTCGCCCGAACTCGTCGGCGGCGACGAGTACTCGCTCCCCGTGGATTCCACTGCCGATTGGGGCGAGATCAACCTCTCGGGTTGGGTTGTTCAGATCGGACTGACCTTCAGCTTTTTCTAGAAATGGATATTCCGCTATAATTGCGAAAGGAGGTTTTCCATGACCGACTTTAAAAGCATCAGAAACATCCTGACGTTCACAGTCTTCTCGCTGGCGCTCACGGCGGGGACTGCGGTATTCGCCCAGGACTGCTATCGCCACGCCGAGTGCGACGGACAGGATCTCTGCATCGAGAACACTTGCACGGTGAGTGCGGAGTCTCTCGACACCTGTTCCGGGAACGGGGACTGTTCCGGTATTCACAACCTCTGTGATGAGGGTTTCTGCAAGATGGACGGTGTCTACTGCCAGAACCCCGCGGGTCACGCCTACGAAGAGAATATGTGGGGCTCGTGCTCCTGCGAAGACGGCCTGGGATCGGAATGGATGGGCGAGGAGGAGCCCGACCCGCTGCTCTCCGATCCCGAACTCTACAGCCGGTGTTTGGAGGGTCTTATATCCCAATGCGGCGAGGAAGCTCCCGATATCAACGATGAATGTACTGGGGAACAGCTGACCACATGCACCGACCTCCAGGACCACCTGAACGCCCTGGCGGAGGAATGTGGCGAGGAGGCTGAGGAGTGGAGCTTCTGGCAGATGGCCGACTGCTGCGAGGACATCGACGACGGAAACGAAGAGTTCCAGGCGTACTACGACTGCGTGATGGGGCTGGAGATCGTAGAATGCGCCTTGCTGGAAGATTGCTTCGACGTGGGAGAATCGGCCGGGGATGACAATTTCGGGGCCGGTGACGACGAACAATCCACAGACCCGAACGTGGAGACCTCTGATTGCTCGTTCTCCCCGATCCCAACGTCCGACGGGTTCCTGTCAAAGATCTTCGCGATACTGTTCTGAGATCAGGCGGCCTCGGGGACATCCCCATGTTTTCTACGCCGATGCGATGGAGGTTCTATTAAGATGCATTTTCCACACGTACCGAGAGGCCCGGCAAAGAGGTCCGGAGAGGCCGCATTGCTCTGCCTGGTACTGATCGCCTGTGCGTGCAGCAAGGAGAACACACCGTCCGCGCCAGAGTACTGCGAAAATGGGGGCTACTGGTCGCAAATGGCCAGCCCGGTCTCCTCGGATCTCGACGGAGTCTGGGGCTCGGCGCGAGACGATGTATGGGCCGTGGGTTCGAACGGGGTGATTCTTCACTACGACGGCGTCGAGTGGTCTCTGGTCGAGCACGGTTTCGCCTCCACTCTTGATCACGTGCAGGGGACCTCGGCCGACGATGTCTGGGCCGCCGGCTGGGAAGAGGGGGAAACCCGCGTCTACCACTACGACGGATCGACCTGGTCCCGCTCGGATCCCGGCTTCAATGGAAAGATTCGCGGAATGTGGGTCGCTGGCCCTGATTCGGTGTGGACCACCGGCTCGCACTTAAATCAGGGACGCATCTGGCACTACGACGGAAGCGGTTGGGCGGCGGTCGGCAACGAGATGGATGAAGTGCGCAGCGCCTGGTCGCCCTCACCGGACACCACCTACTTCATCGGCTCCACCTACTCCGGAAGCGAGGTCGATCCACCTGCGTACGACGTGGTGAGATACGATGGGTCCTCGTTTGAGACCATGTACTCCCTCGAGTGGACCGATTTTAACGGCATCTTTGGGATCGATGAGAACAACATCTACGTTGTGGGCGATACCTGGAACGAAGCGGCCCTGGATATAACCGGCCTGATCCTGAGCGGCGACGGCACGAATTTCTCGGTGATGGACGTGGACCCGGAGCACGAGATAAACGATTTGTGGGGTAACCTCCCCGAAAACCTGTTCGCTGTGGGCGACCACGGGACGATCCTGCAGCGCGACCAGAGCGGATGGCGAAGTGTAGACGTCGGAATCGACGCCCAGTTAAAAGGCGTGTGGGGCGTCTCGGGCACCAAGGCCTTTGCCGTCGGATCGGCGGGAACGATCCTCCACTACACCTGCGATCCGCCGGAGGAGGACACCGACACCGGACCGGAGACCTTCGACTTCGAGGAACTGTTTCACTACGAGGGCACCGAGTTCTACGGCATCTGGGCCGAATCTCCGAGCGAGCTGTACATTGCCTCGACCACCGGGGTCTGGCTGGTGCACGACGAGGTGAACGCCGATCTGATCTGGACCAAGAGCGGCATGTATCTCGAGGGTATTTGGGGAGCAGCCGGTACAGCAAACGTTTTCGCGGTGGGCGCCGATAGTGACGGAGCGTTGATCGTCCATTGCAATGGCGACGAGTGCCAGGAGATGGAAGTCGAATCCCCGGCCACACTAGTCGACATACACGGCTTCTCGGCTACCGAGGTGTATGCGGTTGGATACAACTACTCGGGAGGATACCCTCTCGCTTTTGTTCTGCAGTACGACGGCAACACCTGGCAGAGCATGGAGTTGGAAAGCGACACCATGCTCACGGACATCTGGGGCGCTGCGCCTGACGACCTGTGGGTTACCGGCTGGACCTTCGAGGGGGACGGAGAGGTGGAGTACGGTCGCATCCTGCACTACGACGGCATCGAGTGGACCCTGGCGGAAGACTGCTTGGAAACCGACCTGCTGAACATTCACGGCAACGCCCAGGGCAATATCATTGCGGTAGGTCAAAATGAGTTTGCGCCGGTATTGGGGGGATCACCTTTCGGCCAGGTGATGCGCTTCGATGGCTCTCAGTGGTCGGAGATCCTGACGCAAGACGAGCGGGGCTTCCGCGCGGTCTGGGTTTCCCCTAACGAAGAAATCTACATCGGCGCAAGTCGTTGGTTGGAAGTAGAACAGAAGCTCGAAACCGAGGTATTGCGCTTCACCGGCGACGACTTCGAAGTGCTCAGCTGCCAGACCACCGACCCCGGTGATCCGATTGAGGATTTCTGGGGTGAATCCGACGACGTCCTGTTCGCAATAACTCGGGAAGGAAGCCTGCTCCGTCGCAGCGACGGCCTATAGTTTTTTCTACGCCGATGCGATGGATCGTATGGATCTCGCTTCCATTTCGTCGATACGGGAGACGCGATCTCTGAGGGTGGTTCTGGCCACTCCGTACTGCCGGGCTGCGGCGGCGACGTTGCCCTGGTACCTGGCCAGGGTTTCAAGGATGCGACTGTCGGGAACACTGTCGAGCCGGAAGACCACGGGTTTGATCACCTTGTCGGGAACCTCGATATCCAGATCGCAGGCATGTATTGTCTCACCGTTTGCAAACGCAGCGGCCCGGTATAAAACGTTGCGAAGCTCCCGGGCGTTGCCGGGCCACGAGTGATCTTCCAGCTTGTTCACCGCATCTCGGTGCAGCTCCCGGCGACCCACATCGTCTTCCATGGCGGCCAGGAAGTGCCTCGCCAACAGCGAAATGTCCTTCGGCCGGTCACGCAGGGGCGGGGTGACGATCTTGAGGGTCGCGAGCCTGTGATAAAGGTCGAGGCGGAATGTGCCGTCCTTTATCATCTCCGTCAGGTTCCGATTGGTCGCCACCACCAGCCTGAAATCCGTTTTCTCCTCGCGTTCGGCTCCGATGCGCCGGATGATTCCCGTATCCAGGACCCGCAGCAGCGCCGCCTGCTGAGAAAAGGGGAGCTCTCCGATCTCGTCCAGAAAAAGGGTTCCCCCGTGGGCCTGGGCGAAGAGGCCGCAGTGGGAGGCTCCAGCTCCGGTGAAAGCTCCCCGCTCGTGACCGAACAGGATGTCCTCGAACATGGTCTCCGTCAGCGCGCCGCAGTTGACCGCCACGAATCGGTTGTCTGATCTCTGAGAACAGTTGTGCAGGCCGCTGGCCACCAGCTCCTTTCCGGTGCCGCTCTCTCCCACAATCAGGACCGGCGCGTTCAGCGGGGCCAGTCGCGCCAGCTCTATCCGAAGCAGGCATATCGGCGACGAACTTCCGACAATTCCCGGATCCGGTCGTGGGTCAACGGTTTGTGTTCTCATCGGGATCGGATTGACGGCTTCCATTGCGTTCCTCCCATCGACATGGCCCAAGTGCCTGCACCCTTAATCGGTCGTTTGGAGGAGGAGTTGCGAAAAAAATGAAAAAAATGATTAGTAACCCGATTTGTCACCGCGTATCGTCGATAAGTAGATTCATGTATAGTTGTCGACAATGAAGAGTAAGACGCGCAGCCCGGGCAAGCTCTCCGGCCAGCCGATCCATGGCAAGTACCGGTTGGGGAACTTGATCGGAACCAATCGCGCCGGTTCACTCTACGAAGCAAAATCCCTCCCGGGAGGCGATTCTCTGGCAGTGCTGGCGCTGGCCCCGGGGACCAAAGTGATCCTTCCGCTCAACGTCGATTCGACTCATCCAAACCTGATCAGGGTGCGCGATCTGATCGAGAAGAACGGCCAGCCGCAATTCGTGGTGATGGACGAGCCCCCTGGCAAGACCTTGCGGCAGTTGATCGATAAACGCGGTCGGATGGAGCCCGGACCGGCGATCGCCACCGCCATGCAGCTGCTCTCCGCGCTCCATTTCCTGCACGGCAAGAACCGCACGCACGGCGCGCTCGATCCGACATGGGTGTTCCTGGAGCAGGATCCGACCGAAACGCTACGGCTTCTGCTCGTGGACGTCGGGTACCTCGGTCGGGAAGAGATCCCCCCCTTGCCCTTCTACACCGCTCCCGAGCTGGCCCTCGGCGAGAGCAACGTCGATCACCGGTCGGACATCTGGTCTCTCGGTGTGATCCTGTTTGAAATGGTCTATGGTCAACGACCTTTCGTGGGCCGGGACAAAGAGGAAATTTGCTCGCGGATCCTGCTGAAGGACCCGTCCTTCCCCGATACCTCAGCCAAGATCCCCGACGATCTGGTCGCGGCCATGCGCAAGATGCTCGAGAAGGATCCGGAGGACCGCTACCAGAATGTCACCACGATCATCGGCGACCTGCTGATGCTCCACGAAAAGTACGAAGAGACACTTGACGACGATGTTGCCCGGGTTCTGCGCGAGTCGCTGATGCCGCCCCCGCTGCCGCCGAGCGCGAAGACGAAACCAACGGCGAAACCGGTGGCGAAAAAACCGGTCGCCGGCAAGAAGCCCACCGTCAATCAGGACGGCAAGAAGACGGTTATCGGAATACCCACTCCGATTTTTCCCGTGAAATCACTGGCCGAAGAAGCGGCCAAGAAGCGAGCGACCGAGACGCCACCTGAACCCGAGCCCAAGCCAAAACCCGAGCCCAAACCCGCCAAGCCACGCCCCAAGACCAAGTCCAAGTACAGTTCGCTCGGCGCGCAGCCGGTGTCGCTGGACGCTCAGGTCAAGCCTGCGGTCGCGCCGATCGAGGACATTCCGGTGGATCTGGAGCAGCTCGAAGAAGAATTCGAGTTAGAAGATGAGGATCTGGCCACCACCCTCCCCATGAAGTCCGCCGACACGTCGCCCAACCGCAGACGGCTGCTGATCATCGCCGGTAGCGCAGCGCTGGCGATTCTGCTTGTCGTGGTCATCGTGGTGGCGGCGAGCGGCAATGGCGACGAAGTCGAGCCGGACGATGTCTCGACCGTCGAGGTTGACGAACCAAAGCCGAAGCCGGAGCCCGAGGTGAAACCCGAGCCGGAACCCGAGCCGGAACCAGAGCCGGAACCAGAGCCAGAACCAGAGCCGGAACCAGAGCCGGAACCAGAGCCGGAACCAGAGCCGGAACCAGAGCAACCTCCGGTGAAAGCAGACAAACCGAAGCCGAAGACCAGCGTCGAGACGCCGTCCGTTGAGGCGGCGGCGACCGCTCCGAAATGGAAAAAGAAAAAGAAGAAGAAGAAGAAGAAGGCCTCAACCGGGCTGGCCTCCAATCCCTGGGGAGACTGATGTGTCGATAAAGACGATTCTGCCACTGGTTGTCGGCCTGCTCATGGCAGCGCCGCTCGCGGCCCAGGACGCCAAATCCGAGTGCCCTAAACGCCCCGCCAAGGCGGGCCGGGCGAAGAACATGGCCCGGAAGTGGTTCGACAAGGGGGGTAAACTGTCGAAGGAAGCGAGGTTGGAGGATTCCCTCGACGCCTTCCTGTGTTCGCAGAAGATGAGGGGACACGAGAACACGGTGTTCAACATCGCTCAGATCTCCAAGTTGATCGACGACAAGCGGTCGACGCTAAAACGGCTGCGGCAGTTCAGGGAGCAAAACCCGAACGTCGACTCCGCCGCCGAGATCGACAAGCTGATCAGCGAGCTGGAGGATGAACTCGGTGAAGGGCCACCGGAACCCGTGGTGGACGAGGAGTCGCTGTTCGGCGAGGACGAGCCGGAACCAGAGCCCGATGAACCGGCGCGAAGCAAGCTTGATCGACGTACTATCTCCTACATTCTGCTCGGTAGCGCCGGCGCCACTCTGGTGATCTCGACGGCGCTCCAGGCGGCGGCCGGAGTCAATAAAAACAAGGCTGCCGATGCCACTGAATGGAACACGTTCACCGATAAGCGCGACAAGATGAAGGGCTACCAGGTCGGAGCGCTGATCGGATTCATCACCACAGGCGCCCTCGCCGGCGTCGGGCTGTACCTGTTGCTCACGGACGATCGAGAAGCCGAATCCGACGACGAGGACGAGGTAACGCTGTCTCTCGTGCCGACACCCGCAGGTCTTGTTCTTAAAGGTAGCTTCTGATGGTTACCGTCACCAGAAATACAAGGGTCCCGCTCGCAGCGCTGGCCGTGACGGCGTGCTTTTTGTCGGCCTGTTTCAGCATCGCACCCACTGAGGGTCAGATCGAGTGCCTCACCGACGACGACTGCCCTCCCGGATGGATCTGCAACGTCGATGGCGATCACCTGTGCTACTCCGCCACGAGCGAGTTCCCCGGAACGGACACGGACACCGACGTCGACACGGACATCGACGCGGACACCGATTCCGATACGGACACCGACGTCGACACGGATACCGATGTCGACACGGACACTGACACCGATACCGATCCTATCGAATGCACCGGCACGATCATCGACTTCGATTTCGAGTCGGGAGACCAGGGCTTCGGCCACGACTCCCTCGGTATTTCGGCGGATCCGTGGGAGCTCGGTGACCCGGGAGACCAGACCTGCTCATCCGGATCGAACTGCTGGGCCACCGATCTTACCGGTAACTACGCGCGGTGCCTCGACGCAGAGCTTGTCTCTCCGGTGATCAACCTCTCCGATTGCGCCACCGCCTCGGCGACCGTAATGCTCAGGTTCATGCACTACTACATTTTCCAGCCTGTAGACGGCTCGATCTGGCGAGATGGCGGCGCGTTGCAGCTTTCGAGCAACGGTGGATCCACCTGGCAGGACGTCGTCCCGTCTCCGGGTTACGAGGGAGAGATCGACGGCAACTACACCGGCCCTTGCGGGGATACGTCCCCCACTCTGGCGAACCACGACGCCTGGTCCGATACCATCCCCGGCGACGCATGGACCGAGGTCTCCGTCGAGATTGACAACTCGTTCAAGACCGACGAATTCCGGTTCCGCTTTCTGGTCGCCACTGACCGCACCGGCGAGGAAACCGGCTGGTTCATCGACGATATCGGACTGTACGCCGAGTAGCTGCCGCCAACTATTCAGACTAGCGCTTGAAGGGATTGGTGCGGATCTCGAGATCCGGGCTCGCCTCATCCGGGACACAGTGGGCCAGCTTGGCAAACAGATCGTCCATGTCGTTGCCCGCGTCGCGGCCGCTGGTCGCGAGAGTGGAGACGACGACTCGCTGGTGCTCCAGCGCCGAGTCGAAGCAGCTCACCCGAGCAGCGTAGTCATCCTGGGACAGGCTGCCGGTTTCGAAGTGAGCCTCGCAGGAAGCGCGGCCGAGTCTGACCCAGGCCAGGGTGAACCGATCCATCTGCGTGGCCAGCCACTCGGCGTCCGCCGCCGTGATTTCGTCAGCGTAGATCTTGACCGAGAAGTCGACGTTCCCGCGGATCTGTGGGTTCCACACCCCCGCAGCCCGCGTCTCGTAAGCGTCGCAGGGATCAACCGGCAACGGCTCCGTATCCTCAACGGCCGGGTACGCCGGGGTCTCCTCCAACGTGGTTTCATCGCCGGCGCCGGTCGCGTTGCTCGCGCCGCAGCCGCCGTTTGTGGCGAAGGCCGCGCAAAGCAGGATCATGTTGAAATAGCGCATCTCACTCTTTTACAGATTCGCGGCGGTTTTTTCCAGAACCACCCAGATCTTTTTATTCAGGTCTTCTATGCGACCCTCGTCCACGTGAAGGGTCTCCTCATCAAAAGTCGACCCGTTGATGTAGAGCGCCCTGCTCATCTCGATCTGGAAGAACGGTGTCTCTCCCTCCCCGATGGTTCTGGTGATGTACCCGCCGCTGAAGGGTACGTTCGCCGATGCGGTTGCGGGCACTTCGACCTCCACATCCTCATGGGCGAATACTTTCTCGAACTCGTCCTTCACGAAACGGATCATCTCCGGCGGGCAGGTCACCCGGTTGAAGGGTTCGCAGATCTCGCCTCGTGCATCCCCCAGATTGCCCAGACAGATCAAAGGTCGCGGCGTGCCGGCGTCACTCTCGATGGGCGGTGATACCGCCGCCATGCTGTGGCAGTCGACACCCATCCTGACATCGTCCCGCGCGATCGCTTCGGCCAGGGAGCGGTGGTAGGGAAAGTAATACTGATCGAGGAGGATTTTCTTGAGGTCCTCGTCCGGCAGACAGTCTGGCTTGTAGACCTCCACACCGTAACAGGTGTGCGACTTGACCACCCCATCCGGGTTTTTCGGCGCGATGTCGTCGGGAGGTCGGTTGAGGTCGATGACAGCCCGGTAGTACTCCATGACCATCTGAACCGCCACCCGGTCCGAAAAGTCGTAGATCCGCGAGGTCAAGGGATCGCCGTCGTGAAAAGCGTCCTTTTTCGTGAGCGCCCAGATCTCCTCGATCTGCGGCGCAACCTTCCAGCCCCCGTGGGGGATGGACACAAGGATCGGTGCCACCATTTACTGTGTCCTTTCGAAGCACGGCATGATCGTGGCTATCTCCCCGCTCTTGAACGACGTGAGTTTGTCCGTCGAAGCACGGTTGAGGAATCCCCCCAGCTTGCCGTTGTAGATGTAAGGGTTGACGTTGTAGATGCACTTGATGTTCTTGACCACGCCGTCCTCGAAGTACTCGAGCTCCAGCTCGGGAAGCTCGATCCTGGCCTGGGCGATCCAGTCTCCCTCCAGCGACCTCGTGACCACCTCTCGCCACCCGTCCTCGTCCATGTCGTCTCCGAGGAACACCGCCGAGCTGGCGTACGCATTGGCGTGTTTGATCACCAGGTTGTCCTTGTCGGCGTTCAGAAAATCCACCGCCTCAACCGTCACGCCGCTCGGATCGATCATCTGCGGCTTGATCTTCTTGGTCCAGGGGATGATTTCCCGGACGACCGCCAGATCATCCCTGAAGTGCGCCGGGAAGACATCCTCGTATTCCTCGTCCTTGAACAGGACCATGATGTTCTTGGAATCCACCCGCTTGGTGCAGAACGGATTGACCACCGCCACTGCCGCCTTGTCCCAGTCGATGGCCATCTGCCAGCTCTTCTTCGCAAACTTCGGCAACTCGTCGGCGGTGAACCGTCGGTATATCATGTCGATCCGCTTGCCGTCGGGGGCGAACGCCATGTTGTCCCTGATGACCACTTCGTTGGGATCGATGACGCCGCATGTGTGCCCGCGCTGCCGGATGAAGTCCATGATGATGTCGTATTCGCCGAGGATCCGATCGATCTCGGGCTGCCACTGGGTGAGGTAGATGTTCAGAGAGTCCTTTGCGGGCATGTTGAAATAGGCCGCCTGGATCTCGTAGTGACTCATGAGCGTGTCGTATACTATCTGCATCCTTTCGACCGCCTTGCACCCCTGCGGGTCGAAGATCTCCAGGTACTTCTGCTCCAGGAAGTAGCTCTCCTCGTTGGCGCCGGGAATCTCGCAGTTGGACTCGCACATCTTGAGACCGTCACCGGTGACGAAGATATCTATTCGCGCCGCCGCCAGGTTCTTCTCGTAGATGTTCAATGCGCTCAAATACCGCTCCAGATCTTCGGGGTACTCCAGCACTTCCTGTATTTTGAGGTTGGTCGGGTACTCCCGAAAGACGAACTCCAGCAGATTGGCGTACGCCTCGGTGATTCGCTTCATGCGCTCCCAGAGGGCATTATCGTACATATATGGCGTCAGACATACCTTGGCGGTCCGTTGCCCGGTGGGATCGAGCACCTTCTTGATGATGTCCGAGTATTGCTTGCGTTGCTCATTCATACTGATTCTCCGTGTCCAGTTTATGTTCCAGAAGTGATTACAATTTCAGTGCGGCGATGCGTTTCGCGGCGATCTTCACGTCGTCGACGGTGGGGGTGAGGGCAAAGCGAACGTATCCCTCCCCGGGGTTCAGCCCGCCTGCCACCTCTTCCGAGATGATGTCTCCCGGCGTGACGACGACGGCTATATCCGGTTCCATCAGGCGCGCGGCGAAATCCATGGAGGTCATCCCATCGGGAACCCGCTGCCAGATGTACAGGGTGCCTTGCGGCACTTTGGTGGGCAGCCCGAGTTCATCGAGCGCGGCGATCATTATGTCGCGTTTCTGCCGATACTCGCCGAGCATCTGTTTGACGTGTTCCTCATCATTGAAGGCAGCGACGGCGGCATCCTGGATGAACGTGGGTGTTCCCGAATCGATGTTGGTCTTCATCTTGCGAAACACGCTCACGATCCGTGAGTCCCCGGCGATCCAGCCCACCCGGTAGCAGGTCATGGCGGAGCGCTTGGACAGGGAGTTGAATACGATCACTCCGTCACGCCCGACATCGAGGGCTGTCGGGGGAGGCTCTTTGCCGAAGTAGAACTCGCTGTAGGCCTCGTCCGACGCGAGGATGATGTCGTGCTTCGTCGTCCATTCGTAGATCCGCTTGTAGAAATCGAGGCCGGGGCACACGCCGCTGGGCGAGTTGGGGTAGTTTACCCAGATTATCTTCGCGGCCCGCGCCACGTCGTCAGGAATGGCGTCCAGATCCGGGAGGAATCCGTTGGCCTCAAGGAGTGGGTAGAACCATGTTTTTCCCTCCGCGAACCAGGTGCCCCGAGAGTAGGGCGGGTATCCCGGTGAGGGAATGAGCACGAGATCGCCCGGATTCACGAGTGCCTCGTGGAAGTTGAAGATGCCCTCCTTGGAGCCGATGGTGGAGCTAATCTCAGTTGCCGGATCCAGGTCGATACCAAAACGGGTTTTTGACCATGCGGCGACGGTGTCCCGAAACTCGGCGCTCCCGATATAGCTCGGGTATCCGGAGGCGGCGCGGACGTCCAGCGCGCTCCTGGTCGCCTCGCGAATGATCGAAGGCGTGGGCACGGCGGGATCCCCCACTCCGAAGTCGATCGGAGTGATCCCCTTTTCCTTCAGGGAAGCCACCCTATCCTTGACCGCGGCGAACGCGTAGACCGGTAGTGATTGTATTCTGCGAGCCGGTTTGATCTGCATGACGTCACCTCGATTGTTGTTGATGGCAGTGTATTGAATGCGGTTGAGTCTTCAAGCGATATTGACAACTAAAACGAGGAATTGGTGTGTTCCCGAACGGGCGAGGCAGAACTACCTACCGCCTGGAGGAGACGTCGTTGATGTCGATCACCCCCACCGTGCGCCCCTTCGCGTCGAGGACGATCACTTCCTCTCCGGGAATTGTCAGGTCGTCGAGGTTGGACGGCGCGGTGATTTGCTCGTCCGTGAACATATCTTCCATATCGATGGTGAATGGATTCCTGATTTCTGAGTTCATGGCTATCATCTCCCCGTCAGACAACTCGATAACCCTATTTCAAAACCCCTCCGTCTCAAAATTATCGACCTATGGGCTCGCGTTTTTCGCCCCAAAGAAACTTCTTTCCCAAAAAGGTGTCCATTCATTTCAAAGCTTTTGATATACGATTCAATTGAACATGGTTCGACACAAACAAAAGAAGAAGACGCCATCGAATGAGACCGGTGCGCCGTTTCTGTCACCTCGGCTTCTGTGGATGCTGGGGATCGGTCTGATCTCGCTGTTCTGGCTGGTGCTGAAGATGTTCGGCATGAACGCCTACGGCGGCGACGAGCACATCTACCTCTATCAGGCGCAGCTCGTATCCGAGGGTGTTGCGCCCTATAGCGGCTTCGCCATGGCCCACCCGCCGCTGCAGGCTGCCCTCACCGCCGTGCTGTTGAAGGTCTTCGGATACCAGTTTCTCATGGCGCGCATGCTTCCTGTCGCCTGGTGCCTGGCCGGGGGTCTGGTCCTGGCGATCATGGTGCGCAGGGAGTCGGGATTCGTCGCGTCGGCGGCGGCCCTCGCGCTCTACATCCTCGCCTACGAACCCCTCCGCGCTTCATCCCATTTCACCGGGGTGAACATGACAACCACCCTCATGCTTGTCGCCTTCATGACCGCGAGGACGGGTCACATCAAGGTGTGCGCCGGGTTCTGCGTCGCTGCGGTCTTCACGAGGCTCTACGCAGCCCCGGGAGTGATCGCGCTCACCGTGTGGATCCTGGTCTCGGATCGACGCGCGGGTCTTCGACTCATCGCGTGGGGCGCCGGCTTCGGAACTGTCGTGTTCCTCGCCGTGGGAGCCTGGGCCGGTTTCGAGGACATGGTCCACAACATGCTGCGCTATCACGCGCAGAAGACCCCCATGAAACCCGAGAGCCTGGCCAACATGAAGGCGAACGTCCTGTTCCACAACGCTCTGCCCCTGGCGATTTTCGCGCTCTCCGTTCCGGCCATGTTCGGGGCGATGGCCCGGAGATGGAAACAGAGCGCCTCGGATCTGCGGATCATCGAGCGGCTGAGCGATGCGATCAGGGGCGCGCGGATAAGCCTTCCATTGCTCGGAGCGTTCACCGCCGCCCTCTTCGGGCTGATCCTGCTCAACATGGACCGCGTGTGGATGTACTACTTCGTCCCTTCTTTTCCGTTCGCGGCGATGGCCGGTGGATGGCTGGTCTCCAGGTTGTTCCAGGGAGGTGTACGGCTCTTTATTGACAGGAGGCGGGCTTCTGCCACCGGGTTGAACCGCGTGACGATAGCGGGAGGTATCATCGCCGTGGCGTGTATCCTCGCGACGTTCTTTTTCGGACCCAGGCTCGAATCCAGGTTGAACTACTACCAGAAGGAGATCGATCTTCCGGTGGCGAAGAGGACACACGAATACACCTGGAAGGACGGAATGCTTCCGGGCCCTGTCAACGACGCCGTAAGATCCGTCATCTGGAATGACCAGCGGACCATCGGAGATCACTACTGGAGCTACACATCCTACCTCTGGCACGAGAGCAGGCATCTGGATGTGGTCGACAAGATCACCCGTGAGATAATCGAGCGCACCGACGAGGGTTACAGTATCTTCGGCGATTCGGGCACCGTTCCCCTGTTCGCTCTCCTGACCGGCCGCTCCATCGCAGCGGCCGAGGTGGACACCAATATCCAGAGATATCGCTCCGGCAACGCGGATCCCGGCGATCTGATCAGACGAATAGATGAGCCGGGCACCCGGCTGATCATCCTGCGCAACCGTTTCGGGATTGCCGGACTCCCGCAGGTGCAGAAGCTCATTGCGAGCAGGTATAAACTCGTCAGGAAATTCGTGACAGCCCAGAAGAAACTCTACCTGATGTACGAACGCAAACCCGAACCCGATGGAGACATGCAACGGTAATGACAAACAGGCACACTTCGCTGCGCGCCGTGATCGCGCTGGCTATCGCAACGCTGATCTCCGGAGCCGCAGGTCTTTCTTACGAGATCATCTGGACACGCATGCTCGTGGTGCCCCTGGGCAACTCCGCCGACGCCATCGCCCTGGTCCTTTGCTCCTTCATGCTGGGCATGGCCCTGGGCGCCCGCCTCCTCGGGGGACTGGCCGATCGCATCTCTTCCCCCCTGAAGATCTACGTGATCGCGGAGGTGGCCTTGGGCGTCTACGCCGTCATGATGCCCTTCGTCATCCCGGCCCTTTCCGGATCCGGCGCGCCCGCAGTGGTGAGGCTCGTCGTCGCCGCAGTGCTCGTGGCAATTCCCGCCTGCCTGATGGGCGCCTCGGTCCCGGTGCTGGTCCGGGCCCTGGCGGTAGTATCCGAGGACGTGAAGAATCGCGTGGGGCTTTTCTACGGAATCAACACCGTGGGAGGAACCGCCGGCGCCGCGTTCGCCGGGTTTGTGGCCGTCCCCTCCCTCGGGCTCATCGAAACCTCTTTCCTGGCTGCCGGCGCCAGCATTGTCGCAGCGTTGATCGTCGCCGCTGTCTCCCGCCTTTCCGGTGGCGTCGCAAACAGGAAAGCTCCGGCGAAACCCGAGGATGAGTCCGGTATCCCAGCTCGCAAGACCGCCATCGCCGCCCTGATCGCAGCGGGGGTCGGTGGGTTCGTCATGCTCGCCTCGGAGGTGGTCTGGGCGCGTATTCTCACCTTCGTTTTCGGTCACGACACCTACGCCTTCGCTATTCTCCTGGTGGTTGTCCTCGCGGGCCTGGGACTCGGGGGTCTTCTCCACCGGCTCCTGTCGAAGCGCGATCCGGTGAAGGTCGCTTCGTGGATGCTCGTCCTGCTTGTGGTCAGCCTTTTCGTCTCATATGTAATGGCGACAACACTCATTGTGTCGCTGGGAAGGGATCCGTTCCACCTGGCCGGCTGGAGCAACCTCACTACATCGTTGTGGACCGAATTCTACAGAGAGATTCTGTTCACGCCCATCCTCGTTCTTCTGCCGGCCGTTTTCGCCGGGGCATCACTCCCGGCCGCGTGCGCGCTCTACGCCGGTCCCGCGTCGAGCTCTGGAAGAAGGATCGGAACCGCCATCATGGTGAACGGGATCTTCGCGGCCACAGGATCGATCGTCACCTGGTTCGCGATCATCCCGACCATTGGAATACAAAACACCTTCGCGTTTCTCGGCGTCGTGGCGGCATTGGGAGTTATTCCCCTGTTGCTATGTGAGGAAGGGACGCGCCGCGTCGTAAAAATGGCGCTGCTCGCCCTGTTTGTCGTCGCATCTGTGGGCGTTTCCACGGGATCGAACATGCCCAGGAAAATGCTCAAAGAAGCGGTTGGCAAGAATCACCAGGAAATTATCTATTACAATGAGGGTCGCACCGGGACCGTCTCGGTGACGAAAAATTCGATCAACGGCGAGCGCCAACTCTTCATAAACGCAGTCAACGAGGTCACCACCCGGCTGGTGCACGACCAGAGCTTCAAGCTGCTCGGTCACCTCGGACCGCTTCTTCATCCCAAACCGCAAAAGGGTCTCATGATCTGCTTGGGTGCCGGTCTCTCTGCGGGGGCGGCCCTCAGACATCCACTCCAGAGTCTCGACGTGGTGGATCTGTCGAGTTCCATGGAACAGGCGGCCCGGGAGTTCGCCGATATCAACAACAACGTGCTCGACGATCCGCGATTCCACCTTCACATCGGCGACGGGCGCCAGTTCCTGTTGCGAAGCGACGAGCGATACGACGTGATGATGGTGGACTCCACTCATCCAAAGTCGGTGGACTCGTGGATCCTGTACACCCTGGAGTTCTACGAGCTCATGCGGGATCACCTCGAGGAAGACGGCATCGCTGTGCAGTGGCTCCCCCTCCACGGGCTGTCCGAGCGGGAGTTCAAGATCATCGTGCGTACTTTCATGGAGGTCTTCCCCAATACCACCCTCTGGGTCAACGTGGGTTTCGAGACTTACGGACAGGTGGCGTACGTCAAGCTAGTGGGAACCCTTGAACCACTGGTAATCGACTACCGGGAGCTGTCCGCACGATTGAAGGAACCGCGCATCCAAAAGGATCTGGAACCTTACGGCATGACTTCTCCCGACGAAATCCTGGACTGCTTCCTGGCATCGCCTTCCGTGGCGACCGGATGGACGAAGGGCGTGCCGGTCCAGACCGACAACCAGCCCTTCCTGCCATACATCACGGAACACTCGGAGGGGCGTCGGATGGAGCCCGCTCTCCTTCTGGCGGTGCGCTCCGGGGTCGCCCCATACCTCTTTCGGATGGGGGATCGGGAGCCGGACGTGTTGGCGAAGCTCGAAACCACCTTCGAGGCCCAGGGGTTTCTCCTGAGCGGCATGCTCGATCGGGCGAAGGAGGCGTGGCCCGACGGGAAGAAGATCGCCCTGTTCGGCGAGCGGCTGGATCGGGGCCACCCGTACTACCTGGCCCTGGTGGAACTCTACGGCGATGATCCGGAAAAGCTGTTCGAGATCGGCAGTTACCTGGGAAACCTGGGATTTCGCAAGGACGCCGGAAAGCTCTACGACAGGGCACTGAAGATCGATCCGAACAACGGTCGAGCCATCATCAACCGAGCGCTGTTGCACCTCGATCTGGGTGACACCGACCGGGCGATCAAGTCGCTGATGGGGCTCGTCGCTTCGGAGCCCGACAACGCCCTGGCGCGCTACAACCTCGGGACTGCGATCCTTTCGTCCGCAGACGCCGCAAGCGCCATTCCTCACCTCGTCAAGGCCCTCGAGATCGATCCTGATCTTCACGGGGCTTCGCTTTCCCTGGCGGAGGCCTATCGCAATATGGGCCGGCTGAAGAAGGCGGAGGGTTTGCTTCGGGAGCTGACGCAGAGGGCACAGTGGCTTCCAGAGGCGTGGGACATGCTCGGACTTGTCGAGGCCGGACGAAGCGAATGGGCAAACGCCAGGCAATATCACTCTCGAGCGCTGGCTCTGGATCCGTACAGCGCGCAGGCGCATTACAACATGGGAATAGCCCTTCAGGAGGAGGGGCGGTTGAAGGCGGCGGCGCAGGCCTACGGGGCGGCGCTCCGAATCCAACCGGACGACGCGGAGGCCCACAACAACCTGGGGCTCGTGTACGCGGCGGCGGGCCTGCTCGAAAAGGCGGCGATGCATCACCGCAAGGCACTGGAGATTGAGCCCCATTACCCGGAGGCGGCCTTCAACCTGGGGTTGGCCTATCGCGGACAGCACAAATATCTCCTCGCCGCCGAGGCGTTCACCATCGCCCTGACCCTGGCGCCGGACCTCGCCGTGGCGAAGGAGCAGCTCGAGCAAATGGGCATCGAAAAGGCCAAAATCGATATCGTCGACGCCGGCCCGGACGCCGGGGATTGAAAAAAGGTAACAAGCTGAGTTTTTCCTTGCGATAGCCCCCTATCCCCAACCCTTTCCCCCGGAAGGGGAAAGGGAGGCGGAGCATTCATAATCATCCGAAACTCAGGCTCAAACACATGTTTGTTCCACGCAATAAGTTCAACGGCGAATGGCACATGTGGCACAGTATCTATGGCCTGTTCAACCCACCAGATCATGTGATTTCAACCACTTGAGCCGAGCTGAACAATGCGATTATTGGCATTGAGTTTGCAGTATGTACGGCATGCATCGAATTCCTGAAGAAAGGAAACGGCAATGGCGCGATTCGCAAAAACCGTACTGAGCCGTCGAAAGCCGGCGGGGGCGCGGGGCCACGATATCGGGTGCGCTCGATCGGTCGCCGCGACAATCTTTCTTGCATTCTCGGTTTTCGTTTCCGGTTGCCTGGACGAAACCGAGGAAAGACAGATAGACAACGAACCGATCGACGGCGACCAGGGAGACACCGAAGATACCGACACAGGCGCTGATGCGGGAGATACCGATACCGACTGGATGACGAACCCGTCCGGAATAAGGGGCTACGTTAAGATCGGTAATCCGTGGGAAGGCGTAATAGTCTCTGCGGGAAATCTGGGAACGAACACGGGTGGAGGAGCTACCCATACCGATGTGGATGGATACTACGAAATCGAGTTGCCGAGCGGTGCCTACTCTGTCAGCGCGTTGTACTTTATGTCGAATGGGGCCGAATGCTGGGATGGACTGACACCTGTGATCGTCAGTACGGGTCTCTGGGTAGAGGTCGATCTTGACTTGGTTTGCGAAGACGTGGATTGAACATGTTCAAAACAATAAAATCCATTCCATTTATGTTTGTTGTGATCTTGCTCGGATGTGATTTCCATAATCAAGATGATAATTCGACCCAAAATGATGGGGAAGGAGGGTCGGTTTGCGTGGGCGACGAGACTACCGGTGACAGCGACGGTGACGGCATCTGCGACAGCGACGATCCTTGCCCATTGGAGCTGGTATGGGAGGGTAACTATGAAATCACCGATGCTAACTCGTTGGACACCCTGCGGGACTATGCGGAGATAACCGGCTCGCTGATACTGGATCCGCAGTTCCCTCACCTTGATGGACCCGAATGCCTGATGCGTATCGGGGGGGACTTGGTCATGCAGGGAAATGACACGGTTGTGACCGTTGACGGATTCCAACGCCTGGAGGAAGTAGCCGGTCATCTTTCGATTTCTCACAACACGGCAATCGAATCGTTGGATCTTGGGGGCTCGCTGAATTCCATAGACGGCGGCCTGTACTTGACTCAAAACCCCTATCTGAGCTCGATTAGCATCTCGCCTGTTCTGCAAAATGTGGAAGGGAACATCTGGCTAGTATATAGCTTCTCTCTCGAGTCGTTCAAACTGCCAGAAGAGTTATCGTACATCGGTGGTGATCTTGTATTCAGCCGCAATTTCTCCCTGGTTTCCGTCGAATTTCCCAATTCACTCGAGGTGATCGACGGCGATATTGATTTCTCGCGAAACTTCGACCTGGCGGAGCTAAACCTTGGGAACGGTTTGACTCACATTGGTGGGCGTTTCTACTTCTACGAAAACGACGACTTGGTGAATCTTGAGTTTCCCGAAACACTCGAGTCAGTTGGTGGGGATGTGTATCTGTCTTCCAACCATAGTCTGAAGACAATCAGACTTCCCCAGTCACTTCAAAGCATTGGCGGTTCGCTGGATATCTCGCTAAACTACTATCTGGCGCAGCTGGTTTTCCCGACCGACCTGGAGAGTGTTGGTGCCGACCTCGCAATCGGAAAAGCCAACCTATTGACGCATCTGGAACTTCCCGCCTCTTTGACCCATGTCGGGGGTTATTTTACGCTCCATAACAATCAGGGATTGATCAGTATCTCTGCACCGGGACTGGAGTCTATCAGCGACAAATTTCAAGTGCATGAAAATCCGAATCTGCCCACTTGTCAGCCGGTGGAAATCATGGAGCAGCTAACCTCGTTTGGTAGTGCCTGCATCCAAAACAACGCAGTCGACACCTGCGACGACTTTACCGAAGGGTGCTGAGGAATCTTCCCTTACAAAAAACCCCTATCCCCTCCCGGGGGAAAGGGCCGGGGATAGGGGGCAGTACGGTACGGCCCGGACGCCGGGGATTGAAGGCCAGGTTGACCTTGCTCGACCTTCTTGCGATAGTCCGCCGATATGATGAGAATCGCTTTTATCATCGCTATTATCGCCGCGTCGGTGTCCATGGCTTCCGCTGCGGCGGCGGACGTCGAGGTCGACTGGGGCGCATTTGTCGAGAACGATCTCTGGGCGTCGGTGCACCGGGTTGATGAGCCCGGCATCTACCGCAACCAGACCGCCCTGGGCTTCGACCTCAAGGCATCGCTGGTGCCGGATAAGCTCCGTTTCGTGGGGGATATCCAGTTCGTATGGACCGGCTTCACCAGGGATACCGAGTTCGAAGGCCTCACAACGCGAAACACGGTCTCCCCGTATCACTTCGAGAGCCAGGCGGCCTATATCGAGGTGATCGAGATCCTGCCGTACCTGGATTTGCGCGTGGGACGCCAGATCGTCCAGTGGGGCGCGTCAGATGTATTCAACCCCACCAACAACCTGAACGCCCCCGACATGGAGGACCCGCTCAAACTCGGAGAACTCGTGGCCAACGAGATGATCAGGCTCGACTGGAATCCCGGGGGTGACAATTTCATCTTCACCGCGGTCTGGGTGCCGGTGTTCCAGCCCGCCATGGTGCCGGGCTCCGCCTTGCTGGCGGTTGGAGATCCCGAGTCCATGTTTCCGTTCGTCAGCCCGCAAACCAGGCTCCGGGCGGAACGCATCAGAAACATCTATTTGCGTAACCCCGAGTACTACAACATCCATCAGCCCCACGTGGTTGCGTCCATGCCCGAGTTCAGTATGGCCAACAGCCAGGTAGGTCTGAAGATGCAATGGCTGGTGGGCATGTTCGATATGTCGCTCTCCTACTACAAGGGTATCGACACTTTCCCGGTCCCCGTAAAGAGCTACTCCTCCGCCGAGCGAGCCGGCGAGTCCGCCGCGGACGGGACGCCCATCCTCGACGTGGACTCAGAGGTCAAACTGGTCTACCCCAAAAAGCAGGTGCTCGGCTTCGATATTGCGGGGCAACTGCCCTTCCTCGACGACGCCGGGTTCTGGCTCGAAGGGGCGGTGTTCTTTCCCGAGACAGTGCAGATGTCTTTCGACATCACCGAGGTAGCACCGGGGGCCGAGGTGATCATCGACGACGTTGTGACGGACCAGCCGTATTTCAAGTACACGATAGGCGCCGACTACTCCATCAACGAGCATCTGTTCGTCACCGCTCAGTTCCTGCACGGTTTCCTGGACGAGTTCGGATCGCACGCCATCAACAATTACTGGATCGCCACCGTGGACATCAAGATGGCACAGGAACGCGTGCTGCTGCGGCTGGTCGGCATGGGCGAAATCCCCCACGAAGACGACGATATTCCCCTCGACGACGACGGTGACGGCCGAGTGGAGTCCTTCGCCATGGGCGCCACCAATGACGGAACCATCGGATCCCTCGTCCTCTTTCCCTCCATTGTCGTCCGGCCCATCGACGGCCTGGAGATGGCCCTGGGGAGCTACTTCCTCCTGGGACACGACGAGTCCAAATTCGGCATGCCCGCCGCGGGACCGTCCCTCGCATTCTTCCGCGCCAAGGCGTCTTTCTGAAGCCATGTTGCTTTTGCTCAGGCATCGTCTAGAATTATCCTGAATCATGGATATCAATTCCAAAAACGCGGAACGCCTGTTCGAGAAATTCGGCAGGAGCTACAGCGGCGGCGATCTCATTTTCTCCGAGGAGACCGAGGCGAACGAGATCTTCATGATCCTGGAGGGTCGCGTCCGGCTCATTCGGAAAGTTCGCCATGTGGAGAGGGATATAATCATTCTCAAGGTGGGGGATATCTTCGGCGAGAATGCACTGGAAAAAGGGCACATGAGAACGGCCTCGGCGGTGGCCCTGGGCGATTGCCGCGTGCTGGCCTTCGTATCCAGCGCCTTCGAGGCGCTGATGCGCGATCAATCGGATATCGCGCTCAAGCTGATCAGCCAACTCATCCGACGCCTCGGAGCCTCCGAGGAGCGCATCGAGAACATGATGTTGCGCGACTCCCAGAGCAAGATCGTCAACACTTTGATCAGGCTCTCAATCCTGGAATCGCCATCGGAGTCCCACGTAATGCTCAGCATTTCACCTATCGAGATCTCTTCGCGCATCGGACTCGACGTGGATTCCGTCAAGAGGGGGATCCTCCAACTCAAGGAGAACCGATACCTGGGAATCGTCGGGGAAAAGCTGGAGATCTACGACGTGGGCGCTCTCCAGAAACTCTATCGACTTATGGGGATGAAGGAAGAACTGAAGAAAACCTAGAATCTCGTTCTTTTATAAACGTCAAATAGCTGACTGACAAAAAGCTTACCAGGCGGGAGGCGTGAAATATGCGGAGCAACGGCTTTTTTTCGATGATACTCGTGGCGGCGCTCGTTGCGGCGGCGCCGGCGGTGATGGCGGCGAACGTCTACCTGAACGGTGTGGACATAAGCGGCGTGCGAAATCAGACCTTCAAGGAATCCACCGTTTTCATTGACCACAATGGGGACATCCACATCAATTCCTCGAAGTACAAGGTGGAGGTGGTTGATGACGACTCGGAACCTTCCGGCACGTCTGCCACCGAGGCTGAAGCCGGCGCCAACCCCAGACTCGCGTCCAGATATTTCCTCGCTACCAAGCCTTCCAAAGGCGGCCGTGCGCAATACGATCTGGTCGTCAAGGTCAACGGTATCGAGCGCAAGTTGATCAAGTCGGGATCCCCGACGATCATCACGGAGATCTCCGCCTGGTTCAAAAAGGGCAAGAACAAGGTCGAGATCATAGCGAGGAAAAACGCGGCCGGGGGACGAAGATCCGTGTTGTCCTCTGACAAGCTGGAGATCCTCATCGGCGCCGGTCACGAGGAAGGCAACATTATCAAAATGGATCTGGTCCATGTTTCTTTCAAGTGCAACGCCTCGCAGATAACCGAGATCAAGAAGCACTATACGATCAACGCAATCTGAGTCGTTTCAGCGGTAACACCCCGGTAACAAAGCGTTTTTCACCGCCCCTCTCCTTGACCGAAACCGGTATTCCTGATACGCAGCTTCTTTGTGGCTCTAGCCTGCTTGATGCGCCAAATGAGGAGACGATGGTGAAAGGCACATACCCGATCATACTGTTCCTCGCAGGGGTCTTCCTGGCCGCTTGTGGCGCAGCCGATATTTCCGAGAGTGACGCAAGGAAATCGGAACGATTCTACCAGGCGGCGTATGTGGTCTGGTTCCAGGAGCACAACAACCTGGAGGCCATTCGGCACCTCACAAGAGCGGTGGAGGCCAATCCGAACAACGATAATGCCCACTACCTGCTCGGCACCATCAGGCTCGGGAGAAGTGAATACGATCTGGCAGAGAAGCACCTTCGCAAAGCGCTCAAACTACGCGACACAAGCAGGCCGACGCAACGGGTCGAGGTCCTCAACAGTATGGGTGTGTTGTTGATCCATACCAGGCAGCTCGACGAGGCAGTGGTGCTGCTCAAGGAAGCCTCAGCAGAGGTTCTGAACCGCGAGCCGTGGCTGGCCATGGGCAACCTGGGGTGGGCGTATATCGAATTGGGCGAGTACGACAAGGCAGTGGAGATTCTACGTCTGGCTCTGTTCGACCAGCCTCTGTTCTGCGTGGGAAAATTCAGGCTCGGTGAAGCTTACTATCAAAAGGGTGAGTACGAGATGGCCCTCGCGAGCCTCGAGAGCGCGATAAATATAACGGACGGTGGATGCGATCAGATGCAGGAAACTCACCAGCTGCTCGGAATGACCCACCTGAGAATTGGTAACGAGACGGATGCCAGGGATGCCTTCGAGCGCTGCCGTGAAATAGATCCCACCAGCGAGGTGGGAGCCGACTGCACAAAGACACTGGCCGGCCTGTAAACAGCCCGGAGAACAAGAGATGCCGCAAGCGCAACACCAGAGCCACCGGTTTGCAGACACGCTGAAACGGCTTCTTCGGCGAAATGCGGGACCGAACATCCGCAAAATCCTGGAGCGCACGCATCCGGTGGATCTCGCCGGGGTCCTCGGCCAGTTCATCCCGGATGATCAGCTGCGTCTCTTGTCTCTCGCGGGTGGCAACACAATGCAGGCGGAGGTGGTCTCCGCCCTGTCCATGCGAATGGCGACAGATCTTGTCGAACAGATGCCGCTTGATCGTGCGGTGGCCATTGTTCGAGAGATGTCGGGTGACGACAGCGCCGACCTCCTCGGCGAACTGGAAGAGACCCTGTCGGCCAAGATCATCGAGGCCATGCCGGTGGAGGAATCCGAAGAGGTCACCGAGCTACTTCGATACGGGGAGGCCACGGCCGGCGGTATCATGAGCCCGGACGTTCTGGCCATTCCCCAGGACATGAGCGCATCGGAGGCCATTCTCACCGTCCAGGAATCCCCGGATGTGGAGATGGCCTTCTACCTCTACGTGGTCAATGATCACGATTCCCTTGTGGGCGTGCTTTCACTACGTCAGCTCGTCACCTGCCGGCCCGAATCGATCATCAAGGACATCATGAACCCGCAGGTGGTATCGGTAAAAACAGAGGAGGATCAGGAGGAGGTTGCACGGATTGTTTCTCGATATGACTTCCTCGCGGTGCCCGTTGTGGACGATACGAACAGACTCGTGGGCATGGTAACGGTGGACGACGTCATCGACGTTATCAGGGAAGAGGCCACCGAAGATATTCTCAAGATGGCCGGCGCCGGCGATAATTACGACGAACGGCGGTCCCCGCTCAGGTCGATCTGGCTTCGCGCACCGTGGCTCTCTGCGGCCCTGGTCGGCGGCATTGTGGCCTCCTTCGTGATCACCGGGTTCGAAGAAACCCTGGCTCGTTATCTTCCGCTGGCGGCGTTCATCCCGGTAATCATCGGAATGGCCGGAAACGTGGGCACTCAGACCCTGGCCATCGTCGTGCGCGGTCTTGCCACCAGAAAAATCGACGTCAAGAAATTCTGGCGGGTAGTCGGAAGCGAGATACTCGTCGGCTCCGTTCTGGGAATTCTCTTCGGAGTGGCCCTCGGAGCCATGGGGTTCTTCCGGTTCCGGGGCGACTCCGTAGCCGACCCCTTCCTGCTCGCCGTGGCAGTGGGTTCCGCCTCCGCTGTCGCGATGGTGCTCGCCGCCACGGTCGCTGCCGCCATACCCATGCTGTTCGCGCGTTTGCACATCGATCCGGCGGTTGCCACCGGTCCCTTCGTGACAACCGCAGTCGATATCATCGGAGTAATTGTCTATTTCAATATCGTAACGGCCATCGTTTGAGCCAGAACATAAAGGTCACCAGGGCGTTCATCTTGCGCACGGTGGACTACCGCGATTCAGATCGAATACTGACCTTGTTCACCAGGGAGATGGGAAAGATAAGCGCCATCGCCAGGTGGGCTCGCAGCTCGAAAAAGAGGTTTGGAGGAGCGCTCGAACCATTCGCGTTGCTGGAGGTTTCCCTCGGCCGCGGGCGAGGGCACGAAAAAATGTTCCTGCTGAACGAGGCCTTGCTTGTGGACTCTCACCCCGGTCTCGCTACCGATCTCGACCGCATCGGCTCGGCTGCTCTCGTCACTGAGTTGGTGCGGGAACTCACCCCCGAGAATGATCCGGATCCCCGAATGTTCGATCTTCTGCGCGAGTTCATGTCCCTGGTGTCTGCCCCAAAGACAGTATCCGTGAAAGGACTCGCTCTATGCGCCAAGCTTCGTGTGCTCGCATTCTGTGGCGTGGCGGTCGGGATCGGATGTTGCACTACCTGTGGAACACCGGTGCCCCGGAACAAAAAGGCATACTTCGACCCCCATCGTGGGGGGATCGTCTGCACTCCGTGCGGCGGAGGCCCCATCCTCTTGTGCGCCGACGCGGCAAACGCGTTGACCCTGATGGAAAAGCGCGACCTGAGTGCAATTTCCACAATGACATTCGATGATGCGGTTCTCGACGAGATATATTCAGCGATAAGCAAGTTCACTGAGCAACAACTCGACCATCCCTTGCGCTCCAGTTTTTTCCTCGACCAGGTGAAGTGATTTGGATGGATTCCATGACCATGTGAAATGTTCATTTTCCATGTCCGGCCCTGCTTGACAGTGAACGGTACGTCTTCTATACTCGCCCACATAACGTAGAACCGTAACGGCTTGTATTTAAAAGGAATTTCGTCAAAATAGCGCGAACGGCGCAGAAAGACGCAGGTGGGTTCATGAAGAGGGTACCCATTGTTATGTTGATCACGGCTTTCGTGATCTCAAGTCTCGTTGTTGGATGTCGTGACGAGGGTGATCCGGAGTTCCTGCTCGATCAGATGCACGATCGGCCGTGGCGGGAGTCGGCGTTGAAGAATATCAAAGAGCTTTTCAACACCACCATGCAGGAAAACGACAACGATCTGGAAAACCCCAAGGTCAAGGAGTTGACCAAGATCCTTGTTCCAGGCCTTATCGACGGCTTCAACAAGTGGAATCGCGACAAGTTCAACCGAAAGACCGTCATCGAATTGCTCGCTCAGATGAACGATCCGGCGTCGGTCCCTGTGTATCTGCAGGCCCTTGATCTTGAGGAATCAGTGGACGCGTCCATGTTCGCCGTCGCCGCCAACGCGGTCCAGCGTCAGAAGGTGGAGGTGGCGCTGCCCGAGCTCCTCAAGGCCTTCAACAAGATCACCACGGCGCGAGATCGCAGGCCCGGTGCTCCGTTCACCGCAGAGGAGAACGTGATCGCCCAGTCGATCATCTCGTCCCTCACGACCATCGTGGTGGAACATCCGACCACATCCCACAAGGGCAAGGCGGTCGATGCGCTCATACAAATCGTAGACACTCCCGACACTCTGCAGGAGCTGCGCCTGAACATGAAGGCCATGAAGGGGCTCGGCAGGATCGGCGATCCGGCCGCGGTCCCCGTACTCATCCGCGGCATCGCCATGAAGGGCGAGCGGCAACCCGTCGGCCTCGGCCAGATTGCCTTTGCCGCCTTGCAGCAGATCCACGATCGGGACGCGGTAGTGACCGGCATCATGAAGTTCGGACTACAAAAGGATGCAGCGTTCAACAAGGCGTTCGAAAAAGAAATCAAGAACGACGCCGCCATGAAAAACCCCACCTGGTACATCCAGCAGGCGGTTGATTTCCTGGGAACGCTTGCCTACCAGTCACCCGTGGTCATCCAGTACCTTGAGGGCGAGTTGAATCACTCCGAGCCGGACGCGGCCGACGAGACCGCCTCCAAGATCGAAGGCCTGGCGGTAAACTTCGCGCCGGAAGGCTGGGCGACCATGCGCCGAAACTGGGCGGCGGTTGCGCTGGCCAAGCTGGGTCACAAGCCCCTGCTTGGCGTCATCAAGAAGCGCCTCGTTTTTGATAAAAAGGGCAAGGTCAAGACCCTCCAGCTTCAGGCCGAAGAGGCGGTAGGCTATATCCGCGCGCTGGGACTTCTTCTTTACCCAAAGGAGTCGTGCCCCCTTATGCTGGAGGTCTCCCGTGCCGGCGACGACTCCATGCGTGACAAGAGCTTCTACAACGCGTCGTTGATATGCGGCAACGAGTTCATCAAGGACATGAAAAAGGCGCACAAGAAGATCAACTGCGACAAAATCATTGAGCAACGGTTCCCGGAAGGCGCCAGCAAGGATGAGGAAAAGCAGGCCCGCAACGAATGCGACATCATGAAAAAGCGCATCACCGGGTACATGGACAGGATCAAGTTCGGCGTGGAGTGTGGAAACGATCTCGACTGCTACCTCAAGGTCATCGGCGAACACACCAACAAGAACGTCGAGAGGGCCATCGTCACCGCCTACAGAATTGCTCGTGACGATCCCAGCAAACGCGAGACCGTGGTCAAGGTTCTGTCAGACAATCTGAACAACCCGTCAAAGGTGGCCATCCAGGCCAACGTGCGATCTCTCGACCTGCTCACTCCGGAGGGCGGCGACGATCTGGTGAAGAAGATCCAGGAAGTCTACAAAGAGTTTGCCCGTCAGTCCACGTACAAGGATCGCGCACGACTCCTCGAAGCCTTCATCGGGCACGTCCGCAACCGCGGCAGAAAATAGATTTAAAGCCGGCCCCCACCATCTTCCCCTTCCCCTATCTCAGGGGAAGGCCGGGATGGGGTTACTACCGATTGTCCTCGTCAAATCGACGGAGCCCCTCGAGGAGAAGCATCTCCGGGGTCATGTTGATTACGCGTTCCGAGGCAGTGAAGCTGGGGTCGAGGGAGAACCTGCCTTCCTTGAACATGATCATGGAAAAGAACGCCTCCTCGCCGCTCTTGCCCTCGAAAATGGCGTTGTAGATGTCGCCATCAACGAAATGAACCTCGCCTGTATGGCCGCCCGAATCCAGCTTGAGCCGGCCGGTCTTGCGCCCGTGGCCAAGGATCTGTACCAGATCCGGAATCGACATCTCTTTCAGTGATCCGGAGACACCGTCGACGGTTACGCTCGCTCGGGCCCGACCGAGGAACATCTGGATCTTGGTTACGAGCACTTCTATGGCGGAAGGCTTGAGCACGTAGTCCTGGGCTCCCAGATCGAAACCCTTTTTCACATCGCTCGAGGCGGATCTGGACGTGAAATAAATGAGCGGGATGGTATTGATGTTACTCTGCTCGTTGAGGCGTTTCTTCATCTCGAAACCGTCGAAAGGCTTGAGATCAACTTCGGATACCACGATGTCGGCCGGATCGTTGATCAGCATCTTGATGGCTTCTTCAGCCGTTCTGGCAGTGCAAACGTTGAAGCCGTGGGTGATCAGCTGCATCTCGAGAACCGCGCACTGCTCCGCATCGGAATCGACCACGAGCACCGACTTGGCTCCGGTGAGTAACTGGCGCTTGATATCGTCTCCCGCCACCACTATGTCGAAGAGGTCGAGCAGGTTTGTGTCGAAAACCGGCTTGGCGGATTCCTTGATCACCCCGATGGCCTCGGAAGGTGACAAAATACGACGAAACGGGTTGCGAGAATTGGAAGTGAGATCTGAAAACGTGTCGGTGATCGCCAGGATCCGCGACCCCAACGGGATCTCGGCCCGGTTCAGGCCGTCCGGGAAACCGCTCCCGTCGATCCGTTCGTACATGTGGCGGATGGCCTGCATTGTCTCCATGGGAACGTTGGCGGACTCCAGCAATCTCAAGGGCGTTTCGAAACGTTTCAATGCCGTCGTCCGGTGCCCATCCCACTCGGCAACGTTGAACGCGGTCAGGTGGTACGGATCACCCTTCCCGAGATCGTGTAACAATGCCGCGAGGGTAATTGCGCCCTCATCCCACTTGGAGACACCGATGCGTGTGCACATCGTTTCCGTGTAGTTCGCGGTGAGCACAGAGTGCCCGGACAAGTCCTTTCGGCTGCTTTCAAGCAAGGAGACGAGAACCCGTACAATCTCGAGAGATAGGTTCTTGGACGCCACCACGCTGAATCTGCCCGTATCCATGACTCTCTTGTCGCGCTGGTCGATCTCATCCGCGGACAGGACGTGTTCGCGTTTGGATGTACCGCTCGAGGCGACCGCGGCCACCATGGTCCCCTCGTCGAGAAGGTTTCGTTCATAGACGTCCATCATCGACTGGAAGGCCTCGATCCCCTCCTTGTCGATCAACGTAAACGCGTGGATATCACCCTTGTAGAACTTGGCTATGGCCGCCTTGATGGCGGCCGGGCGGGAAACAAAGGAGCGTACCGTGGACAGTCCGGCGGCGCGACAGATCTCCTGCTCCATGTCCAGATCGAGCGGATCGACGGCGACGATGGAGAGAATTCTGTTCGCCTCGTCCAGAAGGATGGGAAACACCGTGTGTTTCTGAGCCAGTTCTACCGAGAGCTTGTCCAGGACTTTTGTGTTGATGGTCGCTGTCTTGAGCTTCTCTGTAATCACGAAGCGGGTCTTGTAATGCCGGGCCAGCGCCTTGAGGAGCACTTCCTCGGTGACAGCGCCGGTTTCGATGAGGGATTCCTCGATGAAACCACCGTAGTTGGAGAAATGCTGTATCGCTCCACTGTGTTGAATCTCGGTGATTGTCCCGTCAGCCAGAAGCGTGTCTGCAACAGCGGTTTTTGAGCGAGCCATTTCCTTTAGTTTCGCCTGAAGAATCTGACGGCCGCATCAAAAGACGCCATGACCGACTCGATGACGAGATCGGTCAGGGCCGGCTCCTCCGGTTGTCGAAGCGCCTCATAATAGCGTTGTCGCTCAGTGGCGTGAATGACCGCCGGAAGACACCCGTTTCTCGTCAGTATGAGGTTCATCACGATTCTCCCCACCTTTCCGGAAGTGTTCCGAAAAGGGAAGATATTCATGAACTGAGCATGAAAACGCGATGCGCAAACCACTGGATGCAGCTTGTCCGTCTCATGGGTATCGTTCAACCATGAGATCAGCTTGCGCATATTTGTCTTGATGATGGTCGGCTCGTTTATTTCCTGAAAATACGATCGATGAAGGGGTATCTCTCTGCGAAAATCGGCGGCGCTCGCCTCTTCGTTTTTGGTGGCGAACAACACGTGGAACTCCTTGAACATGTTCATGGAGAACACCAGGTTGGGGCCGGAAGCAAGCTTCCGCATCAGGTCGAACGCTGATCGATGGGAACGCAACGACGTGTATAGTTGCAGGTTGGCGGCATCAGTGATCGCGCGGGGATCGAACGCGGATTCGAGTTCGTCCGGGCCGATCACCTGTCCCTCCAGGGCGCAGTCGTGGTAGATGGCGGAAATGTCGATCTGTTTCCATAGATCGGCTATCTCCTCAATGGTTGCCTGCTCCATCATCTTGCGCACATGAGCGCCGCGGTCGTTCAACAAGTTGAGCTTCCTGGTAGGCGAGTCTTTTTCTAAGGGCGAACCGGACATGGTGCCACCGTGGGTCGTTTCTCTGTTTCCTTAATCTTTCCAAGGTATTATGTTCACATGCACTTGTAAAGCAAATAATAATAATCGCGTGAGCCGATATAATACTGCACCCGAAATGCCTATGCTTGAGAGCAGAACCGCCGTAAACTGAAGACTCACGCTTGCGCCAACCGGAGGAACACAATGAGCGACAAGGGTATCGGGGATATGGTCAAGGCGATCGGAAAGCTGCAAAACGCAGATGAATACAAGGAGTTGCACTGGTCCGGTAACTTCACTGACTATCTGGAAATAGTGAAACGCAAGTCCGATGTAACGCGAACCGCGTTCCAGCGAATCTACGACATGATCATTGCTCAGGGGACCGAGGAGTACATCGACAACAGAAAGCGGATCACCAAGTATCGCTTCTTTGAAAATCCCAAAAAAGGAAACAATGACGCGATATATGGCCTGGATATCCCACTGATGCGTTTCGTAAACGTGTTAAAGGCGGCTGCCGAGGGGTATGGGCCCGAAAAGCGTGTTTTACTCCTCCACGGACCGGTTGGTTCATCCAAGAGCACCATCGTCAGGCTGATCAAGAAGGGCCTCGAGGCCCACACCAAAACACCTGAAGGCGCGCTCTACACGCACGAATGGCACGTGAGCGGAGGGCCAGAAGAGGTGATGCGCTGTCCGATGAACGAGGAGCCCCTCAAGCTCTTCCCCGTGGCGTGGCGTGAGAAGGCGCTCGAAGCTCTCGGACTATCGGCAGAGGGTTACCAGGTCCATGTGGAGGGAGATCTGTGCCCTGCATGCCGACATACCTTCAACGAACTCATGATGAAATACGATGGTGACTGGTCCAGGGTCATAGAGCACATCAAAATAGTGCGAGTGGTCATGTCCGAGCAAGACAGAATCGGCATCGGCACCTTCCAGCCCAAGGACGAAAAAAACCAGGATTCAACCGAGCTGACAGGGGACATCAACTACCGCAAGATCGCAGAATACGGATCGGACTCGGATCCGCGCGCGTTCAATTTCGACGGCGAATTCAACATCGCCAATCGGGGTATCATCGAGTTCGTTGAAGTGTTCAAGCTCGATGTGGCGTTTCTTTACGATCTGCTCGGCGCCAGCCAGGAGCACATGATCAAGCCCAAGAAGTTTGCCCAGACCGACATCGACGAGGTGATCATCGGCCACACCAATGAAGCCGAGTACCAAAAACTCCTGGCAAACGAGTACATGGAGGCGCTACGGGACCGGACAATCAAGATAGACATTCCGTACATCACCAAATTGTCCGAAGAGGTGAAGATCTACCAGAAGGATTTCGCCCAGGAGCGCGTGAAAAACGTACATATCGCGCCCCATACACTGGAAGTCGCGGCCATGTGGGCGATCCTCACACGGCTGGAGGAGCCCAAGAAGGCGGGGCTCACCCTGTTGCAGAAGCTCAAACTCTACGACGGCAAGATGCTCCCGGGGTTCACTCAGGACAACGTGAAGGAACTTCGCAAGGAAACCTCCCGAGAGGGTATGGACGGTATCTCTCCGAGGTACGTTCAGGACAAAATTTCAAACGCGCTCGTCTCCGAGGCAGAGGGCTGCCTGAACCCGTTCATGGTGCTCAACGAGCTTGGCAAGGGACTCAAGAGCCACGGGCTCATCACCGATCCTGAAAAGCGCACGCATTACTCGGACATGATCTCGGTGGTCAAGCAGGAGTACGAAGAGATCGTCAAGAACCAGGTCCAGCGCGCCATCTCCGCCGACGAGGAGGCCATAAACAACCTGGCCATGAACTACATCGACAACATAAAGGCGTACACGCTCAAAGAGAAGGTCAGAAACCGCTACACCGGTCAGGACGAATCTCCGGACGAGCGGCTCATGCGGTCCATCGAGGAAAAGATCGACATCCCCGACGGGCGAAAGGACGATTTCCGCAAGGAAATAATGAACTTCATCGGCGCCCTCGCGGTGGAGGGCAAGGAGTTCAAGTACGATACCAACGACCGCCTGCGTCGCGCTCTCGAAATGAAGCTCTTCGAGGATCAGAAGGATTCCATCAAGCTGTCATCCCTCGTCAGCCAGGTCATAGATCGCGAAACCCAGGACAAGATCGACGTTGTGAAGAACCGGCTCAAGGAGAAACACGGCTATTGCGAGGTATGCGCCACCGACGTGCTCAACTTCGTCGCCTCGATCTTCGCCCGCGGAGACGCCAGGGATGAATCTTAAGATCCATCAGGATCACGCCCGTTTCCGGCAGATAGTCAAGGGCCGGATCCGAAAGGAGTTGCGCAAGTTCATCTCCTCTGGGGAGCTTATCGGCAAGGAGGGCGACAAGTTCGTATCAATTCCGCTGCCACAGATCGACATCCCCAGGTTCAGGTTCGGCGATCGCTCTAAGGGCGGTGTCGGACAGGGGGACGGAGAACCCGGGGATCCCCTGTCGGAGGGAGAGCAGGACGGAAGCTCGGAGGGCCAGGCCGGCGATCAGGAGGGCCAACACGTCCTGGAGGTAGATGTGAGCATCGAGGAGCTCGCCGAGATCCTCGGTGAGGAGCTGGAGCTCCCTAATCTGGAGGACAAGGGAAAGGATCGGCTGGTATCCACTCGGGATCGATATGTGGGGATCCGGCGGGTGGGCCCAGAATCCCTTCGCCACTTCAAGCGAACTTTCCGGGAGGCGCTCAAACGGCAGATTGCCGCTGGAATCTATGATCCAAAGCGCCCGATGATCATTCCCATACGCGACGACAGGAGATATCGATCATGGAAGACCGAGTCGGTCTTCGAGTCCAACGCGCTGATAATATACATGATGGATGTGTCCGGCTCCATGGGCGAGGAGCAAAAGCAAATGGTCCGCATCGAATCCTTCTGGATCGACGCGTGGCTCTCAACCCAATACCAGGGGCTGGAAAAGCGATACATCATACACGACGCAACTGCTCGGGAGGTGGACAGGGATACCTTCTTCCACACGAGAGAGTCGGGCGGAACAATGATATCTTCGGCCTACAAGCTATGCGCCGAGATCATCGACAGGGATTATCCCGAACAAGAATGGAACATCTACCCGTTCCATTTCTCCGACGGCGACAACTGGTCCACCGACGACACCAGGTTGAGCCTGGATATCCTGGAAAACAGGCTTGTCCCGGTGTCCAACATGTTCTGCTACGGGCAAGTTCACAGCCCGTACGGTTCCGGCCAGTTCATCAAGGATCTTGTCGCGAAATTCTCTGATGAAGACAAGATCATCACTTCGGAGATTCCCGATCGCGATGGGATTCCCGATTCGATAAAAACGTTTCTGGGCAAGGGGAGGTGAGGCGGATGCTGCGCTCAAGCAGATGGACCTTCGGTCTTCCCAGATACCTCGAGGAGATACGGGTAGTGATACGGGAATATGCCGTAGAATGCGGCCTCGATTTCTTTCCGACTTTTTTCGAGGTGGTCAACTTCGACCAGATGAACGAGATCGCCGCCTACGGGGGATTTCCGACCAGATATCCCCACTGGCGTCACGGAATGGAGTACGACAAACTCCGCAAGTCGAGCACTTACGGCCTGTCGAAAATCTACGAACTGGTAATCAACAACGATCCGTGCACCGCCTATCTCCTGGAGGGCAACTCTACGGTGGACCAGAAACTGGTAATGGCCCACGTGTATGCCCATTGTGATTTTTTCAAGAATAACCAGTGGTTCGCCCACACCAACCGCCACATGATAGACGAGATGGCCAACCACGCGGCCCGCATTCGCCGGTACATGAACCGGTTCGGAGTGGAAAAAGTCGAACGATTTTTGGACCTGTGCCTGTCCATCGACAACCTGATCGATATTCACAACCCGCCCCTGGTGCGCTCCAATCAAACTGACTGGGACGACGAGGCGGACGACACGCTGGGGCCGGGCGACGTGCCAAAGCTCACCGCCAAGCCCTACATGGAAAGCTACATCAACCCACCGGAGTTTATCGAGGAGCAAAAAGAGCGGCTCAGGGAGGAGTCGATACAGGACGCCTCGTTCCCGTCCAGACCACAACGGGATGTAATGGAATTCCTCATGACGCACGCGCCTCTCAAGCAGTGGCAGCGCAGCATACTGGAGATCGTGAGAGAGGAAGCGTACTACTTTGCGCCTCAGGGTCAGACCAAAATAATGAACGAGGGCTGGGCAACGTACTGGCATTCGAAGATCATGACCGAGAAGGCGCTCGACGCCTCCGAGATCGTGGACTACGCGGATCACGCCTCCATGGTCACCGCCACGTCAGGCAAGCAGCTCAATCCTTACAAAATGGGCGTCGAACTGTTCAGACACATCGTCATGTGCTGGGACAAGGGTCGGTATGGCAAGGCCTGGGACGACTGCGACGATATGGAGGCTCGCTGTGCGTGGGACACGGGGGACGGATTGGGAATGGAGAAGATCTTCCAGATTCGACGAACCCACAACGACATCACCTTCATCGACGAGTTCCTGACCCACGAGTTCGTGCGCGAACAAAAGATGTTCGCGTTCGGCTACAACCCGCGACATCGCCGCTACGAGATAGAATCCAGACAATTCGAGGAGGTAAAGCAGCAGCTCCTTTCGCAGCTCACGAACATGGGACAACCGCCGATCGCTGTGGTTGACGCCAACGGTTCAAACCGAGGCGAGCTGGTGCTCGAACACGATCACAGGGGAATCGATCTGGATCCCGGCTACACCATGGAGGTCCTGACGAACCTCTACGCGTTCTGGAAAAGAGCTGTCTCGATCAGGACGAAAGCCGACGGGGAACCCATCATCGCAACCTTCGACGGATCCGAGTTTAAAGAGGAGAAAATAGGGGAATAGCAAGGGGAGGAAAACCATGTTTCGATTGATTGCATTGTACGCGTTGCTCGCCACTCTCAGCCTGGTCGGCTGGTCGTGCAACGACGAGTCGTCCGGTGAGGATAACGGGTCGGATGGAGACAGTGACTCGGACTCGGACGGCGACTCCGATAGTGACACCGACAGTGACACCGACAGTGACACCGACAGTGACACCGACGGCGACAGTGACACCGACAGCGACACCGACAGTGACACCGACAGCGACACCGACGGGGACACTGACCTGTGCGCGATGGGCACCTACTCGGGCAATCTGGATGTGACCTCCCCGATCGATCTGGAGACACTCGCCGGCTACACGTCGATCACGGGCAACATCGACATCGGCTGCGCCGCGTGCACCAACGTGGCACAGCTGATCTGCCTCACGTCGATCGGCGGACACCTGTACGTCAAGACCAGCAGCGACGCGCTGACCAACCTGGACGGGCTGGCCAACCTCACGAACCTCGGCGGCTACCTCGACATATGGGACGCGGATGCGCTGGCGGACGTGGACGGCCTCGCAAACCTCACCTCGATCGGCGGCACCTTGCATGTGGAGGCGACGGCGGCGCTCGATAATCTCTCGGGACTGGGCGGCGTCACCTCGATCAACGGCGCCCTCGACATAACGATGAACGATGGCATCGACACTCTGGGGATGACCTCTTTGACCACAGTCCTCGGCGACTTCGATATCACTTTCAACACCGCGCTGCCCAACTGTCAGGCCACGACCCTCAGGGACCAGGTCACCACTCTGACCGGCTCTGTGTGTATCGTCACCAACCTGGCTGACAGCTGCCCGAACGACTGCTAGTCGCTGACTCAGGACACCTCTGTCTCGTCCTTCTGGTCGTCGTCGCTGCCGTAGTAGTACCCGTGTTTCTTGTAGTAGTAGTGATAGTAGTGCTGTCCGTACTTCTTGTTCGTGAGGTCCAGGTCGTTGAGAACGGCGCCGAAAATCTCGGAGTCGATGTCCTGAAGTATGTTCAACGCGTGCTTGGCCGCGTCGCGTGTGGTCTGCATACTCTTGACGATGAGCACGGTGCCGTCCACCATCTTGGAGAGAATGGCCGCATCCGTGACGACCCCCACCGGCGGCGAATCAAAGATCACCCGGTCGTACATTTCGGTAACCTCGTTCAATACTTTTTTGAACTTATCCGTGTGGATCAACTCCGATGGGTTGGGCGGCGTGGGCCCGCAAACCAGCACGTCAAGATTGGGAACAACCGTGGAGACTATCGACTCCTCTGCGTTGGATTCACCGAGGATCATGGTCGAGAGACCCTTCTTGGGGCGCTTGATACCGAACGCCTTGTGTACCCTGGGTCGCCTCATATCCGTATCCGCCAGGAGCACCCGTGAACCGGATTGGGCCATCACGATCGCCAGGTTGGCGGCGACGGTTGTCTTCCCCTCCTGGGGCGAAGGACTCGTCACTAGCAGTGTCTTCGCGTGGCTATCCGCTGACATAAACAGCAGGTTGGTTCTGATGGAGCGGAGGCTCTCCGCAACCTGGGATTTGGGATGGTTGTGCACGAAAATGTCGTGGTTTATTCCCTTGTCGTTTTCCTGTGACCCCGGGTCGTTTGGAGCTTTTTTCGAATGCCGTTTTCCACGGGAGGATCCATGCCCATTGTAGCTACTGCCGTAGGATGTGGAGGTGTCCATTGCGGGCACTATTCCCAGGAAGGAAATACCCAGAGCCTCCAGATCATCCTGGGTCTTCACCGTGCGATCCGCGAGTTCCAGGAGGATGGCGAGCCCTATCCCGAGGATCAGACCGAATACAAACGCCAGCGCCAGATTGAGCTGAACACGGGGCTTTATAGGGAACTCAGGCAGAAGCGCCGGGTCCAGGATATCCACGTTGTTCACCTTGAGCAGCCTGGAGAGATCGGCCTCCTTGATACGACCGAGGAGGAACTCGTAGATCTTCTCGTTGTTGTCCAGCTCACGCGCCAGGCTGTTGTACAAACCCTCCTTGCCGACGAGCGATTGTGCCTGCCCCTTGAAATCCTCGAGGGCCTCCGCCAGGCCGGCTTCCGTGGAACGAGCGGCGCCAAGCTCTGCGTCCACTGCCCTGATGATGTTGCCGACCTCGCGCGTGATGTCCACCTTGATCCGGGCCATCTTCGCCTTGATCTCCACGATCTTGGGGAAATTATCGCCGTACTTGGCGGACAGCTCGCCATATTCCTGGCTCAACTCCGCGTAGCTCTGTTTGAGGTTCTGTATCAACTGGTTGGAGTTGAGCGACTCCACCGGTATGGCCATGGGATCTTCCGACTTTGATACCTTGGCAATTGCGTTCTTGCGCGCCTGTATTGAGATGCGGTTTGCCCTGGCTTCTGTGAGCCTCCGCGCGACCTCTGTCATCTGGGCAGTGATGAGGTTCTGGCGATCCTCGAGAGAGATGGACAGGATGTCGTTTTCCTTCTTGTATTTTCGAAGTTTCTCCTCGGAATCGGAGAGCTTTCCCTGGGCGTCGTCGAGCTGGTTCGATAACCAGTCCACGGCGTCGATAGTGCTTTGCAGCATGGTATCCAGGTTTTTCTTCTCGTACGATTTGGCCAGCGCGTTGGCAAAGAACACTGCTTTTTGAGGATCAGGGTGATCCACATGAATCATGGTGAGCCTGGAATCCTTGACCGGCTCCACCGTGATCATCCCTTGCAGAACCCCGGCTGCCTCGTCGATGCTCGCCGCCTTGAACCCGGCGCGTTCCTCCTTTGGCACTCCCAGAAAATCCGGATCTTCGTTGAGCTTGTACTTCTTGACCACCCGCGCGGATACGTCCCGACTCTCGATTATTCGATACTGTGTTTCGTAGTACTCCACGTTGGACCAGAACGAACCCGTGCCCATCTCCACAACATCCTCGACGCTCTTTCCTAGAACCTGAGGAGCCTGGGTCTCTATCTGCAGCGTGACCGTCGCACGATAGATCTTGGTCATGCGAAGAGTGACGAACGCGGTGAGGCCCAGAACCACTACCACCGTGAGTATAATCAGCAGCCAGCGACGCCTGATGATGCGCAGGTATTCCCACAGGTCGACCCCCGGTTGTTCCGCCATGATCGTAGTCGTGGGCGCCGGTGTTGCGCTGTTCCGTTCGTTCAGGCTCATCTGCTCACTCTTATTGGGGTCAAAACCCTCCACTTGACATATAGCGCCAATCCTAGTCGTTTCTCACATCTATATGTCAAGTGGAGGGTTTTGACCCCAGTCCTTTCTTTCCATATCTCAAAGTTCAATCAGTAAAAGTCGACTTCAATTTCAGTTTCTTCTCCAGATCGTCCAGGCGTTTTTTCCATTTTTCGTCCCCCGGCTCCAGGTCAACCATCTTTCGCAGGGCGTCCAGGGCGCTCGCGTTGTCCCCGTTTGATTGCGCCAGATCGGCGATCTTCGCCAGCAGACGTGTATCGGTCGGAGTCAGCGCAAAGGCCTGTCTATAACACGACAGCGCGGCTCGAAACCGACCGTTCGACCGCTCGAAATCCCCCTCCATGATCGCTATTGAGGCACGGGCACGAGCTGTCGTCGAGATCCCCTTCAGCTTATCGAGGATCCCCTTCGCGGCCTCTTGATCACCGCCCCTGTTATGGGCGCGTGCGAGATTCCGCAGGAGCATCGGATGATCAGGGGTCTTTTCAAGGGCGTTCGTGAGCGAGGATACTTCCTTTTCGTGATCGCCGGCCTTGTGATGAATTTCCGATTCGAGCAACGCCGCGGCCGGTCCACGATCCGCAAGCGCACCGAGCCTGTGAGCGAGCTTGAGGGCCTCGCGGATCTTGTTGCGTGCAGTCAATCTTCGCGCATGTCTTGCGAGGGATCTGTGTCCGGGCGGACGCAAGGCGATCACCGCCAGATCGGCCGCCTGCGCCTCCTCATCCATGTTCCTTCTTGCAAACTCGTCCGCCAGCGCCGCCCACAGTAGAGCCTTGTCCTCCTTGTCGACAGCCATCTTCGCCAGTGACTCGAATCGAGCGCCGGTTCTCACGAGATATCGGGCGATGGGCCTCGCGAAACTCGGATTGTGACGGGAGGCAAGTCTGAACTCCAGCATGGCCTGGTTCACATGCCCAGCCCGCAGCAACGTACGGCCCACGTAAAGGTGCGCCGATGCCGACGACGGGTTGATTTCCAGCGCGCGTGCCAGCCACGGTAACGGGTTTCCCCGGCCGGTCTTGAACCGGTCCACTCCCGCCAGGAACGGGAGGTACCACGCTGCCGGATGACGCTCGAGCATCGGCATCAGCTCATCGTCCGTAAACCCGTCGTTCCCCGGCCTTAAAAGCGCTGCATTGAGGTTGCGCTCCTCTGTGTCCAGGTCATGCCTGTTCACATACAACACCATGACCACCGCCATGGCCAGTGAGCCTGCGGCGAGCAAATACATGAAAACCACCGGTATCTTGCGGCCTCGCCTCGTGGGAGCCCGGGTAGATCCCTTATTTTCGTGCCACGAACCCTCCAGAGCAGCGAGCAGGGCGACTGCTATCACCGTCACGCCGGGGATCTCGATGTTGAAATCCACAAGGTTGTGAAGCCCGAAAGCCACCAGGGCGGCAAGCGCGGCCGCCTGGCGAATTAGCCGGGATGGCGCCACGAGACGGCGGGCCATCACCAGGCCAAGGCCAAGGAGCACGAACGCGCCGAAAACTGCCCCGTAATCCACCAGCAACTGGACTATGATGTTCTCGGCGTGGGTGAACGTTACATTTGATGTCCAGTCGCTGACCAGCGGGAAACCCACCCAGAAGGCGCCGCGCCCCACTCCCGTCACCGGGAACTGCCCGACCAGCGGGAGCCCCTCGGAGAGCATCTCGATCTTGTGGTGATCGCCGGTCATGAACTCGCCGACGATCGCATCGTGGGCCACGAAAAGGCCCAGCCCGAGAGAAAGAGCCAGCCCGAGAGGGAGCCAGGCGAGCTGTCTTCGCGGTTCTCCGTCGTCCTTCCTGGCGAACGCTTTTTGCACTAACCGAAGGACAATAAAGACGCACTGCCCGGCAATGAAAGCGGCTATTCCCCCCCGTGACAGGGTGAGCAAAACGGATCCGCCGATCAGGGCGGCGATCCCGGTCAGGAGGATGCGACGACTCAGCTCGCGGGCCGATATCGCCATTCCTATTGCCACCGCCGCCGCGAGGCTCAGGGCTGCGGCCATGTGATTCTCGTTGAGTAGCGGGGCGCTCACCCTCTCGTGGCCGGCGTGCGCGTGAATCGGCTGGTAAAACCCGTAGATCTCCTTCAGCAGGAGGATCTTGTGAGCCAGCAACACGAACGAGGCCAGGGCGCCGGCCAGTACGACCAGATTGAGCACGTCCTCGAGCCCCTTTCGCCTGGTCCACAGTATGCAGGTCCAGTACACGGCCAGGTACAGGAGCAGCTTGCCCAGCTCGACCAGAGTCATGGTCACATCCAGGGTGAGGGGCATGAATGACGGTTTCACACCGCCCAGGGGAATGAGTGCCCCCACTCGGACCTCAAAGGCCGATGGGGAAATCAACTCAACTATCCCTGAGGGGAGCGGCAACAGCTGAAATGCAGTGAACAGGACCATTGCGAGCAGGATCGCGCCGGGCAGATCAAGTCTGGCGAGGGACCTGCCTTTCCGATCGACAGCCAGGAGAAAGAGGAGTGCCGCAGCCAGAACCAGGTAGACGCCCAGCACGAACGAATGCACCACTCCCAGGGCGAGACACGGAGTCACCACTACCAGGGCCATGAGACCCTTCACCATCGATTCACGATTCAACAGGCGTTCTCCTCCCTCGGCCTGATAAGTTACCAGAGCACCCCCGATCGATCATTTTTCCCAAGTAAGGATAAACATTACGACGAACATTAATACTTTATGTGGAGCTTCTTCAATTGTCCGCGCAAGTTTCTTAACCGATCTTTTCCTGATCGCTGATAATATATTCTCAACGGCAAAACGAAAGGGTGAAGCGATGAAGTACTTGCTTATAGCGGTGCTTTCAACCGTGCTGGTTTCCGACGGGTGCTCGAACGATACGCGGGGCGTCGTCGACAGCGGGACCACCGACACGGATGCCGACACGGATGCCGACACCGATACCGACACGGATACCGATTGCCCTAACGGAGAGTACAACGGCGATTTGAAAATCAGCGAACAACCGGGTGTTGCAACCCTCGCGGGATACACCTCGATCTCGGGAACACTTAGAATCAACTGCCCTTCGTGCACCGACTTGAGCGAATTGATTTGCCTCACCTCGGTGGGTGAGAACTTGAATATTTGGAACGGCACCGCCCTCACCGACCTGGACGGCCTTGGCGCCGTAGCCTCGGTTGGCGGGGGCTTGGATATCGCGCACAACACTGTCCTCACAAACCTCAATGGTCTGAGTTCCCTCACCTCGGTGGGTGGGGAGTTGTCGATTTGGGGCAACGCCGTCCTCACTAACTTGGACGGCTTGAGCGCCCTCACCTCGGTGGGTGAGAACTTGAATATCGAATTGAACGCCGCCCTGACGAGCCTGGAAGGAATAAGCGCCCTCACCTCGGTGGGCAGATCCTTGCATATCTCCTATAATGGTGCCCTCACCAACTTGGACGGCCTGACCACCCTCACCTCGGTGGGCATGAGCTTGCATATCAATTCCAACAACGCACTCACCAACCTGGACGGTCTGAGCGGCATCACATCGGTGGGGGAGAACTTGTATATCCACGAGAACGCTACCCTCACAAACCTGGATGGACTTAACGCAATCACTTTGGTGGGCGGAAACTTGGAGATTACCTGCAACGACGCCCTGACGGATTTAACCAGCCTTGGCGGCCTCACCTCGGTTGGCGGGGACTTGTCAATCTACAAGAACGCCGCCCTCACCAACCTTGACGGTCTGAGCGGCATCACATCGGTGGGGGAATACTTGTATATCCGCGAGAATGCTACCCTTATTAACCTGGACGGGCTGATCGGCATCACATCAGTGGGGGAGTACCTGCACATTCGCGAGAACGCTGCCCTTACAAACCTGGACGGACTGAGTGCCCTCATCTCGGTAGGAGAGTATTTGGCGATCCACGACAACGCCGTCCTCACTAACTTGGACGGCTTGAACGCTCTCACCTCGGTGGGTGATGACTTGTACATCACCTGGAACGTCGCCCTCACCAACCTGGACGGACTGAGCAACATCACCTCGATGAGTGATGATTTTTGGATCTACTGCAACAACGCCCTGCCCGACTGCGAGACGTGCGATCTTCTGGACCAACTCACCAGTGCACCCACTGCGATAGATGTCCATGACAACCTCGACGACTCTTGCACGCCCGTTCCGGCTAGTTGTCCGTAGTGGATATTTGCCGAGTCCTGGTTTTACGAGGTCCGCCATAACCCGGATCGTCCATACCTACCTGATTATGTACCACCTGGCGTCGGGGGTTATATCGAAATGGAAATGATTATGGTGGTCTTTGTTGGAGTTCGGCGTGAGCATCACGTTGAATGTTTTGGCATCGTGGAGCGCACAGGCGAAGTCCTTGAGGAAACGCCCGGCGGAAGTTTTGGGTTCGTCCTTGCAGGGAGGTTTCTTGGAGTGACGCTCGTAGGCCTCGAGCAAATCGATGGTCTCGCCGTCCTCCATGACGAACCAGCGGATATCGATTGCCAGTGCGCGCCGATGCTGACTCATCTTGCCCTTTTTGGCTTTCTTGTACGCCTTCTTCGCCGCCCTGCACGCTCGCCCCTTTTTGCCCCGGGCACACGGACCGTCGGGAACCTTGATCGGCCTGTAGGTTGAATAGAAAAGAACCTCTACGACTCCGTGACGTTTGGCCTCACGAGCCAGATTGACAAGGGCCAGCGCGAGCCGGCAATCCATCACCGCGTTCACCTGTTGCGACCGGGGCCATCTGGGGCGGATCTCCACACCTTCTATTGGCCCGTCGAGAAGCACAGGAGCGTTGACGAACGGCGTGTCGAAATCGGGTTTTCTCGTCTTCACCCCAAACCGGGCAAGGGCGTCCATGCACTGCTCGTCGGTCTGTTTCCAGTTCTCGAAAGCCGCGGGCACCGACTCCAGCCGATCCGGTTGATCCGGCTGTACCACCTCCACCACGGCCTCCTCCACGGGCGGCGTCGGCGACTGCGCGATCCCCCCGTCCGGCTCCAATTCCAGCCCGGAGATGAACGCCGCTATGACATCCGGATCCTCGTGGACGACTTCCTCCTCATCGAGATCCTGTGGCTCATGCTCGGGTTCGGCGCCGCTCGCGCCTCCGGAGCCCGCCCCCATTCGCGGCATCAGCCCAGTGCAGCCAGCCAGCAACAACACACCTATGGTAAACCGGTACATGTGGGTTCAGGGCGCCAGAAGTGTCGTGAAATGTCCCAACGAATCGGCGGTCGACCTTCCCACCGCGTAGGCCCGACCTTCGATCACCCGATACCACTCAATTATCGAGCCACCCACATCGATGGGGTTAGCCTGATCGCTCGAGGGCGTGATGGTGCCTTTTGCGACAAATGGGATTGGCAGCTCGACGGACGTGGTCCCGTTTCCCGATATCTCGATCACTTCTGTTCCCCAGGCAAAGCCGCTCTCCACCGGCGCCTCTGCGGCAACGTGGTAGTCGGCATCGTCGAGCCACATGGAAAAACTCCCGTCTAATCCGGTGGACGACGTACCCGGCCTGACGGTCTGCGGAACATCTCCCACAGCTTCGGCGGTAAGGGTGCTGACCGGAACGCTCTTGCCGTTTGCCACAACGGTGCCTTCGAGAAGCGGACGCCATGAGAGGGTGAAGACCTGTTCTTCCTCTTGCGATGCTTCCGAGATCGCGATGGGCTCGTCGGTAGTGTACGCCGTGTAGTCCGTGGCCGTTGATGCCGTGATCAACGCGGGTATGATGGTAACCTTGTAGTCGCCTGGATAGAGGTTGATCCCTGTAACACCCTCTATCTCCTCGAGCGCTCCGCTCTCGTTTGTGGTGACCCATTTTTCAATGCGCCCACCGCCCACATCGTTGGACTCGAAAAGGACGAAACACCCGGGCGCAGGATCCTGGAAGAACATGCCGTCGGGGGTTTTCACCGGCTTGTTCACCTTCGCATGGTACTGGACCGGGACCCCAAGCGGATCGAGGGAGAGAGCCGGGTCTCCTGTGAGATCCAGAACATTGTCAACAGCGGACGCCATGGAGAAACCGTCGATAACGAATTCGGGATGATGCGGCTCGAAAGGCCGCGAGATCCTCAACGAGAAATCTTCAGTCCCCGAAGCGATCTTGATGTCAAACTTGCCGCATTCATCGAAACCTTCGACGTTGTCGCACACGGTTGTGCTCGCGGTGGATACGATACGCCCGTTCGTGGGATCCACGGCTACCACGTCGAGCCCGTTCATCGGAAGCCCGCCTTGCAACACCACGCCCTCCACTGAACCAGTGCCCACAGGAACGATCAAGTCCATGGGATCGTCGTTTGAATCGTAGAGAAGACCCGATGAATCGATGACCATTTCATCTATGTAGAGGACAGGAAAGTCCATGGCCTGGAGCGGCTCGGGTATGACCATGACCCGGTACTTCCCGGGCAGCATTTCCAGATCGAAACTCATGCTGTTGTGAGCCTCGTAAACGGTTATTCGCGCGGAACGCCCCGGCAACTGGTTGCCCGTATCGGTGAATATCACCCTGGCTTCCAGGGCCGAGGTGTGCTCCTCGTCTGTCCTCGCCATTGTCATGGCGTTGACGGTCACCGGAACCCTTATCTCCAGTGGAACGTCGATGTTGCCGCTCGCGTTAAGCGTTACGTCGAATGTCTGTGGAGGGGCCCCGGTGGACGGATCGGGAATGACTTTCACGACCAGATCGCCGCCGGGTGGTGCGATGGAGCAGAGACCGAGCTGGGGGTGACAGGTACCTTGTGGGCAATCCTGATCTTCGTCGCAGGAGTTGACCGGCCCGTCATAGCTCCAGCCTGCGTAATTGTCGGTCATCTCGGCGCAGGAAGCGATAAAAACGGAAAGGACACAAAAAATAATCAACCGGATCATCACTGGACACTCTGTGTATCGCAAGAAATAGCAGGAAGGAGCTCAAGGGCCCAGAAAACCTCCGCCGTCCTGGCGTCGTCCGGCAGCTCCTGCTGTATGAAACGCCGATCGGACACGATGATCTTGGTGAGCATCACGTCCCCCTCGTTGACACCACCGAGGTATGTCAGGTCCAGATCGCACGTGACAGTCATCTGCAACCCGGTCTTGTGAGTTTCGTCCACCTCTTCTATGCCGGACAGCTCCGCCACGCCGCAGTTGCCTCCCTCAATCTTCCCGATGGGCTTGTAGGGGTCCGGCCAGAGGTAGATCTTGGCGTCGTAGGTGGCCACGTCCTCCTCATCAGGATCCCAGACCTTCAGTGTGAAAGTTCGATGCTCCTTGCAGACCAGCTCGATCTCATCGTTCGCCGGAGACAGGAATAACACCTGCATGGGGTAATTGACCTTGTCCTCGAACTCGATAGTGTCCGTCACCATGCACCCGGCCACGACAATCAGGACCAGGACGAGGGATGCTGATGCCTTGATGGACACGTTTACCTCAGGCCTTTTCCAGGTATCGGTAGATGGTTCTCGGATCCACATCGAGATCCCTGGCGGTCTTGGTGCGGTTACCGTTGTTGCGACCCAGAACGTCGAGCACGTAGTTGCGCTGGAAGTTGTCCCTGGCCTCCGCCAGAGAGAGCGTCTGCGGAAGAATCTCATCTCCGAGATCCATATCTCCGGTTCCGATCATGTTTCCGTCACACAGAATAACCGCCTTTTTGATCTTGTTTTCCAGCTCGCGCACGTTGCCCGGCCAGGCGTGTTTCTTCATGGCGATGACAGCATTCGGCGTAAAACCCTTGGCCTTGGCCTCGAATTCCTTGACAAATTTACCAAGCAGATATCGGGCCAGAAGGATGATATCGTCACCCCTTTCCCGCAACGGGGGCAAGTTCACATGGAACACGTTGAGCCGGTAGAAAAGGTCCTCCCGGAAACGTCCGTTTTGAATCTCCTGCTCGAGGTCGCGATTGGAGGCGGCTATCACGCGGATGTCGAGTGTCTCCGGTTTGGCGGCACCCACCTTGACCACCTGGCGTTCCTGCAAGACACGTAACATCTTGACCTGAAGTGACAGGGGCATCTCCCCGATCTCATCCAGGAAAATGGTGCCCGAATCCGCCGCCTTGAACTTCCCCTCGTTGGTGGCAACGGCGCCGGTGAACGCTCCCCGAACGTGCCCGAAGAACTCGCTCTCCATCAGGCTCTCTGGAATGGCGCCGCAGTTGACCGTCACGAACGGGCCCTTGACTCGCCGGCTCCTTCGATGAATCTCCCGGGCTATCAGCTCCTTGCCGGTTCCGGTCTCCCCGCTTATCAGGACCGAGACCTCCGTGTTGGCCACTTTCTCAACCCTGTTGAAGACTTCGACCATCGAGGGAGAACTGCCGATTATCTCGCCAAACCGTTGATCCTTGAGCTCGTTGCGCAGCGACAGCGCTTTCAACTTCAGATCATCCATAAGCAAAGCGTTTTGTAAAAGAAGAGACGCCTGGGAGGCGAACACAGTGAGGAGATCCATGGTGGAGGCCTCGAAAAGCCCCGCCACGGAATCGTTTCCCAGATAGACAAGACCCAGCAGTCGTCCCCTTTCGAGCAATGGGACGCACATGACCGAGCTAAGACGAAGATTGATCACCGACTCGGCACAGGAGAACTTGTCGTCGCTCTGTGCGTCCGAAACGATCAACGGCTTTCTGGTCTCCACAACCCTGGCAACGATACTGTCTGACAGCTCCGCTACCGACTCGACCATCTTTTCCCGGTTCATGTTTCGGGCCACTTTGATCACCGGCTTGTCGCCCTCAAAGAGCACCAGAAATCCCTTTGCGGCACCGGTGATCTCCACAACCGAGTCCATCAGCTCGTCCAGAAGCAGGGGCAAGGATTCGCTGTTCATCAGCTTTGACGAAAACTGCTGCAGCCGTCGCAGAGCTTCCAATTGTACGCGACCGGATCGATCATCCTCGGAGACGTTTCCGAGCGGCAGATCCAGCATGCTGAAGTTGAGCTGGACGTTCCCCAGGGTAATGCGGTCCTCGTGGTTGATCTTGATCTTGCGGCGTTTCTTGCCATTGACCAGGATCTGCCCCGAACCCTCCCCCTCGGTGAGGTTGAAGTCGCGACTGTCGAACACTATCCGCGCGTGGTACGGCTCCAGCTCCATCTTGGCGATAACCACATCGTTGCTCCGGTGGCTTCCGATGGTGGTGATGCTTTTGGTGACGCTGTACACCATCCTGTCGCCGCCCTTGGGCTTCCAGCTGAGTGTCGGCATGGGTTGCTGCTTTTCTTTTTATTATTGGCCAAGTACAGCCAATACCCGCAACGTGGGAGTCTAGCGGTTTTCTTGCAAACGGTAAACCGAAACGCCAACCCCTCAGGAAGGGTTGTCCTGGGGATCGGCGGGCTGATCCGGTGTTGGATCGGGCGGGACATCGGGCATGACGCATTGCCCACGGAACACGGCGCCCTTCTCTATCTGAAACGACGGAGTGATGACCTCGCCGTTGATCTGCCCGGGGGGATACAGCTCCACGCAGGTCTTTGCGTTAATCTTTGCCTCCACCACTCCGCCGGTCACGATGAGGGTGTCCACGTTTATGGTTCCGTGGATCTCGGCGCCGGTTCCCACCACCAGGGTTTCGTCGGAGAAGATCTCACCCTCGAAGCGACCCTCGATACGGACGGTGCCCATGAACGTCAGCTTGCCGGCAAATTCGCTTTTTTGCCCGAGGAGTGATCCGGTGTTGACCTTTTCGTCAGTCATGCCAAATCCTCTCCTGCCACCGTCCCGATACTGCCGGTAACAACGCAATTGCGCCCATTTTTCTTGGCCTTGTACAGGTTGTCATCTGCCATCTTCATCAGTTGGGTCGAGCTGGCCGCCACTCCACCGGGAATAGTCGCGATCCCAAGACTGATGGTTACCGGTATGTTTGTCCCGTCCGGGGTGGTGATATTCATCTCTTCGATCATGCATCTCAGGCGCTCACCCAGGGCCAATCCGCCTATCTCGTTGATCCCGCGAGCAAGCACCAAAAACTCCTCGCCTCCGTATCTGGCGAAGATGTCCTCCTCCCGCAACGTGTCCTCGATCGTGCTGGAGATCGCAATGAGAACCTGATCCCCGGCCTGGTGGCCAAAGGTGTCGTTGACCTTCTTGAAAAAATCCAGGTCGATCATGACGAGGGTAAGTGGAATCCGATGACGCCTGGTGAAGGAGATCTCGGAGGATATCCGTTCGCTGAAGTGCTTTCTGTTGTAGGCGCCGGTAAGCGGATCCCGCACCGACGATTGATACATCTGCCTTTGAAACTCCATCTCCACCGGATCCTGCAACATGAATTTCAGGACCGTTCTACGCCCGATCAGGATCTTGTCGCCGTCTTTCAAAACGTGCTGCTGTATCTTGTGCCCGTCCACGTAGATTCCGTTGGTAGAGCCCAGATCCCTGATGACGTATCTTTCCGTGCTTTCGAAGACCACCTCCGCATGGTGTTTGGATATTCCATCATCGTGAATGACACCCCCGCAATCACTGTCTCGCCCGAGGACGGTAGTCTCGGTCGTGGACAGCGGGAAGGAGCAACCCAGGTCGATTCCGCCGATCACAATAAGGGAGGCCTCTCTTCCCACAAAATCCCGCATTTGTTCGATGAGCGTAGAGCGATCCAGTTGCAACGTCAGATCTGTTCTCTTTCGGTCCTTGCGCTTTTTTTCCACTATTTGGAGCCTCCCGTTCCCGTCTGCGTTTCCGTATCTTACGCCAATGTGGGCCTTCCATGCTATATAGTGCGGAATGAACACGCACAAAAAATCAATCGACATGATCGCCTTGCGCGAGGAGTGGAAAGCGGCGTGCGTCTCGCTGGCCTTCGATCCGGACAGCAGTTCACGGCGTCGACCCGCCGCACCCGATTCCATGGCCGGAAGGATCGAGCACACCCTGCTGGGCGTGTCGGCTACGGATCGTGATGTGGAGCGGCTTTGCGAAGAGGCGATAGAGCACTCGTTTCGAGCCGTGTGCTGCATGCCCCGTGACGTGGAGCGTTGCGTCCGCGCGCTTGGCACATCGTCCGTGATAGTGGTTTCCGTGATCGATTTTCCCCTTGGCGGTGGCATCGGCGAGGTCGCTGCGTCCCAGTGTCGCACGGTGATCGATCTCGGCGCCTCGGAGGTCGATATGGTTGTGGACGTTCGCGCCATAGTTCAGAACGAGCTCAAGCTGGCCCGCGACGGCGTGGCAAGGGTGGTGGAAACCGCCGCAAACGTTCCGGTCAAGGTGATCCTCGAGACTGGAGCACTCACGCCCGGGCAGGTGGTACAAGCGATCGCAGCGGCCGAGTCCGGGGGCGCCGCATTCGTCAAGACGTCCACCGGATTCGGTCCCCGTGGGGCCAGTATCGAAGACGTGGCTTTGATGCGCGCGATCGTTTCGGACAGGATGGGGGTCAAGGCGTCCGGGGGTATCCGGGACAAGGCGACGGCCATGGCCATGATCGAGGCGGGCGCCGACGTCATCGGAACATCAAACGGCCCCGGCTGTGTCTGACCTGCGGCGGCGCACTACAAACTTGCCCCTCTAGAAGGTATTATGTCGTAAGATGCGCTTGGAGACCGTCGGATTTTCGGCTCAGGCAGCTAGTAGACCAATAGCGGAGACCTTTGATGAAACGTAAGTTATTTTTAAGGGTACATGCTGCCAGAAGGATGTTGGAGAGAAACATCACCATGGAGGAAATAGAAACCGTCGTTGAATCGGGAGAGGTGATCGAAGATTACCCCGATGACAAACCGTTTCCGAGCCGACTCATCTTTGGCACGCCGCAAAACCGAACCTTGCATGTGGTGGCCGCCGACGAGACCGACTCCGACATCACCCATGTCATCACAGCTTACCAGCCCGATCCCAACCAGTGGAAAAATGGCTTCAAGAGGAGAAAATGATGAAGTGCATCGTGTGTAAAAAAGGCTCCACAGAGCCCGGCGCAACGACCGTGAGCATCGACAAAGGCGCGACTATCGTAGTGATTAGAGGTGTCCCCGCAGCAATCTGCTCTACTTGCGGCGAAGAATACATCAATGCCGACACCATTAAGGACATCGAGAAAATTGTCGGCTCTGCCCAGAAGGCTGGACTCAATATTGCTGTTCAGCAATTCAATGCTGCCTGAAACCCCACTTCCTCAAACTATGTCCTTATCTTGTGTTTTCTGATGATGCGGCGGAAATTGCTGCGATCCATTTGGGATTGACGCGCCGCCTCGCTCACGTTGCCGCCGGATCGTTTCAGCATTTCGTGGACGTAGGCCGACTCGAATTGTTCCACCGCCTTCATCTTGGACTCACGGAAGGGCAAATCCAGAAGGAGGTTCGTCGGGACCAGCGGCGCGATGGTATCGCCTACCGACGGTGGCAGATCCCCCGGCAGGATCACGTCGCCTCTGGCCATGACGACCGATCTCTCGATGGCGTTCTCCAGCTCGCGCACGTTTCCCGGCCACGTATGACTCCGGAGCACCCGCATCGCCTCCAGGGAGATCCGCGCGATCTTCCGTCCTGATCGAGCTGAATACTTTCGCAAGAAATGGTAGGCCAATAACGGCATATCCTCGGCACGATCCCGAAGGGGCGGCAGGGGAATCGTGATGACGCTCAGCCGATAGAACAGATCCTCGCGAAATCGCTTCTGGTGCATGGCCTGTTTCAGGTCGACATCGGTCGCCGCAATAACGCGCACGTCCATCCGGCCAGGATCATTGGACCCCGCGCGCTTGATCTCTGTGCCCTGAAGGATCCTGTTGAGCCTGACCTGTGTCCCGGGCGGAAGATGATCGACCTCATCCAGCAAGATAGTGCCGCCGTGTGCCGCCCCGAAGAGGCCTATCTTGTTCTCCGAGGCACGCGGAGAAGCCCCGCGAACATTACCGAAGAGTTCCGTTTCGATCAGATCCTTCGGGATGGCGGAGCAGTTGACGGGAACGAAAGGCCCTTTTGCTCGCCGTCCACTCATGTGGATGGATCGAGCGACGAGCTCCTTTCCGGTTCCGGGCTCTCCGTGCAGCAGCACTGTCGATCTGGAGTGGGCCACCGATTCGACCGCCCGAAAAACAAATCGCATGGACGGCGACGAACCGATGATGTCGCCGTAGCGCTCGCGAACTTCCAGCTCCTGCTCGAGTCGCCTTGCACGAGCCGCCAGCCGACCATGTTGTGCCGCCCTGGTGACCAACCGGGCGAGGGCGTCCGGGGATCCCAACGGCCTGGTCAGGAAATCGTAGGCGCCGGCCTTCAATGCTGCGACCGCCGAGTCGACATCGCCGTGCGCGGTAATCAATACTACCTCCACAGCACTGTCGAGAGCCTTGACCTTCCCGAGCACATCCAGGCCATTCATTCCCGGCATGGCGAGATCCAGAAGCAACACGTCCACGGTGGAAGCGGCGAGCAACTCAAGGGACCGGGCCCCGTCCGGGGCCTTCGTTACCTCGAAACCCATCGTCTTCAAGATTCTCTCAACACTCCCCCCAGAGGCAGTATCGTGGTCGACCACGAGGACCCTGATGGGTGTCATATCGCCGTCAACGCCCTGTGAGCGCACTTGCCCCTGCATCGCATGTCGGTTTGCCGTGTCGTGTTTCCCCACCATCGCTCTTATTCTCACCCTATCATTTAAAGCCGGCCTCCAACATCTTCCCCTTCCCCTATCTCAGGGGAAGGCCGGGATGGGGTCAAAAGAGGTCGAAATGCAACAGACGACACTCCAGGGGGCCGTTCCACAGAATGTCCCGCTTCCTGGTCTTGAGCCCTATCTTGCCCGCCAGGAATTTGGAGCCAGTCAATACATGGGCCGTCATTCCCCGACACTTTTGTTTCAATGTATCTCCGAGATCGCTGTAGAGATCCGCCAATTGGTTGATCTCTCCGAGGCGCTCACCGTAGGGAGGATTTGTCACCACACGTCCAGCGCCCTCGGAAATAGCCAGGCTGCGGAAGTCCGCCCGCCGGACCGCAACAATATCGTCTACGCCGGCGCCGAGGACCGCCGTCCGGACCGCCCTGACGGAATCCTCGGACACATCCGATCCGCGAATCGTGCATCCGTCGACCTCCCTCACGGCCCCTCGCGCATCCTCCAGCTCGTTGGACCATAGCCTCCGATTGAAAGAGAGATGGCTCATGAACGCAAACTCCCGCCCCAGGAGGCCCGGAGCCATGTTTTTTGCTATCATCGCCGCCTCCACCAGTATTGTCCCTGAGCCACACATGGGATCGACGAGCTCCCCGGACCCATCGTAGCCGCTCATGAGCAGAATACCGGCGGCGAGGGTCTCCTGGAGCGGCGCCGGACCGCCGAATGACGGCCTATATCCTCTGCGATGAAGGCGCTGACCCGACGAATCCCAACTCAGAGTGCATCGATCCCCGTTAATCCTGGCGTTGATTCGTAAATCCGGCTGCTTCGGGTTCACCGACGGTCGACGGCCGACCTTGTCGCGGAACCTGTCTACGATGCCGTCCTTGACCACCTGGGAGGCGAACTGCGTGTGACGTATTTCAGAATTGTCACCGACCGCGTCAACCGCCAGTGTCATGTCGGGTGTCATGTGTTCTTCCCACGGCGCCGCCCTGGATCCCCTGTACAGATGATCGCGATCTCTCGCGTCGAACTCGGCAATTCTAACCAGCACGCGAGTGGCTGTTCGCAAGTGAAGGTTGGTCCTGTACAGCATCCCGAGATCGCCGCCAAAGGAAACCCCACGTACTGCCTTCTGGGGATCCGTTGCGCCCAGCCTTTTGATCTCTGACAGGAGCACATTTTCGAGGCCGGGCGCTGTTGTTGCGAAGAGCTGAAGATCCGCAGGCCTGGACCCATCGCGCTTGCGAATCGATGGACGAGCGGTTTTCATCATCTCATTTCCGATACCCGGGAACTCACGTCAGCGGCTCCTTTTCTGTCTAAGCTGCTTGGCGGCATTTACGATGGACTGAGGGACGTCCTTGCTTCGCTCGAGGCCCCTCACATCAATGGGGCGAAGATGGTTGAGAAATCGCAGGGCGTCTTGCAGAGGGGTGCGCGGGTTGTTCACCAGGTTGACCTTGATCTGGTACTGCTTGGTCCACTCGCGTCTCGACGCGATGTAGCGCACGGCCTCCTCGGGGAGCGAGCGTGCTCTCGAATAACGGACCACCTCCGAATCTCCGATGCCCGGAGATTTGAGCACGGCCATGGTAACCAGCCTGTTCGAGTCTCTTACGAGGACGGCCCGCTGGGTGGAGTTGCCCAGCATGGCCATGCGAATCTTCTGGGAAACCGTGAGTATCGCGAGTGAAGCCCCCACGGCGACTGCCTCCTCTATCTTGTCCGTATTTTGCGAGGAATTCTCGGGAGACTCAAGCGAGTCGAGGATGTCGTCGAGGGTCGCGTCGTCGACGTCGAGCAGTTTTTCGTCCATGAGGGCAGCGCTGAAATCATCGTTCTCTTTCTGGAGTTCGTCGGACTCCTCGGGGATCAGCTGGCCCTCGATGGCGGCCTTGGCCTCCGAGAAGGTGGGGATGCCGTCGAGTTTCAGGCCATTGCGCACCGCGAGCTCGATAGCGCGATCGACCGTGGACATCCTGGCGACCTTGTTCATATACAGGGCCTCGATGATACGGGGCGCGCGGAGCATGCGCTCCTCGTTGGCGGCCACGATCTCCAGCAATTTTTCCGAGCGCAACTTCTCGGTGAGCCAGACAATGGTCTCGTCGTGAACGAGCCGGTTGAGCAACACGCGCTCCACGGCGTCGTCCCGTCGTACAAGCAGCCGGGCGACCCCATCGAGGACCGCCGGATCCAGGTCCTGTTCCAGAGCGCCGAACAGCACTTTGTCCGGCAGCTTGCCCAGAGAAGCGCCGGCCTTTGTGGCAAGGCTCTCGTCCTGATTGTAGGAGAGCGCGTAGAGTACCGAAACGAGATCGAC
>JAUVDV010000112.1 GCA_030595125.1 Deltaproteobacteria bacterium
TGGTGATGCCCGGGGACAACGTGGAAATGACGGTGGCGTTGATAGACCCGGTAGCCATGGAAGAAGGCATGCGATTCGCAATCCGCGAGGGTGGCCGCACAGTGGGCGCCGGCGTTGTTGCGACAATTATAGAGTAGGGAGTTACCGTGGCTGGCAACAGGATAATAGTGACGCTCGAATGTAAACAGTGCTCCGAGCGAAATTACACGACGACCAAGAATAAACGCACGACGCCGGGAAAACTGGCGTTCAACAAGTATTGTCCCAGGTGCCGGAAGCACACCGAACACCGGGAGACAAAATAGTGGGTTCGGGAATGCGCCGTTTTTTTGGAAAGGACGTGTTCCCTGTCTAGGCCAGTAGCTCGAATTGGTAGAGCGCCGGATTCCAAATCCGGATGTTGGGGGTTCGAGTCCCTCCTGGCCTGCATGGCATCGGCCGTGGCAAAGAGGCTTCGATGAACGAGAAAAACGAAGCAGTATCCGCATCGACATTCGGTCTGATGAAGTATGTCCACGTGATGTTCTTCACGGGAGCGCTGGTGGCCGGATGGCTCCTGGTCCAGATTGTCGAAACCATGTGGACCTGGGCTAACCTCGAGTGGACTGCGGTGCCGCCGCCTACCTACGGACTGGTTCTGCTGATTGGCGGCGGAATAGGTGCGGGCGTTGCGCTTTACATGTGGCGGCATCCACAGGTGAATCGCCTTGCCATCGAGATAGTAAACGAGCTGTCCAAGGTTACGTGGCCGACGCGCAAGGAACTGTACGCTTCCACGGTAGTGGTAATCATAGTTTCAATTATTGCGTCGATTCTCCTGGGATTGTTCGACGCGTTCTGGTCCTGGGCCACGACCCTGTTGATGACCTTTAGATAATTGTCGAGAAGAGGGAAGGTTAAGGAAGGCCAAGATCATGGTGGAGCCGATACAGAAGGAAATGAAATACTACGTGGTTACCACCTATTCCGGCTATGAAAACAAGGTGAAGCTTGCGCTCGAGGATCGCATCAAGCAATCCGGACTCGAAGAGAATTTCGGGGAGATACTGATCCCCACTGAGACGGTCCAGGAAGTCGTGCGCGGCAAGAAGAAGATAAGCGAAAGAAAGTTCTTTCCGGGCTACATATTCATGCAGATGGCTCTCACTGACGAAAGCTGGCACCTGGTGAAAAATACACCCAAGGTGACAAACTTCGTGGGAAATCAGAAACCGGCTGCTGTCACTGATCAGGAAATAGGGAAGATCATGAGTCGGATGGAGGCGGGTCAGGAGACGCCCACCCAGATTATTCGTTTTGAGGAAGGTGACAGTATTCGTGTGGTGGACGGCGCCTTCGCGGGCTTCAACGGATCGGTTGATGTGGTGAAGGCTGAGAAGCAAAAGGTTGTGGTTCTCGTCAGCATTTTCGGACGAGCGACGCCTGTTGAGTTGGAGTACACGCAGGTCGAGAAGCTCAGCTGAGGCCCGACCGTCTCCCAAGGAGATTTGAGGATGAAAAAGATAATAGGCCAGATTAAACTTCAGGTTCCCGCCGGCAAGGCTAACCCGTCGCCGCCCATCGGGCCGGCGCTCGGACAGCATGGCGTGAATATCATGGAATTCTGCAAGGCCTTCAACTCCAAGACTCAGGCGCAGGCTGCCGAGGCGATGCTGATCCCCGTTGTCATAACGGTTTTCGCGGATCGTAGCTTCAGTTTCATCACCAAGACCCCACCGGTTGCGCGGTTGCTGCTCAAGGAGGCAAATCGCGAGAAGGGATCCCCCGAGCCCAACAAGGAGAAGGTGGGCAAGGTCACCATGGATCAGGTCAGGGGCATCGCCGAGTTGAAGATGCCGGATCTCAACACAACGAGTATTGATTCTGCGATCAGGACCGTGTCCGGCACGGCCAGATCCATGGGAATCGAAGTAATAGACTGAACCGCGGCGCCCCTCACCGGGGCCGTATTTACCACGCGCCCGTTCCTGAAGAGCGGAACGCATGGGAGGCAAACGCCGAAATGGGAAAGATACCCAAGAGATTGAGAACAGTGAGGGAGGGCAACGATCCTCTGAAGCTCCATTCCATCATGGAAGCCTTCTCGAACGTCAAGGAGAACGCAACCGCCAAGTTCGATGAGACCGTCGATGTCGCCATCAAGCTCGGTGTCAATCCCAAGCACGCGGATCAAATGGTTCGCGGCGCGGTTGTTTTACCTCATGGTCTCGGGAAGACCATACGAGTGCTCGTTTTCGCGACCGGCGAGAAAGAGAAAGAAGCGCTGGAGGCCGGCGCCGATCATGTCGGCGCGGAGGACTTGATCGAGAAAATCAAGGAGGGTTGGCTCGATTTCGACACAGCCATAGCCATTCCTCCGATGATGGCCAAGGTGGGCAAGATCGGTCGTATCCTCGGTACGAGAGGACTGATGCCCAACCCGAAGACCGGCACGGTAACAATGGATATCGAGAACGCCGTCAAGCAGGCCAAGGCGGGCAAGGTTCAATACCGCGTCGAGAAGGCAGGCATTATCCACGCGCCGTTGGGCAAGGCATCATTCGATGCCGACAAGCTCGCCGCTAATTTCGAGGCCCTGATGGAGGCGATTGTCAAGGCCAGACCCGCAGTGGCGAAGGGCGTCTATCTCAAAGGAATCACCGTTTCCTCGACGATGGGCATGGGAGTGAAAATAGATCCGCAGGTTATCAGCGAGAAGAAGTAGGAGGCTTTCATGAATCGAGAGCAAAAGAGAGAGCAGGTCGCTGACATCCAGGATCGTTTTGCCAGGATGTCCGGCGCGTTGCTCACCGATTTTCGCGGGCTCAATGTAGCGAGCATGACAGCTCTTCGCGATGAGTTCCGCAAGGTCGGGGTAGAGTATAGGGTAATAAAGAACACCTTGTTCGGATTGGCGGTCAAGGATCAACCGTACGTCGAGGCCCTCTCGGCGCATCTCACCGGTCCGACCGCTGTGGCGTGGTCCTACGACGATCCAGCGGCCCCTGCCAGGGTGGCCGTCGGGTTCGCCAAGACCAACAAAAACCTGAAAATCAAATGTGCGGTGCTCGATGGCCAGGTGCTCGAGGGAAACAGCGTGATCGAACTCTCCAAGATGGCGAGCAAGGAGGAGATCCAGTCCCAACTGCTGGCAACCTTCATGGCGCCCGCGCAGGGATTCGTCAGGCTGGTGGCTGCGGCGCCGACCAATTTCGTTTACCTCCTCGATGCGCGTCATCGGGAGCTCGAATAGAAGTGGTGTACTCGCCCTTTTAACGGGCGCACAAACGTTACGAAAACCGGGCCCGAGGCGGGCCTTGTGAAATGGGAGTTTAAAAATGTCTGAGATTAGTCATGAGCAAGTGGTCGACTACCTGAGCAACCTTTCCGTAATGGATATCGTCAGCCTGACCAAGGACCTGGAGGAGAAGTGGGGCGTTTCCGCTGCTCCGGTGGCCGTTGCGGGTGGAATGGTAGCCGGCGGTGAAGGTGGCGCGGCGGCAGCTGAGGAGCAGACCGAGTTCGACGTCGAGCTCACCTCTTTCGGTGAGAAGAAGATCAACGTCATCAAGGCTATCCGAGAGATCACCAGTCTTGGCCTGAAAGAAGCCAAGGCAGTCGTCGACGCCGCTCCCAAGGTTGTAAAAGAGGGCGTGACCAAGGAAGAAGCCGAGGAGACCAAGAAAAAGCTCGAGGAGGCCGGCGCCACCGTTACAGTGAAATAGAACAGATGTTCTTTCACAGTATCTTACGTCGAGAACAATCGGCCGTATATCCGTTGGAGACCTTCTCCATGAAGACGGGTGCGGTCTGTCCTAAATTCGAGGATTCGTGTGGGGGAGAGTTTCTCCAGGCACTTCTGAACGGGAGCTAACGCCCATGGCATCATCAGTGCAGGTCAGTCAAAGGTATCGGGAGTCGTTCGGCAAAATTGGCAAGGTCGTCGATATCCCGCATTTGATCGAAGTACAAAAGATTTCTTATGACAAGTTCCTGCAGGCCGCGGTGGCGCAGGAAGACCGGGAGAACATTGGGCTACACGGAGTCTTCAGCAGTGTTTTCCCCATAAGAGATTTCAAGGGAACAAGTGAGCTCGCCTATCTGGGGTATGTGCTCGAGAAGCCCAAGTACGACGTGGACGAGTGCCGGCAACGGGGGATGAGCTACGCGGCGCCGGTCAAGGTGACGATACAGCTCATCATCTACGACGCCGCCGCCGAGGAGGGCAAGGAGCCCGTCGTTCGCGACATCAAGGAGCAGGAGGTCTTCTTCGGGGAGATCCCGCTGATGACCGTCAGCGGCACCTTCATCATCAACGGCACAGAGCGGGTGGTGGTGAGCCAGCTCCATCGCTCTCCGGGCGTGTTCTTTGATCACGACAAGGGAAAAACTCATTCGTCGGGCAAGCTTCTTTACTCCGCGCGGGTTATTCCCTACCGGGGGTCCTGGCTTGATTTCGAGTTCGATCACAAAAACATTATTCATGTGCGAATCGACCGGCGCCGCAAGATGCCGGCAACAGTGCTTCTGCGTGCCCTCGGGTACAATACCCAGGAGTTGTTGAACTATTTTTACGACACGGAGAAAATAACCCTCGATTCGGGCAAGCGGTTCAAAAAGAGCATCGAGTACAACTTCATCGAGGGACAGCGCGCTACTGCGGATATCAAGCTCGGTGGAAGCGTTATCGTCAAGAAGAACCGCAAATTCACGCGGGTCGCCATTCGCAAGATGCGTGATGCGAAACTGAACACTCTGCCCATCGATATTGCCGACGTTATCGGCAAGATCTCTGCGCAGGACGTGGTCGACGAGAGCACCGGCGAGATTCTGCTCGAGTGCAATGAGGAAGTTACCGAGACCAAGATCGAGCGCTTGAGAGAAGCGAAGATCAAGAAGTTCAGTGTTCTGTTTATCGACAACCTCAACGTCGGATCCTATCTGCGCGATACGCTGGTCGCCGACAAGATCACCTCCCGGGAAGAGGCAATTCTGGAGATCTACCGGCGTCTTCGACCGGGCGATCCACCCACAGCCGATACGGCGAACACGCTTTTCCAAAATCTCTTCTTCAACGCGGAGCGCTACGACTTATCCCGCGTTGGCAGGCTCAAGCTCAATTACAAATTCAAGGTTGACGAGCCGCTCGATCTGGCCACGCTCACTCCGCAAGATATCATGGAGACCGTGCGCCACCTGATAGATCTCAAGAACGGGCGCGGGACCGTCGACGACATCGACCACCTGGGAAATCGTCGCGTGCGCGCCGTGGGCGAACTCATGGAGAGCCAGTATCGTATCGGGCTCATCAGAATGGAGCGAGCCATCAAGGAGCGCATGAGCATGAGCCAGGATCTCGACACGCTCATGCCCCACGATCTCATCAACGCAAAGCCTGTGAGCGCAGTGGTCAAGGAGTACTTCGGGTCAAGCCAGCTGTCCCAGTTCATGGACCAGACCAATCCCCTGTCCGAGGTGACCCACAAGCGTCGCCTTTCCGCTCTTGGACCCGGTGGTCTGACCAGAGAACGCGCCGGTTTCGAGGTGAGGGACGTGCACGCCACGCACTACGGTCGCATCTGCCCCATCGAGACGCCGGAAGGTCCCAACATCGGGCTGATCGCCTCGTTGTCCACGTTCGCCAGGGTGAATGAGTACGGCTTTGTCGAGACTCCATATCGCTCGGTGAAGAACAGCAAGGTCACAGACGATGTTCGGTTTTACAGCGCACTCGAAGAAGAGCGGCACTACATCGTACAGGCCAACGAGCCCGTCAATAAAAAGGGCAAGTTCACCAATAACCTGATCGCCGGCCGGTTCGAGGGTGAATTGGTCATTGTGAGCCCCGATCAGGTCGACCTCATGGACGTGTCGCCCAACCAGCTCGTCTCGGTGGCATCGTCGCTGATACCGTTCCTCGAGCACGACGACGCAAACCGGGCGTTGATGGGGTCCAACATGCAGCGACAGGCCGTGCCGCTGCTCAAGACACGGGCCCCACTGGTAGGAACCGGCATCGAGGGCAAGGTCGCGGCGGACTCGGGCGTTACGGTTGTCGCAAACAGGGATGGTGTTGTGGAATCGGTGGAGGCCACGAGGATCGTGGTTCGCGCCGAGGGGCGGAGCGGCGACTACCCTGATATCTACAACCTGGTGAAGTTCCGCAGGTCAAATCAGAACACCTGCATCAATCAGAAGCCCATTGTAGAGCGTGGCCAGAAGGTGAAGGCCGGCTCGGTTCTGGCCGATGGACCCGCGACCGCCGACGGCGAACTCGCGCTGGGACAGAACGTTCTCGTGGCCTTCATGCCATGGGGTGGTTACAACTTCGAGGATTCAATCCTTCTTTCAGAGAGCCTGGCCAAGCAGGACGCGTACACGTCCATCCATATCGAAGAATTCGAATGCGTGGCGCGAGACACAAAGCTCGGCAAGGAAGAGATAACCAGGGATATCCCCAATGTAGGAGAGGAAGCCCTCGGAGATCTCGACGAGAGCGGTATCGTGAGAATAGGCGCCGAGATCGCCCAGGGTGACATCCTCGTGGGCAAGATTACCCCCAAGGGTGAAACCCAGCTCAGCCCCGAGGAAAAACTGCTTCGGGCCATCTTTGGAGAGAAGGCCGGCGACGTCAGGGACTCCTCGTTGAGAGTGCCGCCGGGTGTTTCGGGTATCGTGATCGACGCGCGCGTGTTCAGCAGGCGCGGCGCCGATCGGGACGAGCGCGCCAAGCAGATCGAGGAGGTCGAGCGAGCCAGGTTAGAAAAAGACATGGCTGTCGAGATCAAGATCATCAGGGAGTCTGCCTACGGAAGGATCCGCAAGGTTCTGGTGGGCAAGACCACAAACGGCAAGCTCGTGGATGCCAAGGGCAACACGCTCATCGGCAAGGGCAAGAAGATCGATTCGGGAATTATTGACGGGATCCCTCGCAAGTACTGGGGGCGGATTCCGACCGATTCCGGACAGGATAGAGTGACCGATATCCTCGAACTGTTGAAGGATCAGCAGAACATGATCGAGGAGGTTTTCAACGAGAAAATCGATCGCCTCTCAAAGGGTGATGAGTTGCCCCCGGGCGTCATCAAGATGGTCAAGCTCTTTGTGGCCATCAAGCGGCATATTGCCGTGGGTGACAAGATGGCCGGACGACACGGGAACAAGGGCGTGATCTCAAGAATCCTCCCCGAGGAGGACATGCCCTTCCTCCAGGACGGAACGCCCGTGGACATCGTTCTGAACCCTCTGGGTGTGCCCTCGAGAATGAACGTTGGCCAGATCCTGGAGACTCATCTGGGCTGGGCCGCCCGCGTGTTGGGGCAGCAACTGGACTGGATGGTCAAGGAGGGTGGCTATTCGCCCGACAATCTGCGCGAACAGTTGAAAAACATCTTCTCCAGTGACACGGGCAAACAAATTGTGAAGGAGATGTCCGACAGGGAAATCATCAAGCTCGCTTCGGAACAAAAGGAGGGCGTCCTCTACGCCACACCGGTGTTCGACGGAGCTTCGGAGTTGGAGATCAGGAAGGTCCTCGAAACAGCCGGGCTTCCCACGTCCGGGCAGACCGTGCTCTTCGACGGTCGAACCGGGGAGGCCTTCGATCAGGACGTCACCGTGGGCGTGATGTACGTGCTCAAGTTGCATCACCTGGTTGACGACAAGATCCACGCACGTTCCATCGGTCCCTATTCACTGGTCACCCAGCAGCCCCTCGGCGGCAAGGCGCAGTTTGGTGGGCAGCGACTCGGAGAGATGGAGGTCTGGGCCATGGAAGCCTACGGCGCGGCATACGCGCTGCAAGAATTCCTCACGGTCAAGAGCGACGACGTTATGGGGCGCACGAGAATGTACGAGTCCATCGTAAAGGGCGAGCAGTCGCTGGACGCGGGACTTCCAGAATCTTTTAATGTCCTTATCAAGGAGCTCCAGAGCTTGTGCCTCAATATCGAGTTAATCGAGGGGCGAGCGGTCGAGGAGAACATTGATGGGGAAGAGCTAGAGGCCTAGGGCCGGGAGGTAAGTGATGAAGGATATCTTCAGCTTCTTTGAGAAACCGAAGGATCCATTGAGCTTCTCAGCGATTCGGATTTCCCTGGCCAGCCCCGAATTGATCCTGGAGTGGTCTCACGGCGAAGTGAAAAAGCCGGAGACTATCAACTACAGGACGTTCAAGCCGGAGCGGGACGGGCTTTTTTGCGCCAAGATATTCGGGCCGGTCAAGGACTACGAGTGCAATTGCGGAAAATACAAGCGCATGAAGCACCGTGGCATTGTCTGTGAGAAGTGCGGTGTGGAGGTGATCCAGTCCAAGGTGCGTCGTGAGCGCCTCGGCCATATCTCCCTCGCAACGCCCGTGGCCCATATCTGGTTCCTCAAGAGCCTCCCGTCGCGGATAGGTGCGCTGCTCGATATCACGCTCAAGGATCTTGAAAGGATCCTCTATTGCGAGAGCTACGTCTGCCTCGATCCGGGCGAGACGTCGCTGGAGCGTGGAGAAATTCTCCCCGAGGAGAAATACCAGCAGGCCATCGATGAGTTTGGATTTGACAGCTTCGGAGCCGGGATGGGCGGGGAGGCCGTGATCTCTCTGTTGCAGGATATCGACATCGTCGGGCTCGCCGAGGAGTTGAGAAACGATCTCAAGAACACCACCAGCGAAGCAAAGCGCAAGAAGTTCACCAAGCGCCTCAAGGTAACCGAGGCATTGAAGGAGTCGGAGAACAAGCCGGAGTGGATGATGCTGTCGGCAATTCCGGTTCTTCCGCCCGATCTTCGACCTCTGGTGCCCCTCGACGGCGGAAGGTTCGCGACCAGCGATCTGAACGACCTCTACCGCAGGGTGATCAACCGTAATAACCGTCTCAAGAGACTCATGGAGCTCAACGCTCCGGACATCATCATTCGCAACGAGCGCAGAATGTTGCAGGAGGCTGTCGACGCGCTCTTCGACAACGGACGCCGGGGAAAAACGATCACCGGGCCCAACAAGCGCCCCCTTAAATCCCTGTCGGACATGCTGAAGGGCAAGCAGGGCCGGTTCCGCCAGAACCTGCTCGGCAAGCGCGTGGACTACTCCGGTCGCTCGGTCATCGTGGTCGGTCCGACCCTCAAGCTGCATCAATGCGGCATCCCCAAGCAGATGGCGCTCGAGTTGTTCAAGCCGTTTATCTACAACAAGCTCGAAGAGCGTGGCTTTGTCACCACAATCAAGAGCGCGAAGAAGATGGTGGAGAAGGCCAAGCCTGAAGTCTGGGATATTCTCGACGAGGTGATCAGCGAGCATCCGGTCTTGTTGAACCGGGCGCCCACCCTCCACCGTCTGGGTATTCAGGCGTTCGAGCCGGTTCTCATCGAGGGCAAGGCCATTCGTCTCCACCCCCTGGTGTGTACGGCTTTCAATGCGGACTTCGACGGAGATCAGATGGCGGTGCACGTGCCGCTCTCCATCGAGGCACAGATGGAAGCCCGCGTGCTCATGATGTCGACCAATAACATTTTGAGCCCGGCCCACGGCAAGCCGATCATCAACCCCACGCAGGACATTGTGCTCGGGCTCTATTACATGACGAGCAAGCGGCCGTTCAGTCGTGGTGAGTATCGAGAGGGCGCCAAGGGGAAAGATCGCCTGGCCGGAATCTACGCCTCGGTCGACGAGGTCCGGATGGCCTTCGACAGCGGCGCCATCGATCTTCACGCGGAGGTCATGGTGCGAATCGACGCCCATCTCGTGCCCACTTCGGTCGGGCGCGTCCTGTTACGAGACATCCTTCCCGAGGGGTTGCCTTTCGAACTGGTCAACAAGGTGATGGACAAGAAGGCGTTGTCTGTCCTGATCGATGTTGCCTACCGAATTTGCGGAAACAAGGCCACCGTCATTCTGGCGGATCGGCTTCGCAACATCGGCTTTGAGTACGCTACCCGCGCGGGTATCAGTATCTGCATGGACGACATGGAGATCCCGAAAGCCAAGGAGAAGCTCATCGGCGCTGCCCAGGCAGAGGTTGAGCGGGTCATCACTCAATATCAGGAAGGTCTCATCACAGACGGCGAGCGATACAACAAGATGGTTGATATCTGGGCTGCCGTTTCCGATCAGGTCGCGGAGGAGATGGTCAAGCAGATTCGGTCCACCGAGGCGCACGATCCGCTGTCCAACAAGACAAAGAGCGTGGCCAGCTTCAACCCGATCTTCATCATGGCCGACTCCGGAGCTCGAGGCTCCAACGCTCAGTTGCGGCAGCTGGCCGGAATGCGCGGATTGATGGCCAAACCGTCCGGGGAAATTATCGAGACACCCATCACGGCGAATTTCCGCGAGGGGTTATCGGTGCTGCAGTATTTCATCTCCACACACGGCGCTCGCAAGGGGCTGGCGGACACGGCGCTCAAGACCGCCAACTCCGGCTATCTTACGCGTCGCCTGGTGGATGTCGCCCAGGACGCCACCATCACCGAGTTTGATTGCGGAACCCTCGACGGTATTGAGGTCACGCCTCTCGAAGAAGGTGGAGAGGTCATCCAAAAGCTCGGCGAGCGTGTTCTCGGACGTTCGGCTCTCGACGATGTGACCGATCCGTACACCGGCGAGGTTCTGGTAGAGTCCAACGAGATCATTGATGAAGACAAGATGGCGAAGATCGAGGCCGCCGGCGTCAACCGGGTGACCATTCGTTCGGTGCTCACCTGTCAGACCCAGCGCGGTATTTGCGTAAAATGCTACGGTCGCGATCTCGCTCGTGGATACCAGGTCAACATCGGTGAGGCGGTGGGGATTATCGCGGCTCAGTCCATCGGCGAGCCGGGCACCCAGCTCACCATGCGTACCTTCCACATCGGTGGCGCGGCGAAGCGCGGCAAGATCGAGCAATCCAAGCTCGAGACCAACCAGAAGGGAAAGATCAAGTTAAAGAAGCTCCCGGTGGCGGTGAAATCGGATGGAACCACCGTCGTCATGGCGAGACACGGCGAGATCTACATTATTGACGAGGCCGGCCGGGAGTACACCTACTCGATCGTGTACGGGGCCAACCTGATGGTAAAGGAAGGACAGAAGGTCAATATCGGTGACCTGCTGGCCGAATGGGATCCCTACTCCATTCCCATCGTTGCGGAAACGAAGGGGGGCGTGAAGTACGGGGACGTGATCGAGGGCGTGTCCATGTCGGAGATGCTCGACGAAGTGACCGGCCTGTCGCGTAAAGTGATCATTGAGTCCAGAGATCCCGAGCTTCGCCCGAGGATCTCCATCAAGGATGATAAAGGAATCACCAAGGAAGCCGGCGCCGGCGCCGCGCGTTATCTGATGCCGGTGGGGGCCAACATCACTGTTAACGAGGGTGACGTAGTAGACGCGGGCGAGGTGATCGCCAAGATCCCGCGTGAGACCACCAAAACCAAAGACATCACTGGTGGTCTTCCTCGAGTGGCCGAGCTGTTCGAGGCTCGCAAGCCGAAGGAACACGCCGTGATCTCGGAGATCGACGGAGTTATCTCTTTCGGAAAAGACACCAAGGGCAAGCGCAAGGTCATCATTACTCCCGAGATCGGTGAGCCCAAGGAGTACCTGATCGCCAAGGGCAAGCACATCGCCATGAAGGAAGGCGACTTCATCCGCGCAGGAGAGCCGCTCATGGACGGCGCGGCCAACCCGCACGATATCCTCAAGGTAATGGGCGAGAAAGCCCTGGCCAAGTACCTCGTGGACGAGGTGCAGGAGGTTTACCGCCTGCAGGGTGTGACCATCAACGACAAGCACATCGAAACGATTGTTCGCCAGATGTTGAGGCGTGTGACCATCAGAGATTCGGGTTCCACCAATTTCCTGGTCGAAGACAAGATCGACAAGGCGGTGTTCAAGCTGGAGAACGAGCGGGTCATGAGCAAGGGAGGGCAGCCCGCGACCGCAGAGAGCCTGTTGTTGGGGATCACCAAGGCGGCGCTTAGCACGGACAGCTTTATCTCCGCTTCTTCGTTCCAGGAGACAACGAAAGTGCTCACTGAAGCAGCGGTCGCCGGAAAAATCGATGATCTGACAGGTCCCAAAGAGAACGTGATCATGGGCAGGCTGATTCCGGCTGGAACCGGAGTTCCGCTCTACCAGGGTCTGACTATTGATGTGATGGATGGTAGCCGGGAGAAGGTGGAAGACATCCCCGACGAATCCGAGTTTGACGATGCCACGGGAGTTACCACGGCTTGACAAATTTGAAAAGTTCCTTTAGTTACGTGCGCCTTCGGTCCGAACGTCGGACCCAAGATGGGAAGTGAAGAGTATGCCGACTATTAGCCAGCTCGTCCGAAAAGGGCGCAAGCCTCAGATCAAGAAAACTACCACGCCTGCGCTCAAATCCTGTCCTCAGAAGAGGGGGGTTTGTGTGAGGGTGTACACCTCCACCCCCAAGAAACCGAACTCCGCGCTGCGAAAGGTGGCGAGGGTCAGGTTGACCAACAGTATGGAGGTCACGACCTATATTCCCGGTGAAGGCCACAACCTCCAGGAACACTCGGTCGTGCTGATTCGCGGTGGCCGCGTCAAGGATCTTCCCGGCGTGCGATATCATGTCATCCGCGGAACCATGGATGCCTCCGGAGTGGAGGAAAGACGTAAAGGTCGCAGCAAGTACGGCGCCAAGCGCCCGAAGAACTAAAGGTGAGGGTATGCCGAGGCGTAGAGAAGTTCCCAAAAGAAAGATAAATCCCGATCCCAAGTTCAGAAATCGGATGGTTTCCAAGTTCATCAATAAAATGATGCTCGATGGAGCCAAGAGCACATCTGAGCAAGCGCTGTACGGATCGTTCGATATCATCGAGCAACGCTACAAGCAGGATCCTCTTGAGGTTTTCAAGAAGGCCATCGAGAACGTGAAGCCCAAGCTCGAGGTTAAATCTCGTCGTGTGGGTGGCGCCACGTACCAGGTGCCGGTCGAGGTTCGCGCAGGTCGCAGGCTCGCTCTGGCCATGCGCTGGATCATCGGTTTTTCCCGTTCGCGCGGCGAGCAAACCATGAGAGAGAGGCTCGCGGCCGAGCTTGTCGATGCATCGCAGAATCGTGGCGCATCCATCAAGAAGCGTGAAGACACACACAAGATGGCGGAAGCAAACAAGGCTTTCGCACATTATCGTTGGTAAATTGAAATAGTCCCGGGTCTTCGCCGGCGGGTGTAACACACGCCGAACGATGCCGTGTCGAAGGCCCTCGCTGTCTGGCGTTTTATAACAGACCAGGCGGTTGGGAGATGTTTAAGTGGCTAAGCGGGCCCCGATCGGCCTGACCCGTAATATCGGGATCATGGCTCATATAGATGCCGGCAAGACGACTCTCACCGAGAGGGTGTTGTACTATACTGGCGTCTCTCACAAGATCGGAGAGGTTCACGACGGAACCGCACAGATGGATTGGATGCCCCAGGAACAGGAGCGGGGCATAACCATCACGAGTGCCGCAACCACATGTTTCTGGCGGGATCACCGCATCAACATTCTCGATACCCCCGGACACGTGGATTTCACTATCGAGGTGGAGCGTTCACTGCGAGTGCTCGACGGCGCCATTGCGGTGTTCGACGGTGTCGCCGGGGTAGAGCCCCAGTCGGAGACCGTGTGGCGCCAGGCAGATCGTTACAACGTTCCGCGGCTTGTCTTCGTGAACAAGATGGACCGTGTGGGTGCCAACTTCGACAGATGCATAGAAATGATCGTGGACAGGTTTGGCTCACGACCGGTCAAGATGCAGGTCCCCGTCGGATGCGAGGACACATTTGTGGGTGTTGTGGATCTCATCGAAAATCGGGCTTGCGTTTGGGACGAAGAAGCCCTGGGCGCATCGTTTCATCACGACGACATTCCCGCAGATCTCGAGGACGAATGCGCCGCCGCGAGAGATCAACTCATCGAGGTCGCCGCAGATTTCGATGAGAAGATCATGGAGTGCTACCTCGAAGGCGAGGCTATCGACAAGGACAAGATCCGACAAGCGATCAGAACCGGAACTCTCGCCGGCAAGATAGTGCCTGTCTATTGTGGATCGGCCTTCAAGAACAAGGGGGTCCAGCCGGTGCTCGATGCGGTCGTAGACTATCTCCCCTCGCCGTCGGATCTCCCGCCGGTGGAGGGTGAGGATCCGACCACTGGAAAGAAATCATCCAGAGAGCCCTCTGACGATGCTCCGTTTTGCGCGCTCGCTTTCAAAATTCAAAACGATGCCTACGCGGGTCAGCTCACATATTTCAGAGTTTACTCTGGCATGCTCAAGGCCGGGAAGTCGCTCCAGAACGCCGGCAAGAACAAAAAAGAGCGGATGAACCGCCTGCTTCAGATGCACGCCAACAAGCGTGAGGAACTCGACGAGGTTCGCGCGGGGGACATAGCAGCTGCAGTGGGCCTCCGGTTCACAACCACCGGCGATACGCTCTGCGACATCAAGAACCGTCTTCTCCTCGAGAGCATCGAGGCGCCGCTGCCGGTGATCTCCATCGCCATCGAGCCAAAGACAGTGGTGGACCAGGAGAAGCTGAGCCAGGCCCTCGAGCGCGTCACCATCGAGGATCCCACTTTCGTTGTTAAGGTCGACGAGGAGACCGGCCAAACCATTATCAGCGGTATGGGAGAATTGCATCTCGAGGTCATCGTCGATCGTCTGAAAAGAGAGTTCAATGTAGAGGCTAATGTCGGCGATCCGCGCGTGGCATACAGGGAAACCGCCACAATTGCGGCGCAGGCTGTGGGTGAATTCGACAAACAGATGGGCACCAAGACTCACAAGGCTAATGTGACGCTTCGGGTGGCTCCCGGAGAACGCGGCGTTGGGGTGATATTTGAAAGCGAAGCCCAACCCTCTGATATTCCGCCGGAATGCTTGAAATACATCGAAGAAAGTGTCCGGGGTTCACTCGATTCCGGAGTTCTTGCCGGATATCCCGTCGTGGATCTGGTGGTAACTTTGTTAAAAGATATCAAGCATGAGGTTGACAGTACTGATCTAGCGTATAAAATCGCCGCCTCGATTGCCCTGAGAGAGGCATTGAGACAGTCGGAGCCCGCTCTACTGGAGCCGATGATGGCTGTGCAAGTAATTGTTCCGGAAGAATTCATGGGAGAGGTTGTCGGCGACCTGAATCGACGGCACGGAAAGATAAATGGAATGGACGCCCGAGGCACAACACAGGTACTGGATGCGAGTGTTCCTTTGCGGCGGATGTTCGGATACACAACGGATTTGAGAACGGTGACGCAGGGGCGCTCGACATACACAATGCAGTTTTCGCATTTTGATGCCGTCCCGGAACAGATTGCAAAAACGATCATCGGATAGCGCAAGGAGCTTGAGAATGGCCAAGGAAAAATTTATCAGGAACAAGCCGCACGTCAACATCGGAACGATTGGTCACATCGATCACGGCAAGACAACATTGACGGCAGCGATCACCAAGAAGCTGGCGCAGGACGGCGGAGCGACGTTTGTCGCGTTC
>JAUVDV010000048.1 GCA_030595125.1 Deltaproteobacteria bacterium
AAATGCAGCGTCGAGCAGTCTTCGACCAGCGCGCCCTCTACGTCGCACGAGTCAAACCAGTGCACGTTGCCGTCTGTTCCGCACTGCTGGTACGACTGTGGAATACAATCAGTGTCCGTGTCGGTGTCCGTGTCGGTGTCGACGTCCGTGTCAGTGTCCGTGTCGGTGTCCGTGCCGGGGCTCGCGTCGGCGTTGAACGGCTCCGGGCGGTACGTGCAGTGCAGCGCCACCACCGCGCAAATAACGATAATCCATATAGGGCTCGCAAAAAAATAACTTCCCATTTTACACCGCCGATCCATCCCGTCCGGCTGCGTTACTCCTCCTCGAATTGGCGATGCCAGTCCTTCGTCGTCGTGCCTTGCCGGACGGGCGCCTCGACGCCGCAAATCTGGGAACATATTCTTCCGCGAACCCATTGTCGAATACCTCATGACACCCTCCGTTACATGAAGAACTACAATTGTACCAGCATTGAGGTGCTGACGCATATCCATATCTGACCCGGCCTTTTGGTCTGACCCCACCCCCTCGGTCCCCCTCCCCATTGCAGGGAGGGGGAAGGAAGAGGGAACGCCGATCTGATTTGAATCTGAGCTAGCCCCTCCCCGCAATGGGGAGGGGTTGGGGTGGGGTCTCCCCGGGAGGGGGGTCCCACGCATGAAATGCATCGTGGCCGCGGGTTTTACACCCGCGGAACGCGCCGCGGGACGCGCCGCGGGACGAGGGGCAGGACGTTTGACCTGACTTGCGTCCGCGCCCTGATGAGGGCGCGGTCAGGATGACCTTCGGCCAAGCCCGCTGGGCTGGCGCTTGCGCATCCTGACCGCGGCGTTTACGCTGCGGGACGAGGGGCGGGTCACTGTGCCCGCCCTCAATACAACCAGGAGACCCAGCATGAAATTAAGCATTATAGGAACGGGATATGTCGGGCTGGTGTCCGGAGCGTGTTTCGCGGAGATGGGCAACGAGGTTCATTGCGTGGACACGGACGAGGCCAAGATCTCCCTGCTTCGCTCCGGCGGTATCCCCATCTACGAGCCCGGCCTCGAAAAGCTGGTGAAGGCCAACGTGGATCGGGGCACCCTCCTCTTCACCACGAGCATCCAGGAAGCCATGGCGAAAACCGATATCGCCTTCATCGCGGTGGGCACTCCCCCCGGGGAGGACGGCAGCGCCGACCTGAAGTACGTGCTGCAGGTGGCCAAAAGCATCGGCGAGCACATGGGCCACCGCATGATTGTGGTCAACAAGTCCACCGTGCCTATCGGTACCGCGGACAAGGTGACCAGAGTCATCAGGGGCGAGCTGGACAGGCGCGGCAGCGACCTCGAGTTCTCCGTTGTCAGCAACCCGGAGTTCCTCAAAGAGGGCATGGCGGTCGCCGATTGCATGAGCCCGGATCGCGTGGTCATCGGCACCGATGACGAGCGGGTCATCAAGGTAATGGAGGAGCTGTACGCCCCGTTCCAGATCAAGCGACCGAGGGTGGTCTTCATGGACGTGCGCTCGGCGGAGATGACCAAGTATGCGGCCAACGCCATGCTGGCCACCAAGATCAGCTTCATGAACGAGATGGCCGGCATCTGCGAAAAGGTGGGCGCCGACGTCAACAAGGTGAGGATAGGTATCGGCTCAGACAGCCGCATTGGGTTTAGCTTCATCTATCCGGGTTGCGGCTACGGGGGCAGCTGCTTTCCAAAAGATGTGCAGGCGCTTATCAGAATAGCCGATCAAAGCGGTCACGAGCCCCGGATCCTCGCGGCGGTGGAGAGGGTGAACGACGATCAGAAGCGGGTTCTGGCGCAGAAGATCGCGGTACGCTTTGGTGAGGACCTCAATGGAAAGGTGTTCGCCTTGTGGGGGCTGGCGTTCAAGCCGGGAACGGACGACATGCGCGAGGCGCCCAGCCTTACTATCGTCGAAGAGCTGGTTCGCAGGGGAGCCAAGATCCGAGCCTACGATCCCCAGGCGACGAAACAGGCGCGCGACGTGTACCTCAAGGGCAACGAGGGCGTCGAGTACTTTTCAAGCAAGTACGATGCCCTCGACGGTGTCGACGCGATGATCCTGGTAACCGAGTGGAACGAATTTAGAAGCCCGGATTTCCCGGAGATGGCCAAGCGCATGAAGGGCGCGATCATCTTCGACGGGCGCAACCAGTACAGCACGGAAAGGCTCAAAGACGCGGGGTTCGAGCACTTCCAGATTGGAGTGCGGTAGGGGCGAGTCTCCGCCTGTCTCGCCCTGACGACGTGCCTCGCCCTGACGACGTGCCTCGCCCTGTGCGTCCGCGGAAATAAATCCCGCGGCCAGAAATACGCCACTTCGTGTCGGAAAGGGCTTCGCCCTGAGGCAATGAAGACCCAAAGAGCTGTTTGGTAAGTGTCCTTTCTTGAGGCCAAAAGGCCTTTTTTGTTCTACATTTCTGGCCGCGGGATTTATTCCCGCGGGAGAAGAGAGGAACGGCAAGCCTTTATTGCGCGCAGCGCATCGTGGCCGCGGGTTTTATACCCGCGGGACAAGGGGACATAGGACGAGACATTTTTCATGAACAATCCGCAGCACATCATTCTGTTTCATCATTTTCGGCGGTTGCTGGAGGCGGCGGCGTTGGAGGGGATAGACGTGGCGCCGCTCAAGGGGGCGCACCTGCTGACCGGCGTCTACCCCGATGACGAGGATCGCGGCGTCATGTCGGACGTGGATTTCCTGGTGCGAAACAGGGACTGGCCGCGAACGCTGGAGCTGATGACCGAGCTGGGGTTCGAGCGACGGGATCACTTTGCGGACGAATCCCTGTCGCACGAGGCCGGGTTTTATCTGCACGTGGACGACACGAGAAAGATCCTCTTCGAGCCCCATAGATATTTGTTCGAGCCCGGCCGGTTCACCATCGATCACGAGGCGCTGTGGGAGAGATCGTCCGAGTCCACTTTCGACGCCACGCCATGTCGTCGCCTGGCGCCCGAGGATCATTTCTGTCACATCGCCTTTCACGCGACGATTCATCGGCTCATGAGCCTGGAGCGGACGGTGCGCGACCTGGATCTGTTGCTGCGCTCCATTAAAGCTGGTTTCCAACAAATTCCCCTCCCCTCCCCGCAATGGGGAGGGGCCGGGGGTGGGGCGAACGACGTCCCGGAGAAAATCATCCGGCGCGCGCGGGATTGGAAGGTAACCCGTTCGGTGTGGTTGTTCTTCTCCCTCATCGCCGAGGTTCGCGACGATCCGGAGCTTGATGCGGTTGCTGCGTCCATCGCTCCTGTGCGACCCATCCGCTCCACTATTCGACTGATGGTTCCCGACTCGCGCGGGACCAGGCTCAAGAGACTGAATCATCGCATTGCGGCCGCTGTTCTGTGGCCGGTGTTGTTCGACAATCCCCTCCTCGTGGCCCGCTTCGTGGCCAATCATCCTGTCCTGAATAATTTGTCCTGACGACGACGACCCATCCCCTGGCCACTGCCTTAGAGACCCCACCCCAACCCCTCCCCATTGCGGGGAGACCCCCCTCCCTGCCTCCCCCCATTGGGGGGGGAGGTGATCGGCGCTCCCTTTCTCTTCCCCCTCCCTGCAATGGGGAGGGGGACCGAGGGGGTGGGGTCAGGCCGGGGGGATAGGTTTTCACAAGCGCGGCTTGCCACTGCTGGAAAAAAATTGACTATTCCTTTTTGGGGAGTATTGAGCTGTTGACGTTTTCAACAATGAAATCGACTTCGTAATTTGTAAGCAGCTCACATTAAACAGAAAAGCGTTTTTTCATTACAATTTGAAGGGAGCGAAAAATGACTAAAAGGTTATTACTTGGGGTTCTAATGGCTACATTGTCACTAGGATTGATGCAACTTGGCTGTGGCGATGATAGTAGCCCCCTCGGGCCGTCGGACACGGATTCGGACTCGGATTCAGACTCGGATTCAGACTCGGATTCGGACACGGATTCGGACACGGATTCGGACACCGATTCAGACACGGATTCGGACACGGATTCAGACACGGATTCAGACACGGATTCAGACACGGACACGGACACCAACACGGATACCGATACCGGAGCGTGCATCGATCCGGTGGCGGGAGATCCGACGGTGACCTCGTCGTTGACTGTCTTGCTGGCGCAGGACACGACGTCCGACACCTACACGCTCACTTTCAGTGAGGACGTGTTCAATGTCGACACAACCACTGTGACCTGGGCCGTTACCACCGGATCCGGGACCCTGGACAGCATAACTCCGGTAAGCGCCACCGAATACACGGTTGCCTTCTCCGGCCTCGCCAACCTCGACTCCTACACCCTCTCGGTGGGCACCGGCGTCGAGGACACATGCGAGAACGCTCTGGCCGCTATTGTAGACATTGTCATCACCGTCGATGGCTGTACGGATGACGCCAACGAGGATAACGACACGCTGGCCACGGCCACGGACATCGGCACCGACGAGTTGACCTGGTTCAACGGCATGGTCGCCGACGATAGTGATTACTGGGAGATCGACGCTAACCCGTCCACTTTCACCAACATCCTTATCGATGTGCAGTTCACCCATGCATCGGGCGACATCAACGTGGAACTCCTTAACTCCACCGGTACGGTTCTCGCCAGTTCTACGTCCGCCACCGACGACGAGTATATCGACTTTGTCGTTCCCGCCGGCGGAGCATATTTCATTCATGTCTTCCCCGTCGGAGGAGGCAACTGCAACACGTACGATCTGTGGTGGGACGATATCGAACCTCCAGGTCCTGCAGACGATAATTACGAGGAGAACGACACCTGTGCGGCGGCATTCGACCTTACCTCGGACGAAACGGTCTGGCTTTCCGACATCGATGGTCTGGGTATTTCATGGGACGAAGATTGGTATGAGATTTACGTCACCGGCTTATCCTGGGCCCGCGTTATCGCCCACCTCGATTTCGCTCATGCATCGGGTGATGTCAATATGCGTCTGTTTGCGAGCGATTGTACTACAAGTCTTGATTTGGCAGGCACAGGCACTGACGATGAGCACATCGACTTCACGGTATCGGCTGCTGGCACCTACTATCTCAGGGTCTATACATGGTCTGGTACAGATGGAAACACCTACGACCTCTGGTGGGACGATGTTTCCACTACAATCGGGAACGGCGACTGCTGCACGGCAAACGGATCGCCCGGTTGCACCATGACGTGGCTGGAAGCTTGTGTCTGTCAGGTAGATTCCTTTTGCTGCACCACAACCTGGGACAGCATTTGCGCCAGCAAGGTCACCTCGGAGGGATGCGGCACCTGCCCCTGACCCCGGCTTGCGCCCGCGCCCTGACCCTTATTTCGAAACCCATCCCCTGGCCCCTTCCCATTGCGGGCGACCCCCTTCCCGGGGAGACCCCACCCCAACCCCTCCCCATTGCGGGGAGGGGCTAGCTCAGATTCTATATAGATCGGCGCTCCCTTTCTCTTCCCCCTCCCTGCAATGGGGAGGGGGACCGAGGGGGTGGGGTCGCCGAGGGTGGGTGACAACGACAGGGCAACCACGGTGGGTTGCCCCTACTACGTATTCCTGCTCCTAACTTGAGAACAGATCCCTGCGCTGATATGAAACGTCAAGGCAGGATAAACATGAAAAAACTCTTTTTATGCGCCGTTTCACTCGCCCTGATGACCGTCTTGGGATGCGGCGACGACAAGTCGGAAAAAGCGCGGGGCGACCTGTCGGGTTCTCCCACCCTGACGGTAGTTCTGGATGCGGGCGTTCTCGACCACGACGCCGAGCCCCCTCCGCCTCCGCCGGGGGGCAGGCCGGTGACCGCCTACCGGGACGGGGTGGCCACTGAGATGACCGAGGGACAGGCGGCGGCCGAGGGCCTCTCGGTGATCGATCTGAGTAATTACTGGGTGCCGTTCATCTTCTCCGAGCGGGACGGGCCGGATGGAGAGCGGCTGCCCAACGAGTTTCGACCCATCTACCGCAAGCTGGCCAACGACTGGCACTACGAATCGCGCACAATGGCCGAGGCGCGAAGGGTGGTGGAGCGAAGAATAGAGCGCGCGAGAAACGCCAGGATATTTGAGCTTCGACAGGAGGGCGTGAGCGAGGAGGAGATCCGGGAACTCCTGGGCCTCGAGCCGGAGGACGCCGGGGTCGATGAGGAGGTTCCCGACGCGGGACCGAAGAGCGGCGCGGGCGACTCGGAGCACTTCCTGGAGGTGTACGGGATCCCGCCGAGCCTCTCCGTCCTGCGGCGCCGGGCCGTGTCGGAGATCGATCGGTCGTGCTACGGCGAGGTTGATTTCGACGCCATCAAGAGGTTCGACGGCTTCGTGTCCTACAGAAGCAATGAAGCGGCGAAGGCGGAGGCGAAAAAGGGTCGCACGTTTGCAAAGAAGATGCGCGTTCAGATGGAGAAGCTGGGCGTGGAGGATCCGCTGGATCTGGCGAGCAACCCCGAAAACAAGATGTCCGGAGGACTCATCCGCATCGCCATGCGCTACGAGGCGTTGATGGAGGCGCAGAAGCTGCTGGTCTGCGAGGGGCTGTTCGATCTGAGCCCCGGGCAGTATTTCCGGAAGGGCGGGCTCGACTGGAAGACTCACCAGGCACTGTCCGCTTTTGAGAAAAAGAACCGCATTTTCGCCTGGGGGTTCCTCGGCAAGGAGACCCTGCAGGCGCTGCAGAAAACGCCGCTGGAGCGTCTGTACGACTCTTTTGGCAGGGTCGTTGCGGAGCGCATCGTGGACGCCATGGGGATCATCGAGGACGGATCTGCGGTTGACGCTGAGGGTAAAAAGGCGACCTACAAGGACGAGAAGGGCGAGGTTCACCCGGTCCCCAACCTGGTGGCGGAGTATACCGCGCACCTGCTCAAGCACATGGATCTCGGCACCCCGCAAAAGGTTGTGAATTTCCTCGCAGCCGCTTCGGACAGGCGACTCGATCGTTTGTTCGTGGCCGTTCCGTTTCCGTCGTTGCCGCCCTATTATTCGGACAAGATGGACCTCAAGTCGATCATCGATCGCGGCGATGTCTGGTACGAATACCTTTACACCATGGACGGCAAGAAGCGGGGCCAGTCCCGCAAGCGCATGCCCATGAACACGCTCCTCGTTCGGTGGAACGAGCAGGAAATACCGCTGGTCACCATGAACACCACCATCGGCTCCTGGCGCACGGAGCTCGCCTCGGACGGCTACGAATACTACAAGTACAAGAACTCGGACGTGGGCGTGCGGGTGTGGAAGGACATAGTCGCCGGACCGGTCTGGCTTCCGCCGGAGACGACCCCGGTGGGCGACATGGTCAAGACGGTGACCTTTCGCGGGCGCGTGGTGCGGGTGCCCAATTACGACGAGTTCGGGCCCTGGTACGGCTCGGCCTACGGTCTGGTCGCCGCGTTCCACGAGCGGCAGATAGAGCGGAAGAACGGAGAGTTCCGATACCTGGATAACGGGATCAGGTCTCACGGTTCCGTGGACTACAACTCCATTTTAAGGAGGTACTCCCACGGATGTCATCGGCTCTACAATCACCTGGCCATCCGGATGTTCGATTTCGTGTTGCGGCACGTGGAGTTCAAGCGCGTGGGGCAGACTACCGCAGGATTCAGTCGCACAGGAGAGGTGGACGAGGAGAGCTTTACCATCACCCTCCGATCCCGTGGTTACAAGTACGAGCTTTTGAAACCGGTCCCGGTTGAGGTGCTCCGGGGAAAGATCAGAGGAAAGCAGCGCTCCCCCATAGAGCACTACATGCCCAAGCCCGACGTGGAGTACGGGGACGACGCAGAGTTTCTGCCGCCCGAGTACAGGAAGATTGACGAGCCCGACCCGGACGCGGGCGTCGCCGCACAGTAGGGACGTATGGCTATACGGCTCACCATTGTCGACCCGAACGACGCGGACGCCGAGCATGTACGGGGGTTCGTTCAGGACAGGGTAGTCATCGGCCGCGCCAGGTCGTGCGATATATGCCTCCCGGATATGGCCGTCTCGACCAGGCACCTGGAGATCAAGGTAGAGGGAAACGATTACAAGGTTGTCGATCTCGGAAGCCTGAACGGCACTTACATCGACGGGAAAAAGCTGGTCGCCCATCGCCCCAAGATCCTGCACAACGAGGATGTCATTCACGCGGCGGATTTCAAAATCCACTTTCGCCTCGGTGTCTTTCCTTCTCCCATGGACGTGGGCGCGGAGTCCACGCGTCAGGCGCGTCGGATGGTGGCCTCGTTGCTCACCGGGTCTTCTTTTCGGGGTCGGCTGCCGGTGATTCTGGTGCTCGGCGGGCCGGGCAAGGCGGGCCGGTTCGAGATTCCTCCCGCGCCGTCGAGGATAGTGATCGGGCGCACCCGGGACATGGATATACGGCTGGAAGATCGGGACCTGTCCAGAGCGCACGCCGAGATAATTTTTGAAGATGGAGTGATCCGGGTGAACGATCTGGGAAGCAAGAGCGGTATCGTGGTCGACGGAGAACGGGTGGAGACGCTGGAGCTCGAGTCGGGAAAGTCATTTGTCGTCGGCAACACCACCCTGGCGCTGGAGCACCCCGCAGACGAGATGCTCGCGTCCATCCAGGAGGCTCCCGAGGAGGAGACGTCGTCGTTCTCGCCCGACAAAAACGAGCGTGACACCATGCCTCCTGTTGAAGCGGAATCTCCCGCAAAACAGGATCCCGAACCGCCGATTCCTGTGGGGCCCGAGGATCCACTGAACTATCCGGGCCAGCCGGGCTACCTGCGCACAACCCGCGAGATGCCCAAGCCTCCCGTCGAGCCGGGCAGCGATCTGGGCCTGATAATCATCGGCGTGATCATCGTCGTGGCGGCGGTTGCGGGATTGGTGTTCTTGTTTACGTGAGGCTACACCCCCTGGCCTTGCGCTTGCGCATCGCGGCGTTTACGCCGCGGAACGAGGGGCGGGCCGCGGCACGGGAGGGGGTTGCCCCTACAGACTTTTCATTCGTTATGGGGTAAAGCATTTCTTTACGAATTGAAAAGGAGCTTCAAATGAAAATATTCATCGACACGGCTGACGTTGAATTGATCCGCGAGCATGCTGAAATCGGGATCATCGACGGCGTGACAACCAATCCCTCGCTCATCGCAAAGACCGGGCGGAAGTTCGAGGAGGTGGTGCGGGAGATCTGCTCCATCGTCGACGGGCCCATCAGCGCCGAGGCCATTTCGCCGGACGCGAAGGAGATGATCCCCGAGGCCCGTGAACTGGCGAAAATCCACCCCAACGTCGTGGTCAAGATCCCCATGACCGCGCAGGGTCTCAAGACGGTCAAGGTGGTGTCCGCTGAGGGGATCAAGACCAACGTCACGCTTTGCTTCTCCTCTCCACAGGCGTTGCTCGCCGCAAAAGCCGGCGCCACGTACATCAGCCCGTTCGTGGGTAGGCTGGACGATATCTCCGCCCAGGGGATGGGACTCATCGAGGAGATGATGGAGATCTATGATAATTACGATTTCGAGACACAGGTGCTCGTCGCCTCCATCCGAAATCCCCTGCACTTCATCGAGGCGGCTCAGATGGGCGCCCACGTGGCCACCGTTCCTCCCAATGTCCTTTCGCAGCTCCTCAAACACCCTCTCACCGATATTGGAATAGAGAAGTTCATGGCGGACTGGGAGAAGGTTCCCAGTTGAAAAGGTCGGGGCACGTCGAGAAGGTCACGATAACGCATCGGCAGGACGCTCCCTCCGTGTCGGAAAAAAAGTTCCTGTCTCTGCATCACCTGCGCATTGAGAACACGTACCTGGACGGCGAGGTGAGCCGGGAATACTCGTACGACGCGGTGCTCAGAAAGTGGATCGACGCGGTTGTTCTGTTGCTCGTGGGGAAAGTGGACGGACAGGATTGCGTGTGCCTGCGATCGTGTATCCGTCCCCCGCTGCTCCTTCGCGAGGGCCTCCATCTTCCCGTGCCGGAGAACCACCGCTATGACTTTTTGTGGGAGTTGCCGGCGGGACTCCTGGAACCAAAAGACACCGGGCTGGACGGGATAAGGAGCAGGGCGAAAGCGGAGGCCATGGAGGAGACCGGCTATTGCGTGAATACCGAGTCGTTCGAGATCCTCCCGGGTGCGTCGTTTGTGTCACCGGGGGTGATCCCGGAGCGGCTCTGGTTTGTGTGCGCCACCATAGAAGATCCGAGTTCGAGGGTTGTACCGCTTGGAGACGGCAGCCCGGTGGAGGAGAAGGCGGAGATCTGGTGGGTCCCGCTTGTCGAGGCGGGCGGGATGTGCGATTCAGGTGACATCGAGGACATGAAGACTGAACTGGGCCTGCGGCGATTGCTGGCCCGCGCGACCAACGGACAGGAGAACCCGTGAAGTCCGATAAACAGAAGAAAAAGCAAGGTCGGCCGTCCGGATCCGGGCCCAGCCCGATGATCATAGGAATAGCCGTGGTGGTGGCGGCCACCCTGGCGTGGTTCATGATGAACAAGGGCAAGGGGGGGCCATCTGACCCACAGGGCGATGCCGCTCTCGAGAAGCTTACGGGCGGTACGGAGTTCGAAAATCTGGGGCGAACAGTGGCCATTGGTCCGTCGGTGAGCGGTGTCACTGCGAAGGGAACCGAGGTAATTCAGGTCGTGGATGTAAAGGGGTTGAAGGCAGCCCTCGACGGCGTGGACGTGGACGCGGTGATCGATCTGCTCAAAAAAGAGACGATCGCGCACGTGCTGGTTGATCCTTCCATCACCGTGCGAAACCCCATGCCCCTCAACAACGTGCGCAACCGACTGGCCCTCGCCCACGCGGCGGGAAGGCTCAACGCCACGCTGATGAGCAAGAAGTTCTTTCTGTACGAGATCGACAAACCGGCGCCGTCCCTCACCATGAAGGAGAAGGCAGCTGTCATTCAGATGGTGCGGCACGAGTTGGGGGTGCAAGGGGTAGAGGCTCCAAAGCTGAGCGACACCCTGACCGCCGAGAACGGATGGAAGACGATACTTACCGTGCGCAAGGTGCAAGGGAGGCACCTGGTCTTTTTCTTGCTCGACGAGGACTCGCTGGAGGATTCGGTGAAGAAGGGGGCGAGCAAGCTCTCGAACTACTGGAACAGGAAGGGATTCGAAGAGGAGTTCGGGCCTCTGGAAGAGGCCCTCGCAAGCAAATTGACCCTGGAATTTGAAATTGCCTACGACGAGGGAACATTCGTCGGGCCCAGGGACAACATCTTCCTGTGGCGAATCATTGAGCCGGGGATCTACGGTGTCAGGATGAAGACGGGCGATAGGCTCCGGCAGCTTCCACCCTGGTACACGGTGACCAACAACTTGCGAACCATAAAGTCCATTCTGGAACGGATGTGCAAGAAAATGGGCCGCGAGGATCCGGGGTGCTGGACCGAGGCCGATCGTTCCATCGGGCGCTTTCGGACGGTCCACTGGCGCGAGCGTTCTCCGGGCAAGGAAATAGAGGATCTCTACCGGGCCTCGCCGCAGGTGCCCTCAACCGAGATGATCACAAAGGAGAATATTCTCAAATCCCTGGTGGGGTTGAATGACTGGCTGGCGGACAACCAGGTCTACCCCAGCGGCCGCTGCATCTATCGGTACTTCCCCACGAAGGACAAGGAGAACGACGAGTACAACTCGGTCCGTCACACCCTCGGACCCTTCTCCATGGCCCTGACGCAAGAGTTCGCTCCCAATCCCAGGTACAAGGAAGTGGCCGACTCGGGCATGCGTTACATCGAGGATCGCATACGCTGGGGCGGCGCTCCAAGGAAGGGTAACGGAGAGATCGACAGCTCTATCGACACGTGGATGGGCAAGCCGCTTCCGGGGCCCGACGTGGCAATCTACGAGGTGGACGAGAACGAGTTCGACAGCGAACTGAACGTGGACTGGGCTTCCAAGATGGGAGGCGTGTCCGTGGCCATCCTCGGCTATACCCAGTACAAGCGCGTCGGCTGGGAGCTCTCCGAAAATGGGGAGAAGGTCCTGCGGGGTCTGGCGAACTTGCTCCTCTACATGCAGAAGGAAGACGGCTCGTTTCACCACTATTACGTGGCGAGGAAAAACAAGTACTACGCGACTCGGAACTCCATCTATCCGGGGGAGATTCTATACGCCACGGCGCGGCTGTTCGGCGAGACGAGGGATGAGCGATTCCGCACGGCGTTCAAGCAGTCCATGAAGAAGAACCTGGACTGGTTCAAGCAGGAGATGGAGCAGAAGGAGCCGGACGGCACTTATATGGAAGACCGGCGAAAGAATCTGGTGCAGTTCCAGCCCTGGATCGCAATGGCGATGGAGGAGATGCATCGATACGATCCGGATCCCTCCTATGTGGAGGCCTCCAACCTGGTGTCCATGTGGGTCCTGGACACCTATCAGTTCAACGAGACAAATTCGTTCTATCCGGATTACCTCGGTGGGTACATGAAGGTGCTCGACGAGCTGCCGGCGATGCACGCCTTTGTCTACACCGAGGGAACCGCCGCGTCGTACGTTCTGGCGCACAGGGGAGGCGCCTCAAAGGAGGTTATCGAGAAGCTTCGCAAGGGAGCGCTCCTGTCGGCCAGGTTCATCATCCAGATGCAGACGAGACCCGGTGAGAACGACTACTACTACCCGAACCCAGAGAAGGCCAAGGGTGCGGTCAGATACTGCATGAACCACAACAAGCAGCGAATCGATTACACCTATCACGCGCTGAGCAGCATGTATCGCATCCTCCACGCGGCCACGCCGGAGGATTACGCCTTCATCCAGTCCATCGAGATGCCCAAAACCTGGTAGGTTTTCTTTCCGCAGGAGAATGTAGAACGGCGAGCATACATCGCACGAAGTGCATCGTGGCCGCGGGTTTTACACCCGCGGTAGAAGAGAGGCAGAAACAAGCACTGAAGGGTTTGGAATCATGAGAAGTGGGCTGGGGCCCCGAAATAATCCCGCGGGTATAAAACCCGCGGCCACGATACGGCCTATTGGGCCGTGAATGAAAAACTCCCTTCATCGATCCCGGCTACGGCAAGGTCAACTTCGGGGTCAGCACCGGACGATCCGGGTCGTACAGGAATGAGTAAGTCGCCAGGGTGGACAACACGCGCTTTGTGTAACCGCGAGTTTGCTTGAAGGGGATCTTCTCCACGAAGATGTCGAGATCGGAGCCCGGCCTTGCCTTGAGCCACCTTGCCACGGCGCCTTCCCCCGCGTTGTAGCCGGAGACTACGAGGGCCGGGTGGTCGTCGAACTTGTCTTTCAGGTAGGCGAGATATTCGGCGCCGAGTTTGATATTGGTAGCCGGATCGCGAAGAAGTTTCCTGTTTATCTTGATATCCAGCCTCCTGGCCATGGACCTGGCGGTGGGCATTATGATCTGCATGAGCCCGATGGCGTTGGCCCAGGACTCCACCCTGGGGTTGAAGCCGCTCTCCTCGCGCATCACCGCCCACAATAGCGATTTTTCCACGCCGCTCTCCTGCGCGGAGGCAGTCACAAGCTCGTCGTAGGCCGTTGGATAGGCGAGGGTCCAGTTGACCAGATCGTTACCGGACGGATAACGCCTCTTCCACGAGCCCAGGATTCCGGAGGTCACCTCTCTCACAGCGTTGAATTGCCCCATTCGTCGAAACAGCGCTGCAGCGACCCAGTGAATTTCCGCCGAGCTGTCCGGGGAGCCGAGTACTCTCTGGATTTCACGGCGCGCACGGGTTGTCAGGCCGAGGCGGAGCAGTTCCACTCCTGTGGCGAGCCCCGGGTTATCGTCCAGAAGATCCGGAGAAAAGGTTGTGTTGAGTTTACCCCCCGGAGGCGACAGCCGCGCCATCAGCGCGTTGGTCCGACCCGGATCGATCTCGTTAAGGCGACCGTATGCGATGACCATGTAGTATGACAGGGGAGCGGAGGCGATGACCTGTTCGTAGACATCCGCAGCGCGCCCCGTGTCACCCAGGAGCTCCTCCACGCGGGCCATCCAGTACCCGGAGCGACCGGCGGTGTACCAGCCGCTCTCCACAGGGAAAAGTTCGTAGTACATGGAGAGGAATTTTTTGGCGGATTCGAGTTCGTCGCGGGTGAGGGCGTCCAGAGAAGCTATCCACAGCGCTTCCGAACGCATATCCCCGCTCGGGTACAGCGTGGGGATGGACAGGATCAGTTCCTTGAAGGTGTCGCGATCCCCGAGCGCAAGGTGACTACGAGCGCTGTGCAGGCGCGCGTCGTCCGCGTACGAGTGATGCGCAAAATCCTCCTCGATGACGGCGAAGAGACGGATGGCGTCCAGGTGTCGATCCGACGAAACGTAGGCCCGACCGCCCTTGAGAAGCGCCTTCACCCGGATGTTGGGATCGTCGCAAACGGATGCCGTCTCTTCAAATAACTGTGCGGCTTTGCCGTGGGTCTTCATTCTCACCATGACAATCGCCTGCTCCAGCTTGGCGCGGCAGTACAGCTTTCCGTTTTTCCTTGCGAGTCGGATGACTTTTGCAAACGAGGCCTTTGCCTCCGCGTTGCGCATCTTTCTCATCTGCTTCGCCGCCCTGTCGTACGCCTTGAGCGCCGCCGGTTTTTCCTTTCTGATCTTGACCGGCTTCTTTCCGACCGCCCTGAGAAGTACGTCCTCGTGCTTCGACGCGAGTGAGGTCCAGTGCGCCCCCGGGGATTGGGCGCGTAGCTTTTCGATGATCTTTAGCCCTTCATCCGCGCGCTCGGGGTTGATCTCGTCGTCTGGACTCCCGGATCGCGCAAGACAGGACACCAGCCGACTCGAGGCTTCCTCACGCCGGTTCTTTCCGGGCCGCCCGTCCAGAAACCTTCTGTAGGCCTGCTCGGCCTCCTCCCGGCGATCGAGAAGCCGAAGGGAATCGGCGGTGATCATGGCTGCGTTCGATGCCGGAGTCGTCCCCGGTGCGACGGCGCTCGCAAGCTTCATGGCGAGTTCGTATTTCTTGAGGGTCAGGGCGCTCTTCGCGGCGGTCTCCCACGCGATGTCCGCCACCAGGGGTAGCTGGTGGGCCAGCTGTGGAAGCTCTCTCAAGGCGCGGGCGTTGTCCCCTAGTCGTTGGGCCAGATACGCGGCAAGAAACCGCGCGCGGGGGGTAAGTATTGGATCCTCTACCTCTGCAGCCATGTCGTCGAAAACACGCATGGCGTCTTCGAGACGATCTTCGGCCAGAGCGACTGCCGCCTCGCCCTCGAACACGTCGTCGAAATACGGGGCCAGATCCGCAACATCGATCAGGTTGGAATCCGGTTCGTCTCCCTGCGGCACGGAAGCGTCGGGCAATCCGGTGGGTTCGGGCGGTTTTAGAACCGTCGAACGCTGTTCCCGAAGCGCGCACGAAGCGATGAACAATAAAACGAGGAGGGACAATATTCCGATTCTGTGACCGATACGCGACATGAAATACAGCCTATCAGCGCTCGCCCGTTTTGCGCCAATTTTAGGTTCGACCAAAAGAAACGACCGCCTTGACATGAAGAATGACCACCTTGTATCGTCCCGACAACAGATTGCACTAAGATTGCGAGATCGAGTCCCTTTTCGGGTGTTCTCGACATGTGCGAAAGGAGCGATCGATGTTCAGAAGAATCACAATCGGACTGGCTGCTGCGGCGCTTGTTGTGCTCTTCGCCGGGCAGTCACAGGCCGCTGACGACGATGAAGGATTCGTCGGTGTCGGGGCCAATTTTTCCTGGAACGACTTCAAGAGGCCCATGCTCTCGTACTCGGGCGCTGACGTCACCCCGGCCAGGTCGTCCATGGCCTTCGATGGGCCAAACTTCGGCGGCGCCTTTCACTGGGGAATCATAAACCAGCTGGTGTTGACCGGCACGGTGGATTTCGGGTTCTTCACCCACACTGTGTACCCATACCCCGAGAAGGGCGCGGGTGACATCGACTCGTTCACCGCCAACTTCTGGCAGGTGGGCGTGCTCATCGGCGCAAAGTATTTCTTCAGCGAGCCCGAGGAAGGTGGTGTCAACCTCTACCTCAGCGCAGCGGTCGGCAAGTACTTCGCGGGCGCCGGCAGCAACGGCAAGGCAAGCCAGAATCGCGACTCCCTGAAGAGCGCCTTCTACGATGAAGACAATTGTAGTCCTTTCGGCTGGGATACCTGCGAGGATGACGACAAACTTGAAGGCGATGACCTCGACGAAGAGTGGGATGAGTTCATCGATGACGGTGATGGCGAAGATATGTGGGATGACGCCGGGGACGACGACAGCGACGCCCAGAACGCCATCGACGCCGAGCTCAAAATGATCGGCAAGCTTTCATCCCCGTTTGTGGTTCAGCTGGCCGTGGGCGCGGAGTTCTTCGCCACGGACGCCTTCAGCGTCGGAGCCGACATCCTGGGCCTTCGCTTCACCTTCGCCTCTGCGGACGTGGGCAAGGTCGACGGGACCAGCGTTGCCTCGGGTACCGGCGCCTGGACCGGCGAGCAGAAATTCATCAATCTCTATGTTTATTCCGGCCTCACCATGAACTTCAACCTGACTTCGGGTGCCGGTAGTTCCGGCAAGAAGAAGGACAAGGACAAGGAAGGGGACGCTCCCGTCGACGATGGCTGGGGGACCCCGACCGGAGGCACTGGCGGAGGCGCGACCGACGATGGCTGGGGTTCTGGTGGTGGCTGGTCCACAGGTCCGACCGCTCCGGCGCCTGCCCCGGCTCCTGCTCCGGCGCCTGCCCCGGCTCCTGAGGCAGCTCCCGCAAGTGCTCCTCCTCCTCCCCCGCCGCCCCCGCCCCCCGCCGAAGCCCCCTATTGATTTAAAAAACCAGACTCTTCACATGTTCAGGTATCTCACTGCGAAAATGTGCGTATAATGCCTTTCCCCCCCTCAAGAAATGGGGTGGATTGACCGGAGTAGAATGTGCCTTGTGGTTTGATTTCAAGAGAAAGAAATTACGTTGCCAACACCTGAAAATACAAGGCCGGTGCACCACCTAGCCAGGCTTTCGTACCTACAATCGCTATTTGTTCATCGCCGGGTGCTCATCGTGAGCGACGACCGAACACTTGCTTCATTCATGCTGGAATCGCGCGCGCGCTATGTTTGCGCCATCTCGGATCGGGAATCTTTAGAACCGTGGCCCGTCGATGAGGAAGGCCAGGTTGGCGAGTTCAAGGTTGTAAGCTATGACGATATCGAATTTCGGGACGGCATGTTCGACGTGGCCGTCGTCATGGACCTCACTGCGGTTCCTTCACATGTGAATTTGCTGAACGAACTCCGCAGGATCGTCGGCCCCAAGGGCGTTGTGATAGCCGGCGCGCCCAATCCGATCTGCGAGCAGAGAATCGGCCCCGATCCAAATGCTCCGTCCATCGACTATTACGAGCTGTACGAGATCCTGGCGGATGCCTTCCCCAGCGTGCAGATGATCGGGCAGGCTCCTTTCCTGGGTTACGCGGTGTCTGATCTCGCCGCAGGAGAAGACAGCGACGGAGTGAGTTTCGATGCGGGGCTTATGGAGTCCGGCGCCGAGGATATCGAGTGGTTTATGGCGGTTTGTGGTGAATCTCCGGTGGAGATCGAATCCTATTCCATCATACAGGTTCCGCTCGACACAGTTCAGATGGGCGGTGGCCTGGCCGACGAACTCGAGGATGCACGGCGCGAAGTGAGCGAGCTTGGCGGCGAGAGGGAGACCTGGAAGAAAGAAAACGAGACCTTGCGCGACGATGCCCAACGGATCGAGGCGGATCTCAAGGAGGTCCGGCTCGAGATGGGGACGCGGGGCGTCAAGATAGAGAGCCTCCAAAAAGACCTGGAGCACGAATGCCAGGAGGCCGAGGCCGCACGAGCGCGCGCGGTCAACGTTGCCAAGCAGTTCGACGACGATCGCAAGGCGCAGCAGGCCAAGCAGATCGAAGAGCAGATAGCCCGCCAAGGCACACAGAACGAGATCAAGGAACAGGCTCGAAAAGCACAGAACGAGATCAAGGAACAGGCCCGAAAAGCACAGGACGAGGCCAGACAAGCCCGAATGAGGGCGGAGTCCGCAGAAGTCGCACGGGACCAGCTGGTCGAACAGACCCGGGCCGATCTGGCCGAGCTCGAGAAACTGCGGGATCGACAGGAAGAACTCGAACGCGCCCTATCTGATCATCAGGAGAAGGAACGAGATCTCACGGAGCAATTGGCCCAATCTCGCGAACAAGCTTCGGAGGCTCAGGAGGCAAAGGCAGCTCTGTCGGCCCTCGAGGATTCCGCTCAGAAGGACCGGGCGATGTTCGAGGGAGAAGTTGTAGCCCTCGAAAAACAACTGACGCAGGTCGGGGGAGACCTCCGGGTTGCCAGGGAGGACCTGACGCGCCATGAGGCCCTCGCCCGAGATCTGGCGGTTCAGCTCGATGAACGCGCCTCGATCGAGACCGAGAAAGAAGCGCTGGACAGGGAAATCCTGGACAGGAAAACGGCACTGGCGCAGCGGGACGGAAAAATCGCCGAGCTGGAGGCCGAGCTACAGGCCGCCGGTTGGCGTGCCGACGAGCTGGAGGCGCGCGGACAAGAAAAAGACCGCGAACTGGAGGAAGCCGGGGCGTCGCTGTCCGCGAAGGAAGACGAACTCGCAGCTGCCTTCGGAGCGATCTCCGGTCATCATCGGGCGCGGGTGGAGGCCGAGCTTTCGCTTGCAACCACCGAAGCTCGCCATACACAAACCGAGAAGGAACTCGACAAGTTTATCGAATATTCACGAGAGCTAGAGGCCGAGTTTGCAGCGGTGACCGGCGCGTGTTCCGGTCATCACCGGGCACGGGTGGAGGCGGAGCTCGAACTGGCAACCGCGCAGGCACGTCATTCGCAGACCGAGAAAGAGCTCGACGAGTTCATCGAAAGAGCCCGCAACGCAGAAGAGTCTTTCACGGGGGAAAAGGCACGTTCCTCCGACGAGTTGACCTTTCTGGAAAACCAGCGGACCTCTCTGGAGAACCAGCTGACCTCTTCGGAAAACGAGAAGGCCTCTGTGGAAAACGAGAAGGCCTCTCTGGAAAACGAGAAGACCTTTCTGGAAAACCAGCGGACCTCTCTGGAAAACGAGCTGGTCTCTCTGGAAAACGAGCTGGCAGCGGACCGCGAAAAAATCCGCAATCTCGAGCCGCATAAATTAAGGGTGGAAGAGCTCAACTCGGAGATCATGTCCGGGGCGAAAATGCGCGCGTCCATGGAGAACAACCTGGCCGATCTCGACGACAAGCTGATCGAGAAAGACACGCAGCTGACCAGAGCGAAGCAGCTGGTTGACGATCTGGAATACAGGGCTGCCGAGTCCGATGATGCACTCGCGGCGATCCGATCCGAACTGGATGGAGCCATAACGCACGCGGAGAAAAAGTCGCAGGAGCTGAACGAGGCGGAGGTGAGGATACGACAGGAGGTGGCAAGGGAAATCGCGGAGGTGAGGGCCGACGTGAAAGAGGGGGAGCATCTCCAGGTGGAGCTGACCGATGTCCGCCTGGAGCTCAACGGTGTGAGAGCCGAGCTTTCTGGCGAGGTTGAGAGAACCCGACAGGCCGGAGCCGATGCAGCCCGCCTGGCGGGAGAGAATGACGACATGAAGGCCCGGCTGGATGAGCGTGAACGCAAGTTGAACAATTGCGCCGACGAAGCTGCCGCCGGGGAACGGGCGTTGCTGGCGATGCGAGACGAGGTCTCTGCGCTCGGGCAACAGATGACCGCCATGCGCGAAGCTCTCAGGGCGGAGCAGGTTCGCAGCCGCTCTCTTCTGGCGGAGATGGATCGCCTGGGAGAACTCGAGGATAAATCGGGCGATATTGACAGGGAACGCGAGGAGCAAGCGGCCGATATCGACAGGGAACGCGAGGAGAACGCCGCTCGGATCGGGCAGCTGGAATCAAAGATTGAGAGCGTCGAGGTCTCTGCAGAAGCGGAGCAGTCCCAGCTCAAGAGCAATTTTGCCGAGGCGAACGAACGGGCGAACGAACGGGCGGGACAGTACGAGCAACGCATCCAGTCTCTCCTCGACGAGATCGAAGTTGAGAAGGAAAAGGCCGCGAAGTCCGCGCCCGACGAGACTGCGGCGGCGGAGCTGGTTCAGATCCGGCTCACCTCCGCCAAGCAATCCGAGACCATCAGGCGTCTCACCGACGAGAGCAAGGAGCGCGAGCCCCTTCTGGAGTCGCTCACGTCTCAGCTCGAGGAGCGCGAACGGCGCGTCACCATGATGGAGCGAAAGACGCGGCAGATCGAGGAGCAGCTCAAGGAGAACGAGGGCGATACCGCGGCGTGGAACACGGAACTCAAGTTTCGCAATACGAGGATCACCCAGCTCGAAAAAGAGATCTCGGGGCTGAAAGATCGACTGACCGAGGAACCCTCAATCGGTCAGAGTACCGACGTGGGGGCATCCGTACCGCCGTCTGAGTCGCTCAGACCCAGCCAGTTCCCCGCCGAAGTTGCCGCCATGAAGCACCAGGTGTCCGACCTGAACGAGCAGCTTGGAGACAAGGACGCGGAACTGCTGATTCTGCACGGCAAGCTGGAGACCGAGAACAGGGATCTCAAGAGAACCCGTCAGGCGTTGAAGGATATGCTCGCAGGCGGAGGAATCGAATCGGGTACGGCTGTTCATATCAACGATATCCTCTCTGCCCTGAACCGAAAGTAAGGGCGCGGCATGATCTGAAGATTGATCGTATCTTTTCATGTACTTCATTTATTGCCAAGATCGTCCAATGTCGCCAGCCCGCCCTGCGCCAGCACCGCGGAAATAAATCCCGCGGCCAGAAATGCGCCACTTCGTGTCGGAAAGGGCTTCGCCCTGAAGCACTGAGAGCCGTAAGGGCTTTTTCTGAAGTGTCTTTTCGTAGGCCTCGGGCCTTTTGTGTTCTTCATTTCTGGCCGCGGGATTTATTTCCGCGGTACAGCTTTTTTTAACAAGAACGTGCACATTTTTGATAAAATGTGGTCCGTTCAACGATCCAATATACAGAGAAGAGGAGGTTCCAGATGCGATGTATGACAACTCTGTTTTCGGCGGCGCTCATCCTGGTTGCCGGGCTGTTGACGGCCTGCGAAGAAGATAGTGATGTTTTCCCGGGTGAAACAGATACGAGTTCGGACACGGACTCGGACACGGATACGGACTCGGACGCAGATTCCGACACGGACTCGGACACGGACTCGGACACGGATTCGGACACAGACTCCGACACGGACGGCCCCATCGTCATGGATTGCTCCGCTTGTCCGGGAATCGGCGCCACTGTGCCGAACCTCATGTGCGCAATTGATATATGCGACGAAAGCGTCGTCGTAGATTACGACTACTACTCTCCCTCGGGAGCGCCTCTCGCCGGCACTGCAGAGGGCGTGACCCACTTCGGCACCTCCCCGGATCTCGATCCCCAGCTGAATGACTCATACGCTCTCATGGCGACCGGACCGTGCACGGGCACCGATCACTCGGGCGGGTTGACCGGCCTCGGGGGAGGCGCCCTTCCGGATCCGTTCTCCAGCGACGGATACGATACCTTCGATGTATTGGAATGGAGCATGACGCTCACCGCGCCTCCCGGGGCGAACGGCTTTGAGATCAAGTACGTGTTCTTCTCCGTAGAGTACGATGAATACGTTGCTACTGTGTTCAACGACAAGTTCTACATATTCATCGAGGCCATGAGCACCAACGCGGGTGAAAGGACGGTCATCAACTTCACCGAGTGCCGCGATCCGGGCGCCTACACTGATTTCGTGTGCGACGGGGCCACCATGAACTACTGCGACGATGGGGAACCGTACTGTTACATCGCAATCAACACCTCGCTTTCCGAGTGTTGCTGGTACGACAGTTGTCCGGACGGTCCGGCGACCACAGATATCTCCGACACGGGCTACGAGTGTGCCAACGGACAGGGGCAGGACACCGCTCTCAAGGGATCGTCCACCGGCTGGTTGTACACCCAATGGGCGGTCCAGCCGAACGAGACCTTCAAGATCATCTTCCATATCCACGATACGTCTGATCATATTTACGATTCCGAGGTGATCCTGGACAGCTTCCAGTTCCTGGGTACGGTAGATCCCGGAACCGACGTCATCGAGTAGAACAGGTCAGATCAATATCAGATCGTCGTCTGAGATCTCCTCCATGTCAGTGAGGTCCTCGATGCTCTCGATGAAATCATCGTCGATCACCCGGCTCTTCATGAGCTTGAATTCCGTATCCTCGATGCGTTCCTTGGCCAGACGGGCGAAGTGCGCGAGCAGATCCGGGACGGCTTCCACCAGTGGATAGAAGAGCTCTCGTGCGAGGAAGAGCAGTGTGGCGGGCGTGGTAGTTTGCACTGTGGCGGTGGCCGGTTCTTCGTGAACGAGAGAGATCTCCCCGACGATGTCACCCGGGCCGAGTTCGGCCACCTGGATCGGTCCGCTGTTATCGTCCTTGATCACCTCGGCTTTTCCCTGGAGGATGACGAACAGCCCGGTGCCCACGGTGCCCTGCTCGATGAATGTCGTTCCCGACGGTACCTCGTGCCCGGTGAAGCGGGCGAGGAGCTGATTTCTGGAGTCCTGGTCGAATCCGCTGAACAGCGGGTTGGTTGCCAGCAGGTTGGAAACAAGACGTTCGCGGGTGAAGCGAGCCATCGCGCCGGCCACGTTGGGGATGGTCTGCGCGAGCTCAGTCAGATCCACGTTCTTTAGTTCCAGCACATCGACGGCGCCGTCACAGACCACTGACGCTCCCCGGGGATCCGAGCTGATAAGGGCCATTTCGCCAAAGAGGGATCCGGGACCGAGCCGGGCCAGCGGGACATCCACGTCCCCTTCGCCGGGTCTGGAGATCTTCTTGACGACCAGGACCTCGCCCCTCGCCACGAAGTAGATCGCGTCGCCGACGTCACCCTGAGAAATGACCACGTCACCGTTTGTATGACGCTTGAGGCGCAACAGACCGAGCAATTTTTTGAACGCCTCGGGTTGTAGAGTCGAGAAGATCGCAAGCGGCGGAACCACATTGGAGTAGTTGGTTATGTTTTCGGTAAACGCGGCCATCTGCGCGACCCCCTCCACGACCTCCAGGTCCTCCATTTCGTAATCCAGATCAAGGTCGTCTCTCACGTGCACGCCGTAATCGACCGGCGCAAGCTTGACACCACGTCCCAGGGAGGGGGAGCCCGCCGCGTATTTCTGAACGAGGGCGTCGAGGAGCGGCCCGACCTCCGCTCCCATGGCCTCAATCTGCTTGATGGCCACCAGTCCCCGAAGAGGAGAGCCCGACTTCACATCGTGATCGGCTATCGCCTGGTAAATCTGCGCGGCGAGCTTGTCCTTGTTCGCGGCTGCCAGAATGTCGGCGATCTCCATGCGCAGATTGAAATCAAGGGGGGCTCCCTCCAGCACCAGTCGGAAAACCTTCAGCCCATCGACCAGCCGGCCCCCGGCTATCCTGCTCTCGGCTTCTTTCTTGATATCCATAAGGCTACGGGGCATCGATTCCTCCGTTCTATTGCGTCTGACATGTGAACGAGAACATGATACGCGATTACGGAGCGGATCAATAGATTGTTTGATGTGGATATGAAACTGCATTTTCCATAAAGGGGCGCAATGCGGATTGTCGCGGGTGAAGCAAGGGGCGCGAGACTCAAGGTGCCGGCGGGAAGGGAAGTTCGGCCCACCTCCGATCGCGTGAGGGAGGCGATTTTTTCCTCGCTCGGGCAGAGCGTTCGCGACGCCTCGGTGCTGGATCTCTTCGGTGGATCGGGCGCCCTTGGACTCGAGGCGATGAGTCGGGGCGCGACCGGGGCGGTATTTGTGGAGAGATCCGAAATGATTCGCAAGATCCTGGAGGCGAACATCGCAATCCTGCGTTATCAGAAGAGTACCCGGGTCGTTTCGGGCGATGCGTTGGGGGCGCTACGGCGTCTTGGCGACGAGAAGGAGCGTTTCGATATTGTTTTTGTAGATCCTCCGTACGCATCCGATCTGGCGCAACGGGCGGTGGAGGAGCTGGCCGCAAGCGATCTGATGACACCCCTCTCAATCATTGTCGTCGAGCACAAGCGATCCCAGACCATTCATTGTCCGAAGAGCTTGCAAGTTTCGACAACGAAACGCTATGGTGATACGTCGATAACCTATTTGAGACAGGCAGAGCCGACCTGAAGGCCTTTTCACCAAACGAGGAAGAATCTTGACAGAACGAATTGCAGTCTATCCCGGATCCTTCGATCCGCTGACCAATGGACACATGGACATTATAGAGCGGGGCGCCCGCATCTTCGACAAGTTAGTAGTGGCGATCGCCCAGAACAGCAGAAAGACCAGCCTGTTCGACGTCAAAGAACGCACGGGCATGATCGAGCATGCTGTATCTCACTTTCCCAACGTGGAGGTAGATGCGTTCGAGGGGCTAACCGTCAAATACGCCATCTCGAAGAACGCATGCGCGGTCTTGAGGGGCCTTCGGGCGGTCGCCGACTTTGAGTACGAACTCCAGATGGCCAACATGAACAGGAAGATCTCGGGCAATATCGAGACCATGTTCATGATGACCTCCGACAAATGTTTCTTCGTCAGTTCACAGAACGTCAAGGAGGTCGCACGCCTCGGTGGCGACGTGGAGGAGTTGGTCCCACCCAAGGTGTTGGAAGAGATCAAGAAGAAGTTCGGCTCTTGAGGACCGCTTCGCCGGGTGGGACGGCGTCGTAGAGGTGGTTGTCGTCACCGGCCCCGGAGTGATACCCGATCAGATCCCCGATACGTCTGGCCATGAATGCGGTTGCCAGCACCACCGACACACCTGCGGCGAGCACTCGACCTGCGGCGATGAGATCCTCGGGTAGTCCGTACCAGTTCCAGGCCATTGCCAGGGCAGCCGTCACCATGAGGAGCGAGGCTCGTACAATCGTCTGACGTCCCTGTCTGACGCGCGCCCTCCTGTCGCCCGCCCGGGCCGTCCAGAACCACCTCGCCGTAGCCAGAACGAGCCACGTTTTGAGGGCGAAGACGGCCACGCCGGCAAGCAACATCATGGTGTTGCGCACGACCAGCTCGTTCATGGGAAGGGACGGGATGAGCCAACCACCGAAGCCGCACGCGGTGATGGCCATGGCCCCGCTCACTGCGGCGAACCACGACGATATTACGGCGATCGGGGTGGGGTTTTTTCGGTCTGGTAACGCCGGCCAGAGCAGGGAGATGGCGAGAATGAAAGCGGCAAGGGCGAACGGGTTGGACCAGGCGTGCCATCCCCAGAGTGATGATTCCTGGCTCGCCACCAGATTCCACATGCCGAAACTCGATCCGAAGGTTCCGGCCAGCACCAGGGCAACGGGCACCGGGAGCAAGTGCAGGATCGCTCCAAACCCGCGATACACCACGGGGCCACGCTCGTAGAGCGCCACGATAGCCAGGCCGGCGACCACCGTGCCAAGGAGTGCGAGCGAGGCGCCCATGTCCGCCCGGGTGGAGATGACCACTGCGGGCAGAAGCAACATCGGAACCGACGCGACGGAGAACCCCAGAGCTGTGACCAGCGGGTTTCTGATCTTTGGGTGTGCGTCCAGACGGGATATGTTCCGCCTGCGGCCGGCGAACGCCAGGAAGAAACCCAGGGTCAACGAGGTGAGGAGGATGGCGGCAAACTCGTCCACCTCCAGCGGGTTTACCGATGTGAGTCTGGCCTTGAAGGCCCGGATCTCCCCCGAGACCGTGAGGAACTCGAAGGTATGAAGACCCTCCGCATCCAACCCGGCCAGGTCTGATGGAGAGGCCAGGGCCACGCTGTCGACGCTCAGGAATCGATCTCCCCGATCGATTCCCTGCCTGTCGGCGAGGCCTTCGCGGGTTACCGATTGGACGATGAGTTCGTTTCCCGTTTCGGAGTGAGTAAGCGAAATACCCGCAAGATCCAGAATGACTTCGGCTTCCCTGGTCCTGCGCGCGGCCACTTCGACACCACCACCCGTGGGGCGCAGATCTAGGGAAATAATTTGGCTGACGGCCTGGATCCTGGTTTCGCCCATGGACAGGGCCGATGGAAAGCGGACCGAGATTTTCCCTGTGAACTCCACCGGTTCCACGGCCATGGTGGACATCACAGTATTGGTAATTGGGATCTGTACCAGTACGTCGCTCACAGCAGTGCCGTCCAGCTCGATTATTCGATGAACGGCGTCCACCATTCCGTGCGGATCGAATTGACCGTCGAACGAGATCCGGGCCGGGCCCTCCACGAAACCGGTCCCGTTGATTTCGAAGATGTCGCCCGGCTCCAGCATTTTCGGATTGACTTCATCAATGGAGGCCAGAGTGGCGGCGGGCAGGGATTCGCAACCAGACATCGCAGCGATACCGGACATGGCAATGGCTATCGCGGTGAGATGGGTGAGCGCAAGTCGGCGTGTGTGCAAATCTGTCACATGGAAACGTTATCGTTCCCTGCCCGGTGAGATCCAGTTTTGGGCTATCCTCGAATGCTCTCGATCGCGACACGGTAATCATCGGCGCCGTACACCGCGTTCCCTGCCACCAGGACGCTCGCGCCCGCCGCGCGTATTTCTGCGCTATTGCCCGGGATTACTCCGCCGTCGATCTCTATTTCCACATCGAGGCCGGACCCGTCGATCAGCTTTCGCACCTTTTCGACCTTTTTCAGTACTGCCGGAATGAACTTTTGACCCCCGAATCCGGGGTTGACGGACATGATGAGCACCAGGTCGGTGAGATCGAGAACCGTCTCGAGCCCGTTCACCGGCGTGGCAGGATTATAAGCGACCCCGGTCTTCATTCCGAGATCGCGGATTTTCTGAAGGGTTCGGTGAAGGTGCACGCAAGCCTCAACGTGAACGGTGAGCACGTCTGCCCCGGCTCTGGCGAAGGAATCCAGGTGATTTTCGGGGGACTCGATCATCAGGTGAACATCGAGGGGAAGGCTGGTGGCCCTTCGCGCCGCAGCCACGATTGGCGGCCCCAGGGTAATATTGGGGACGAACCGTCCGTCCATTACGTCAACGTGAATCCAGTCGGCGCCGGCCTGCTCGACAGCCTTTATCTCGGCATCAAGGCAACCGAAATCCGCCGATAGAATAGATGGTGCGATCTTCGCCATTTGTCGGCTCAACGATCTTTGATCAGCGGAAGCTGACCGGGCAAAACATACTTGTAGTGCGCGAGAACGCTGTCGATGCCCTCACGTATGTAGACCGAGACCGGAACCTTGGTACGCGTGCTCAGTTCCTTGAGCCGTCGATCCTGATCGGAGGTGATGTAGATCGTTGTGGAAATCTTCTTTCTTCCCATGTCATTTCCTTTTTAACACCCTGGTCAACATAACGTACCATACGTTGCACTACACGCCAATGCGGAGCCGGCAATTATCGGGCTTGAATGATCAATGAGTTTCACCGATCATGTGTCAACACTTTATAGACAACAGAGGTGGTTTCCATGAAAATTAGCCCCTTCATTAAATCAGTCGCCGTGGTGCTGGCGACCTCCTTGATCGCCGTGTCGTGCTACACGGTGCAACCCACAGGCAAGAAGAGGCGCAAGACCCCGCAGACGACGGCGACATCCCAACGCCTCCACGCGACGATCTTCGATTTTGTCCAGGAGGCCATGTACGCGTATCCCCACCTTGCCACCCAGATGGGCATGCACGTCTACGAATTACCCAGCGGTGGGCTCATCAGACTGGACAGGGAGCTGCCCAATTACTCGGAAGATCTGGTCGACGCTCGCGTCGATGCCCTCACGGGCTATCTGGAGCGTCTGGACAAGAAGGTTCCGGAAAAGTTGCTCAGCGCAAACGACCGCGCCGATCGCAGGGTGTTGGTGAACACCATCAAGCTGGAGCTGGATCGACTCAGGACCCGGAAAGTGCACACGTCCAATCCCCTGGTGCACGTGGCGGCGCTGGCGGATGCCATTTACTATCCGCTCGTGCTCGATTACGCGCCGGAAAAGGAAAGGATTGCGGATATCCTCGGTCGCATGAACTGGATTCCATCTTATGTAGATCGCGCGATGCGGCTACTCAAGAGGAGTTCTGACGCATACAACGAGCCCGCCGCCAGGATAAACGCCTGGACAATCGAACTCATCGAAAACGAGTTGCAGGCTCGCGTCGAAGGGGATGAGGAGCTCGCCGGGAGCTACGCCGGAATGAAGGGGCCTGTTCTCGACTCCCTGAAAAAACTCCAGAAGTTCCTCGAAAAGGATCTCGGGAAGAAGGGCAAGCGAACCTGGCGCATGGGGGACGATGCCTACAACAGAACGTTCAAGCTGGTTTACCACAGGGATATCACTCCATCCGAGGCCTCGAAGCTCGCCGATGAGCGAATCGATGTGCTGCGGCGAGAAATGTACACTCTGGCAAAACCCATCTACTGCGAGGACAACGAGACGGACACCAGGGTCTGCGGTCCCTCCAAGGCCTCCATCGCCGCTGCAATAAAGGCGAAGGAGGGCAAGGAGCGAAGAGCGGAAGAGAAGGCGGACAGGGACGCGGAGAAGGAGCGCAAGGCGGAGGAGAGAAAGGCACGGGAGGAAGAGCGCAAGGCAAAGGCGGAAGAGCGCAAGGCAAAGGCGCAGGAGGAAAGGGAGCGCAAGGCGGAGGAGAGAAAGGCGCGGGAGGAAGAGCGCAAGGCAAAGGCGGAAGAGCGCAAGGCGAAGGCGCAAGAGGAAAGGGAGCGCAAGGCGGAGGAGAGGGCGGAAAAGGAAGCGGAGAGAAAACGCAAGGCGCAGGAGAAGAAGGACAAGGCAAAGGCAAAAGCGCAGGATGATGAAGAAGAGACGGGCGAGGACGAGAAGGACAAGCCCACCAATCCGTACGCCGATCCCAAGAAGAAGAAAAAGGAAAAGAAGAAAGAGGAAGGCATCTCCAATCCGTATTCCATGGGCGAGATCCGCGTTCCCACCACCGCAGGAGCGAAGAGCGCCGATGACGAGAAGGCCGACAAGAAGGCCGGCAAGAAGGCCGGCAAGAAGGTTGCCAAAAAAGATAAGAAGAAGGCCGTCAAGAAGAGCGACAAGAAGGCCGACAAGAAGGTTGCCAAGAAGGATAAGAAGAAGTCGGTCAAGAAGGCCGACAAGAAGGCTGAAGAGGAGGCCGAAGAGGAGACTGAGGAGAAGGCCGAAGAGAAGACTGAGGAGAAGACCGAAGAGAAGACCGAAGAGAAGGCTGAAGAGAAGGATCGCGGGATAACAACTGCGGATGCAAGCGATGCGGTCATTAACAAAGTCGTGGGCTACGCAATGGGAGTGATCGCCAGGCCCAAGCCGTCCACCCGCATCACCCGTAGTCTGGAGGGGCAACTGAGCAGCGTTGCATCAAGGGCGGTTGAGGTCGGGATACTGACATCCACCAACCATGAGGGGCTCTCGGCCGGTCCCATGCCGGGGTCTCGGTCGGCCACGGGTCGTCTCTTTTCTCATTTCTGCGCTCCGGTGTTCCAACCCGAGCAGGGCGCGCGACTTTATGTGACCACCGACAAGGAAACCGTTTCCTTCGCCGATCTCTCAAAACCGTGGATCCGGTTCACTGCGGCGCGTTACGGTTCGCCTGGCAAGCACGAGGTCTTCGGGCGAGCGACGAAGCTCAAGAACCAGACGCGAAGGGCCATGAGAGTCATATACTCGGATCCCGCCTTCGTGGAGGGGTGGGCTCTGGGCGCGGCAATCCTCCTGTCATCGAAGGAGGAGGGCGATGATTCGTGGAAGCACCAGATGGTGGCCATGAACGCGGAGATCATCGCGGCGGTCGACCTGATCGTGGATGTGGGACTCCACTCGGGCGGCATGAAGGAAAAGAAGGCCTCCGCGTTATTTGAGGATCGCGCGTTCCTGGATGATCGGGAGGCCGTGATCCGGGTGCAAGACATCAAGCTGAACCCAACCATTCTCGCTGCGGCCTTCATCGGATTGGAAGGCTGGAGAAGGGTCGAGGAGGCTCTGAAAGAAAAGTTCGGCGACGATTACGATGGCGCAAAGGCCGGCGAGAAAGCCCTGAACCTGGGTCCGGTACCGCTCGATTTGCTGAGGGCGCTCCTCATCAAGGGCGACCCTGACGAGCCCCCGGCGCAGGACGACGCCGTGCAGGAGAATGAAAATAAGAAAAAAAACGTCTTCATCTTCAAGACCCTCTAGAGCGCTGATTTCTCTCCCTCCGTGAAACATTATTTCATCACGCTGTTCGTCATACTGTTGACCCTCGTTGCGGCCTGCGGCTCCGATCGGAACGAAAATCGTCCGCCGCCGCCCCCGGACCAAGTGGAGGAGATCCCCTCTGAAACAGTAAAAAACGCGGAGCCGACCTGCGCACAGTTGATGTCGAATATGGTTCCCATGGAGCCGGGGAACGATCTCGATCTGTATCATGACTCCCTCCCCCGGATACTCGTGGTCACCAAGATCGTCCCGGTGATCTACCTCCTTGCGCCGACGCGATCCGGGGAACCCAAGATCGTCGCGCTTGCGAACGATCTGGACAGGGGATACAGGAGCGAGCGAGCGGTCAGGCGATTGGTCAAAGAGCTGGCCGGCGACAAGCAGATCCTGAGGGAGGTCCTCCTGAGCCAGGGTTACCTCTTCGAGGAGCGGCCGAGGGTTGCCGCCGCGCTCGTAAAGGTACTCAAGATCTCCGACCTGTTTGACGAGAAGACGGTGTACCGACATCGGGGGGGCATTGTAGAGAAGCTCACCGAACTCGATGGTGACTTTGTCGACGATGAAGGCAATCGCGCCACCATTCTCCTCAACGATCGAATCTCGGCTTCGGCTTGCGACCTGGCGCATCCTCTGCACATGGATCTGGATCGGGTGAAGGAGGAGACAGAAGCGCGGCGGATCACACCCCTGTCCCACTCGAGGGATCAGGCGATAGTGCGCCTGGAATATCCGAACGGTTTCGAAGCGAGGGCCCTCATCGAAAACGTTGGAAACCGGACATCCGTTGTGTGTATCGACGGCAATGCACGAGATATCTCGGACGCGCGCGCCGGCGCCAAGATTTTCTGGGACTGGAACCGCGCCCTGCGTGAGACGGCGAAGAAAATGGTCGCGGAAAGACCCGGGTTCGACGAGCCTGTGGATGAGGTTGAAGGCGATCAGGAGGACGGAAAACTGCGAATAGCCTGGCACAAGGCCTACTACCGTCACAAGCGCAAGTTCAAATATCGCGAGGAGGAGTACCGGATTTTCGACCGGCTGGGGAATCCCATCCCTCCCCAGGTATGCATCGATTTCATCTTCGATACCTGGGAGCGATCGTCGGGCAACTGGTTTCGAAAATTACGAGCGACTCCGGGCAGGACGTCGGGATATCTGGATTTATCATTCATGAAGCTGAACCGCCGCCATACCCCGTCAGTCCTGGAGATGTCGTCCGTTCCGGGCGGGGTCCTCGAAAGGTACGACTTCCCCGCACAAGACAGGGTTCCGTTCAGACGCCACAGGGAATTCGCTTCGGCCCTGGCGAGGAACTCCCATGCCCTGCGAGAAGGCGACCTCCTCGTGATACACGGCCTGCGGGAGGAGGATATGGAGAACCACTTTCACACGGTGATGGTTCTTTCGACAGATCCGTTGACTGGAATTCCCACTCTTGTGGCGGGCAATGCCGGACGGCCTCGGATCCGTTCCATTTCGGCGGCAATGCGCAATGCACCGAGAAGATCCATCAAGCATCGAATAAGGATCAATCAGGGTTGGATAGAGAAGAGAAAGCAAGCCTTCGATCGAGGTGATCCCCTGGTTCACCCCGGAGACGGAGGTATGTTATGACACTGACGAATTAGTCTGTTTGTGCTATATTTTACGCTTGGTTTTTCGAGAAGGATATTGTTGAAAATCGATGGCACATGTCAATTTTCAGAAATCGTTTTTAAGATTCAAGATCGTTTACGATGGTTTCGATCTTTGCGGTAAAACAACCAATCTTGAAGAACTCCACAAGATGCTCGGGGGCAACGCGGAGTTCGTATCCCTTCAGACCGAGGGCGATCGCACCATATACTTCGACTACATTCCGTTGAATCTGGGCAAGCTCGGCAACATAGAAACGGTTTTCAGGATCTACACGGCTCCCGGGAAGGTTCGCGACAACAAGACCCGCAAGATGATGCTCCGGGACGTTGACGGTGTCGTGTTTGTGGCGGACTCCCGGAAAGAAGCGATGCCCAATAACGTGGAGAGTCTGTTTAACCTGGAAGAAAACCTGGTGCAAGAAGGCGGGGAGCTGTCAACTTTGCCCATGGTGATCCAGTACAACAAGCGCGATCTCGACGACATCGCGAGCATTGAGCAGATGGAAAAGGATCTGAATCAGGCGGGCCGGCCATATTTCGCCGCGAGCGCGTTGAAGGGCGAGAACGTCAAGAAAACCCTCCTGGCCATCGCACAGACAGTGTACGAGGTGGCCACCGAGCGATATGGACTCGCTGGTCCCGTTGAGAGAGAGGTGGATGGCGAGGACAACTGGTCGAGCATTTCAATGGTGCCTCCTCCCCCGCCCGCCGAAAAGCTCTCGGGGACCCCGCAGCCGAGCGAACGGGTTGTGGACTCCTCGGACGAGCAAGTAAGCCTTCTCAAGTCCCAGTTCGGGGAGATCCGGGAGGAGATCGCCGAGATCGGGATCAAGATCGACGAACTTCGAGCGGACCTCTCCAGGAAGTTAATACAAGAAGCCGACCAGTGCTTCTCTGACTACCTCGAGGATGTCGAAGAGACGAGCGCTCAAAACGAAGAAAAGAAACCCCCGGACGCCGGCTGACAAATGCAATTCATAGACGAGATCACCGTGATCGTGAAAGCCGGAGACGGTGGCGATGGAGCGATCGCGTTCAGAAGGGAGAGGTTTCGCCCCAAGGGCGGTCCCTCGGGTGGAGACGGGGGAAAGGGTGGTGATATCATCCTTCGCGCCGATCCGAACCTGGGCACACTGATCGATCTGAAATACAAAAACCGACTGGAATCAAAACGAGGTCAGAACGGCGGCGGCAAGGATCGTCACGGTCGGGGCTCCGAATCCCTCATCGTCAGGGTGCCTGTCGGAACCGCGGTCCATGACGCCGACACCGGCGAACTTATCGGTGATCTGGTGGAGGACGGGCAGGATCTCGTGGTAGCTGCCGGCGGCAAGGGCGGGCTGGGTAACATGCACTTCACCACCCCCTCCAACCAGGCGCCCCGAAAGGCATTGCCCGGAGAACCCGGGGAGGTTCGAACTGTAAGGCTCGAACTCATGTTGCTGGCGGACGTGGGGCTGGTGGGAATGCCCAGCGTGGGCAAGTCGTCCCTGATTGCGCGTTTTTCCGCCGCCCGACCCAGGATTGCGGAGTACCCGTTCACCACGCTGGTTCCCAATCTCGGAGTGGTGGAGCTCGGGGAGGGGAGTTCGTTCGTGATGGCCGACATTCCGGGGCTCGTACGCGGAGCGTCCAGGGGCACCGGCCTGGGGTTCAGGTTCCTCAAGCACGTGCAACGCACGGCGATCCTGCTGCACATCCTGGCGGTCGATCCCGCCGGAGAAAACGATCTGCTCGACGATTTCGATGCGCTGGTCAATGAACTCCACGAATTCAACCCCGAGATGGCAAAGAGACCCTCCCTCGTGGCCCTCAACAAATGCGATCTACAAGAGACCAGAGATGCGGAGACTCCCCTGCTCGATGCCCTGAAGGAACGCGGGCTCGAACTCCATCTGTGCTCCGCCGCAACCGGAGAGGGGCTCGGGGATCTTCGCGCCGCCATCGTGCGAAAGCTCAACGAAAGGGAAGACGGGTAGTTGAGCGGACAATTATTACGAGGGCGGAGTGGACATGGATCTGGGTCGCTCCAGAAGCGGTCTCAAGACCTGCGCCAGGTCCGCTGAATCGACGGGCTTGGTCAGGAAGATCTTCACGCCCATGGACTCGAGCAAAGTAGCTTCACTCTGGCCCCCCCGGTCTGTGACGACGATGATCTGCAGGTTCTCCGTCGCAGAATCTCCTCGAATGGTGGCGACCATCTCGAAGCCGTTGATCACCGGAAGAGACAGGTCGAGTATGAGCGCGTGCGGCTTGACCGATTCGATCATTTTCAGGGTCATGGGCCCGTCCGTGGCCGAATGCACGCGGCAACCGGGAACCGTGGCTTTCGCCGTCCCGTGCACGAGGGACCTGAAGTCGGGATCCGCGTCAGCCACCAGGAGTTTGCCCCGGGTGCCGTTGGGGGTGGACCGAAAAGAGGGGTTGGATCCCGAGCCGGAGCCGGAGCCTTGTGTACGATGCCTGCCCGAGGCTGATCTGCGACGGGGTGTGGTTCGGGCGGTGCTCGGGCTGCTGTGAGGAGCGAGAGAGGGGCGTCGATCGTGGGGCAGCGGCATGGCCTGGATCTCGAGGAGATCGCCGAGAAATTCTTCGCAATCCTGATATCGCTCGTGGGGCTCCTTGGACATGGCCCTCATGATCACTTCGTCGATGGCTTCGGGAATTCCCGGCCGTCTTGTGGACGGGAACACGGGGATCTCGGTGATGTGCTTTTGAAGAATTTCCACCCAGGAATCTCCGCCGAACGGGATCGATCCGGTGATGATTTCGTAGAAAGTGGCTCCCAGAGAGTAGACATCAGTGAGCTTGGAGCGATTGGCGCCGGGTTTGCCCTCAACCAGTTCGGGGGCGATGTAGGCCGGGGTCCCCGCCAGGGTTCGCAAGTCGTCTTCTACCTGGACGTCACGCACCAGACCGAAATCCATGATCACCGCGCGCATGGGGGCGGCCGTGAGCATGATGTTCGCTGGCTTTATATCGCGGTGAATGGAGCCGGCCTGATGGAGAGCCTCCACTCCGCTTACCGACTGGATCATGATGTCGACCGCATCGTCTACCGGAATGTAGAATCCCCGCCTGTTGTGGGAATCGATCAGCTGCTCCACCGTCTCTCCGTCCAGATATTCCATGACGAAGTAGGGGGTGCCCTTGTCTTCGCCGAACGAGAATATCTGGGCCACGTTCTCGTTGCGGACGGCCGCCATGGCCACGGCTTCCTGTCGAAAACGATCGCTGCACTCATCGGACTCGGCCAGCTCCGGAATGAGAAATTTGACCGCCACCTTTCGCTTGAGGGAGGAGTCCTCCGCGAGAAAGACTGTTCCCATGGATCCCCGACCCAGTTCGTTTTCGAGGCGATACTTGCCCTCGAGTACGATGCTGGACGGCATCATGGGATGCTCCGAATCGCTTTTTGGAACCGGCAGTTTCTTATCTCTGTCTATCGGGCCGGGCATCTCGGTCACTGCCCTGGTCATCGGCCCCTGGGATTTTCTCCCCTCGCCGTTCGAGTTACTTACGACCTCCCGATCCCATCCGCTGGACAAGTTTGGGCTGGAAGGCCTCGGGGTGAAAAAGGTTCCGTCGCTATCGCACCTCTCGCACCGTTGTTCGCCCTCACTGATAGGGGCACCGCAGACTTCACATCTCATGGTATCGAGCCACCCTCGTCGCACCAATTGGTGATTCCAATGTCACTGTACACTCTGAACACATTTATTGACGATTGACAAGGTACTATCGTGTCGAAATAAAAAAATGGTAGAAGTAACGCAACTTTACAGGAAAAAAGGTGAGCGATTGGGTAGCCATCAGAAGCGGCCGGTGAGGAACGGATTGTGCTTGCGTTCCACCCCGATGGAAGTGACAGGACCGTGGCCCGAATATGCCTTCACCGAGTCGTCCAGGGGCATCAATTTTTTCTTGATCGACTCGATCAACTGCTTGTGAGAACCGCCTGGAAGATCGGATCTGCCGACGGAACCGGCGAAGAGCGTGTCGCCCACGAAAACCACCTCGTCGAAGAGGAAGCAAACGCCGCCGGGGGTGTGACCGGGGGTGTGGATCACGCTGCCCTCGTGCTCTCCCACCTTCACCGTGTCTCCCTCTGATATCTCCACGTCGATCTTCGGAATTTCCATGGGGGGCAACCCGAACATCCTGGCCTGGTCCGGCATGCTCGCAAGCATGGGAGCGTCAGCAGCGTGCATGGCGAACGGAATAGAGAGTTCCTTGACAATCGCCGCGACCGCGCCGGCGTGATCGAGGTGCCCGTGGGTATTGTAAATGCCCTCGACTTTCACGTTCTTGAAGCTCGCGGTCTTGATGAGCTTTCTGGCCTCGTCGCCGGGATCGATGAAGATTCCGGTCATCGCCTGGTCGTCCCACACCAGGTAGCAGTTTTCCTGAAACGGTCCGTTGACGATTGTTTCTACATTTAGGGGCATGGCGCGACCTCCGGAATTAGAACATGAAAGCGATGCCGATGGAGATTACCGGGAAGAACAGCTTGCCGTCCTTGACTTTTCCATCATCAATTATTTTCTCATCGTACCAGTAGTAGAGCGCCAGGAGCTGGAGCTTCAGCGCAACATGCTGGCCCAGACCGATGTGGGCGCCGGCGCCGCCGCCGAAGATCCAGGAGCCTATGGCCGTATAGCCCTTGTCCGGGTCGTCGGTTCCTCCCCACTGGAAGTTCCGACCGCCGGTCAGAATAAGGTACGGTGCGAACCTTGTGGAGCGCACGATGACGAACTTGAGGAACGGCAAGACGGTGAAGCTGTCCGGGTACTCCAACTCGCTGGAGAAGATATGGGTGTAACTCAGGTCGATCCCGGGGGCCAGTCGATTTACGACGTAGTAGGCGAAGGCGCCGCCGATAGTCAGTTGAAAATAGTCGCCGGATCCGTAGCCACCGAGGCCAAGGCCGAGTTCTATGTCTCCCTTCGCGAACGGTTTGCCGTCCGGAAGATCGTCGAGGGCGTCCTGCAGGGCGTCGTCCTCGTAACCGTAATCGTCATCGTCCTCCAGTTCCACGTCGGGAACGAACGGCTCCTCGAGAACAGGCTCTTCGGCCTCCGCGGGCTCGGGCTCCTCGGCCTCCGCAGGTTCAGGCTCTCCGGCATCTGCGGATTCGAGCACTCCGGCATCCGGTGAAACTTCGTCCTGGGCAAATCCGGACTGCGGCAACGAGAACAGGACCGCAAACACCGCAATCATGATGAACGCTGTTCTGCACATGAACGGGATAATAACCCGATTGTGCGTGGGCGCAAACGGCGTCTTTCCCGATTTCATGTTATTGTTTTTTCAGGGGAGTAAATTATGCCGATGACCATGTCATGCCCGAACTGCAATCTCGAGTACGATCTTTCCGTCTACGAGGCCGGCCAGCGCTGTCGTTGTCAATGCGGTCAGGTCATCGTGGTTCCGGATGAGATGCCCACATTCCGCGCGGCGCGATCTCTCCATTGTTCCAACTGTGGCGGCGCCCTGGAGAAGGGGCGACCGGATTGTTCGTTTTGCGGGGCGATGATCGACCTGACCGACACGCGACTCACAACATATTGCTCATCATGTCTCTCCATGAGCAAGGAGGGCGCCAGGTTTTGCTCCGAGTGTTCAAAGCCCATCGGTGGCTTGCCTGAGAAACCCCAGGAAACCGGCGAGCTATGTCCTCGCTGTGTGGTGAAGATGCGTCGGCGGGTCGTCGGCGATCATCAACCCCTGGAGTGTCCGATCTGTTGCGGACTTTTTGTGGATGCCACGGATCTGGACACTATGATCTCCGATCAGGAGAAGAAGGTGGGGGCGAGTGAGGGACTTGCGGGCGAGCAACCGGTCAAGGCCGAACTCGACCGGCAAAAGGTGGTCTACGTCAAGTGCCCGGTCTGCGACAAAATAATGAATCGCCTCAACTACGGGCGTCTCTCCGGCGTAATCATCGACTACTGCCGCGATCACGGATACTGGCTCGACGCGGGCGAACTGGAGAAGATCGCCAAATGGGTGGCCACCGGCGGCCTGGTCAAGAAACGACAGCAGGAAATCGATGATCTGAAACAGCAAAACGCCCGGCTCTCCTCCTCTGCCATTGCTTCCGGGGGGTTTTACTCGGGAGGAGACAGCGAGATGCGCGAGGACACCTATCTTGCGGCGGGCGCTGGATTTGGCCTCATGAAGATTATTACCAGTCTCTTCGACTGATCACTTTGACTTGTCGTCTGCGGTTCCGGATTCTTTGAGCACCCGGTAGACCTCGTGCTCCCGAAACAGCCGGACGAGATCTCCGTCGATGTGATTGTCCTTGACCTCAAAATCCAGGATCTGCAACGCGCGCTCCAGTGAGACGGCCTTCTTGTACGGCCGATCCGCTGCGGTCAGCGCGTCGAAGATGTCAGCCACGGCCATGATTTTGGCCGGCAGGGGAATCTCATCTTCCTTCAGGCCGTAGGGATAGCCCGTGCCGTTGAGCTTCTCGTGGTGTGCGCCCGCGAAAAGGGGGAGGTTCCTCATGGATTTTCCCCACGGGATCTTCTTGAGAAACGAGATTGTGTGAGCTGCGTGGGACCGGATCTCCTCGAGCTCTTCGGGAGTGAGGCTGCCCTTCGCCACAAGCAGTGCCTTGAGCTCCTCCGCTTCCAGGTACGGTTGTCGCTTGCCGTTGAGATCGAAGTAATTGCGAGAGGCCACTTCTTCTACTTTTTTGAAATCGCCTTCCGCCAGGATGGTGGGCTCATTGGCCGAGCTGATGATGCGCCAGCACTCATCGATCTCGCTCAAAGCGCGCTGGGATCCGTGGTCGAGAATTGCCAGTTCCTGGTCCGGCGTGCCCTCCTCGATCATCATGAGGCGCCGCTGCAAGTGGTCGTTTTCGATGGAACGTCTGATGAAATCGAACCGGGCGCGGACGATCTTGAGGTTGGGTGGATAGAGTTTTTTGGCCTTGACGAGCACTTCTTCGCGAACACCGACCTTGCCGAAATCGTGCAACAGTGCGGCAGTCTCGATTTCTTCCAGAATCTCGTCGTTGAATTTTATATCCGCGTACTTGCCATCGGACTGATTGTGGACCACCTCCGCGAGCCCGCGTGTGAGCGAGGCCACCCTGAAGGAGTGCCCCGAAGTAGTTGGGTCCCGCTGTTCGATGGTGTGCACCGAGGCGCGCACGAATCCTTCGAAAATCCTCTTTATCTCCGCGTATAAAAACGCGTTATCCATGGCCACCCCGGCCTGAGAGGCGAGGGTCTCCACCAGGTCCTTGCCCCGCGCGTCCATCGGGATGACCTCCCGATCGAAATCCCCCGGGGAGAGGAGCTTGGCCGACGGATTTTGCTTCTTGTTGATGAGCTGGACCACGCCGAGGACTTCGCCCACCTGATTGATCATCGGGACCGCGAGTACCGAGCAGGTTCGATACGCCATGCGCTCGTCCCAGGTGGAATCGAACTTGTAAGGCGCCTCCTTGGGGATGTTGTGGACGTCCGGAATATCGATGGAACGTTTCATCACGACCGCCGCTCCGGCGATGGAACCGGCCGAGACGGGCATGACGAACTCCTTGGATTCGTAGTGGATGCTGTCGTTCTGGGAGAGCTTGAAGCGGAGCTGCGTCTTGTCGGCATCGTCGGAACTCGCCTCGACGACGTAAATGCTTCCCGCGTCGGCTCCAATGAGATGGCGGCTCTTTTCGAGGATCATGTCCAGCAACGAGTCCACATCTTTTTGGGCGCTCAGGCTCTTGCCGATCTCGATGATCTCCTTGAGTTCGTAGTCGCGTCTGCGCAGACTCTGCTCCCGATCGACGCCGTCGACCCTGAGGCTGTGCATCAGGAGGGCGTTGGAGATCGAGCGAAAGAGGCTTTCCGACCGGGCATCGCGGGTGAACACCTCGAAATAGTCTCCTTCGGGAGCGTCGTCCAGGTTGGACGCGATGAGGATGCGCGGCCTGTCTCCAGCTTCTGAGACGGTGCTTCCATCCTCCTCGATCAGCACCTCGCCTCCGTCCGTGCCTTGCGAGATCTGCAGGGCGCCCCCGGGAAGAGACACCACTGCCCAGCCGGCCTTTTCAAGCCGCCGTCCGAGACAGTTTTTTAACCATTCTTCAAGATTGGTGCGCGTCATCGTCATCGTCCCCATCTGATCGCGTTGTCACTCCGTTGCCGCGATCCGCATAGGCCTTAATTATATCTTGAACGAGAGGATGTCTTACCACATCAACTTCCGTGAAGCGGCAAAAACCGATCCCTTCCATGTCTTTCAGCACATGCTCGGCATCCACCAACCCCGACGTAATAGAGCCGGGAAGGTCGATCTGGCTGGTGTCGCCCGTGACCACGGCCTTGGATGAGTATCCCAACCTCGTGAGAAACATCTTCATCTGTTCCCTGGTCGTGTTCTGGGCCTCGTCGAGGATCACGAAGGCGTCGTTCAGGGTCCTGCCGCGCATGAACGCGAGCGGCGCTATCTCTATTTGTCCCTGGGCGATGAACGCTCCGGTACGATCCGGATCGAGCATATCGTGCAGGGCATCGTAGAGCGGTCGCACGTACGGGTTGATCTTGTCGACCATATCGCCGGGTAGAAACCCCAGGCGTTCGCCCGCTTCTACCGCCGGCCGCGCCAGGATGATCCGTTTCTTGCGCTGGCTCATCAGCTCCGATATGGCCAGAGCCACCGCCAGATAGGTCTTGCCCGTCCCGGCGGGGCCTATGGCGAAAGTGAGGTCGTTGTTGCGGATCATGTCGACATAGCGCTTCTGTGCGAGTCCCTTGGGGGTGATCAGTCGCTTGCCGGTAGTTACGTGGACCACGTCGTTGAAGATGTGGTCGAGCCTGGCGTCCTTGTCCTGTAAAAGGATCCGGGATCCCCGAAGGACGTCGGCCTCCTTGAGGCGCCGGCCGTCCTTGCAGATGAGAGCCAGCTGGTCGATGAGCCTCAAAGCGGCGATCACCGCGTCCGTGTCTCCCTTGACATAAACTGTGTCACCTCGCTGCCCCACGGTGACCCCCAGCTCTTTCCCGATCACCGAGAGGTTCTCCGATCTCGGACCGAGCACTTTCATCATCAGGTTGTGGTCATTGAATGTGTATTCGTCAGACAAGACGGAACTGCTTACGGGAATGCTGGACACGACTTTTGACACAATAAATGAGTATCCCAGCCCGCTCCGAGTGTCCAGCCCGGTTGGAAGGTCGCCAGAATCGAGGGCGCGCATCATCGATCTGCTTGTAATAACGAGTGGCTGTTTGTATTGAGCTGGAATGACCCATTTTATACCAACACTATTCTCGCCGGTCATCGGAGCCGCATTTCTTTGCGCCGCCCTGGTTTTGCTCATGACCTGCTGCTGTGAAAAACCACCCTCGAAAAATGCCGAGATCACCGCCGCTTCGGCCATTGCACCCATCGAAACAGACAAACCGTTAAGACCCGAGATGGGGGGATTCAAAACCGGCATGCAATTTAAAAAATGCATGGGCGTGGCAAAATTCCACGGGTTCGAAGTTCACGAAAACATTGGCATGTCCGGTGCGTGGGGCAACGGCAGGCTGTTTGGACGTCAGACCCATGTCAACTGGAAATTTGTCGGATCGCTCCCCTACGCACTGCTCACCGAAATGGAGATCGATTTCGTCGAATACAAGGAGGCATCAGCCCTGGCGAAGACAGCCCTCTTTTTACAGTTTGAAAAAATGTTGGGCAAACCGTCGGTTGCGCCGGACAACCCGGACGATGACGCAAAAAAGGATCACGAGAACGCCCTGTGGGAATTTGCGGAATCGAAGGTGACGCTCAGAAAGGAAATCAGCTGGCCCAAGGGCCACCCATCACCGGTAACGAAGTACGATTTGATTCTCCGGCACAGCGGCCCCATGCCCACACTCCCCGAACCCCCCCGGGACGAGAGCGTAGTGAAGGCGGCAACCGAGCAGATGCTCCAGGCGATCCAACACCTCACCGAGATCGGGAAAGACACTTCGCGGTCACTGGAACCGGATCCCGGGAAGTGTTTGAATCAACTTTTGGACCGGGATCCCGGTAGCGTGGGGCCGGTGGCTCAGTGTATTTTGAAAGCCGTTTCCGTTGCGCAGGCAGATCCCTGCCTCGACGCTTGCCGCAAGTAGGTCAATTTCAGGTGTCAGTCACTTTTTTTTCAGGGGCAGGAGAGGTCGGCGTACTCGGTGGGAATGGATGTTTCTTCGGCAGTGGTCCCCGCAGTGCCGGGTGCACCGGCGTAGCTGCTCGATCCGGATGTGGCTGTTCCACCAGCGCCTGCCGAGGCCGTGAGTGTTCCGCTGAAGGTGCTCGTCGGCGAGAACAGTTTTACCCTTCCGCCGCCGGCGCCTCCTCCTCCCCAGGCCCAATCGCCGGAAGTATTGCCGAGAGCTGCGCCGCCCGCCCCTCCGTCAGCCGACATTGTGCCAGCGCCGATGATGGTTGTGCCGACGACAACTATTCCGCCTCCCGAACCGCCGCCACCGCCCGCTCTGTAACCGCAGGTGCTTGTGTTTGACGGCGGCAGCTCTCCTTTGGCAGTGATGAGTCCCTCAATTTCAGCCTCTCCCCTCGCCAGGATGAGGATCGCTCCGCCGCCGGTGCCTCCAACGGCGCCTTCGTTGGTGCACCCCGCAGAGTTGCCTCCCGCGCCGCCCCCGGATCCCATGGAGATCTCCGCGCCGGTCTGTGTGTCGTAGGGAAGACCAACGGCGCCTTTGCAGTGGGACGAAGTGTCTCCGGAACAGAGGGCGCAAGTGCTTCCATATGTATCCAGCGGCTGGCCGCCCGAGCCGCCGTAACCTGCGCCCGAGCCGGCTTGCCCGACGTTCGCGCCCGGACCTCCTCCACATCCCTGTCCCGAACCTGAGCCACCGTTTCCGCCGGCAGATAGCGATGGTCCACCTCCGAGTTCACCGGCAATGTCGCCATTGATCTCGCCGGTTCCCACGATCCAGATATTCTCGGCCTTTATTGAGAGGATTCCACCCGTGCTCGCACCGTCATGTGGTGTAACTACGAGTGTGCCAGCAATGTAAACGTCCCCCGTATAGCAGAGATCCCCGTCGAGAGTGTGGGTTTGACCGTCCGGAACGACGAGGTGGTCGGTGGTGTCGACGACCTCGGTGTCGCAAAAATCACCAACGCCGTCCGAATCTTGATCGTCGCTATTGCCGAAAGCCTGTCCGGGGCAGTTGTCGCAGAAGTCGGGCACCCCGTCACTGTCGCTGTCCACATTGTCATCGCCGCCGTCGCAGACGTCTTCGTCGTCACAGACACCGTCTGAATCCGAATCGGGACAGGTATCTGTGTCGGAGTCTGTGTCAGAGTCGGTGTCGGAGTCTGTGTCAGA
>JAUVDV010000133.1 GCA_030595125.1 Deltaproteobacteria bacterium
GAAGTTAGCAAAGGTTGATCCCCGGGACCGCCCCAAAACGAGTAAACCGCGAACGCGCCAGCCGTTGTGTCACGCATCGAGTGTGGAAGCAGCAGATGAATACAAGTCCAACTGGCGGTCATTTCTGGACCGTTTCTTGTACGCCTCCGGAATGTGGCTGGAAGGAGCGAGAGACGTGGAATTCCCGCCTGGTTCTTTCAGGCCGCCGCTGGTGCAACTGTGTTGACCTCGCGAGCCTGACGGCTCACCAGATTACCGACTCTTTCCGCGAGAACCTCCCTCGAAATGAACCGTTGCGTCTGAAAAACCATCTTTTCTCTCCAATGACTGTAAACGCAGCATTTCCGACACCCTCTCTTCGAAAATCCAGAAATTCGCGTCCAAGAAAAGCCGATTTTCTCAAGCCAGGGGCCATCTGCATCAGTTTGCGAACAGAGGGATCTAAAGACTGGGACTCTTGTTGGTCCCCGTTGTTGGTTCCCGTTCGGGACAACCCCGCGGACTTTGATATCGTCAACGAATACTAAACTTATTGGTTCTACCGCTTGCGAGAAGATTTCTGTTTGCGGCTCTTGCGTTCGACCTTCTGTTGGCCCGCGGGCATCAGGTCCATCTGCCGCATGGGGACATCCACTTTGGCGATTTGCACCTCCATGAGATCGCCGATCCTGTATGCGGTTCCGGACACCTCCCCGCGAACGGTCCCCTCCGGGGCGGAGACGTCCCACCAGTCGTCGCCGAGATCCCGCAGTCGGATTACCCCCTCCACCATGTACTTGCGAATCTGGACGAACAGGCCGAAATCCGCCACGCCGGTGATAACGCCCTCGAAGGTCGATCCGAGAAATTTTGCCATGTGTTGCAGCACCAGCACCTGTTTGAGCTCTATCTCGGCCGAACTCGCGCGACGCTCCTTTGCGGACAGGACGCTGGATAAATCGGTCAGGGACTCGGATTCGCGTGACGGCCGCGATTTTTCTTTGCGCACGAACCGGGCCACCTCCCGGTGGACTGTCAGGTCAGGGTAGCGTCGGATGGGGCTCGTGAAGTGGCAGTAATCAGGGCTGGCGAGAGCGTAGTGGCCGTCATCTTTCATCGAGTAGACGGCCTTCTGGAAGGAGCGTAGCACGGCCAGGTTCACCGCGTAGGACTCTGGCAAATCACGAACCGTGTCCACAAGGCTCTGCAGATCCGAGCGCGAAGGTGACTTTGAGATCCCGTGGCCGCAGGCCGCAACAAAAGCGCCCAGTTGTTCGAAGGACTCAAAGTCGGGCTTGGGGTGGACACGCCTGATGATTGGAATGTTGCGCTTGGCGAAGAATGCGGCGACCACGTCGTTGGCTTCCACCATGAACATCTCGATGATCTTGTGGGTGTATGAAGTGTCCGCCTCTTTTGAATCCACGACGGCGCCGTCGTCATCGAGCACGAGTTGGATCTCCCTCAGATCCAGGTGGAGCATGCCCTGGGCCGTTCGGCGTGCCTCGATCTTGCGCGCGAGCGCCTCCATGCGCGTCACCAGCGCGACGACCTTGGCGGGGAGCCCGGCGGTCTTTCCATCGCAGATATCCTGGGCCTCGGTGTAGGTGAGGCGTCTGGTTGACTTTATGACCGACTCGCAAAGGCGGCTGTTTACGATATTTCCGTCGTTGTCGTAGGTGATGAAGGCGGACTTGGCAAAGCGCCTGACTCCCTGTTGGAGAGAGCACACCCCGTTTGAGAGGGTCTCCGGCAACATGGGGATTACCCTGCGCGGGAAGTAGACGCTGGTTCCCCGACGGCGAGCCTCGGCGTCGAGGGCGCTGCCCTCCTTGACGAAGTGCGACACGTCGGCGATGTGAACTCCCAGGGTGGAAGTGCCGTCCTCGTTTTCCTCCAGACTGATGGCGTCGTCGAAGTCCCTCGCCGTGTCCGGGTCGATGGTGACCACAGTGAGCGAGGTGAGGTCGTCTCTGGATGGTTCACTTTCCGGATCGAAGGATGTCGCAGCCTTGCGGGCTACCTTCAACACATCCTTATCGAAGTGATCCGCAATCCCGTACGCACGGACCACCGAGAGGATCTCCGTGTCCAGCTGGCCCTTTGGTCCGAGGGTTTCTATGATCACGCCCACCGGCAGATCGTTTGTGCCGGGATACTCGACAATCTCGATCACGACCTTGGTGCCGGCGCCGAATTCCTTTTTTGAGAGGTCTCTGACGATTATGGGAGTGGTGATCTTGCGGCCGTCGGGGATCACGAACCAGTGTCCGTCAGCCTGTTCGAGGGTTCCCACGATTTTGGTGAGGCCGCGCTCGACGATCTCGAAGATCTCCCCCGCGTAGGAGAGCTTGCCCTGGCGTTTCCCCCGCTTGACCACCCTGGCTACCACAAGGTCGTCCGTCATGGCGCCTCCGGTCTTGTCCGGCGGGACGAAGAGATCGCCGCGTGCGTCGGGCTCGTCGGGAATGATGAAACCGAATCCCCGGGGATTGGCCTTGAAACGACCCCGCAGTGTTTTCTCGACGGCGGGCAGGGTGAGGGCGCTCTTCGCGCCGATTACCAGGCGTCCGGAATCCCTCAGCTCCTTGTAAGCGGCCCGAAAGTCGCCGTAGTCGCGATCGGAAATGCCCATCTTTCGGGCGAGCTTTCGCGGGCGAACCCGGTGGTACTCGCCGGTGGAAAGGAAGTCGATGATGGCCTGGATGTATTTGTCTTGTTGTTTTTGTGAAATCGGATTGTACCTACTGAGTGGGGACGACGGGCTGGGGGACCGGCTGACCGGGAACTGGCTGACCGGGTAGCGGCTGGGGAACCTGCCCCGGCGCGGCCTGCGGGATCTGGCCCGGAATGGGGCGGGCGCACACGTTGTTGGTTTCGCCTGTTTCGATTCCGTTTTCGGTCATGGACACGGTCTCGCAGGTCCAGCCCGTTGGGCAGTCCTCGGGTGTCGAGCACGGGGAAGTGCAGTAAAAACCAGTGTCGTCCTGGAGACACTGTGCTCCGGTCTTCCCGAAGAGGCTCCCCTTGCAGTCGTTGTTGAACGAGCAGATTCCGCCTTGCTCCGCGCCGGTGAAATAGTCGAAGGCCGTGTAACCGCCGCCGACAACCACAAACAGAACCACGCCCAGAATGTTTCTTTTCATTTTAAATTTCCTCCCATGTGAGAGGGCATCTTATCTTTCATGCTATCGAAGGGAAACAAAAAATTTATGGCGCGCACACGTACCACGCGGCCTGCTTTCCCACCCTGATAACGCGAACATCGCAGAACACAGAGCGCAGTTCATCCTGCACCGTCCGGATAAAGTTGAAGTAGTCTCCGCCCTCCAGGTACTCGATGACACTGGTCAGGAGACGGCGATCGGCGGTGTAGTCGTGGAGGAGCACGACGCCGCGGGATAGTCTGCTCGCCTCGCGGAACAGCGCGAGCCTGTCATCGGTCTTGAGGCCGTGCGCCACGTACGCGGCGCTGACGAGGTCGAACGATCCATCGGTATGGGAGAGGCCGGAGAGGATGTCGCCGACCTTGCACGGCACACCCTTTCTTTGCGCCTGTTTGATCATGCCCCGGGCCACGTCAACGCCCGTGACGTCCCAGCCCTCGTTGCGGAGCGCTGCGGTAAACGCGCCGGTGCCGCAACCGATATCCAGCGCGCGCTTGCCCGCAGGGTCCGGCAGGGCGTCTCGGCCGATATCGAAACACCTGGCGTACGACCTGGTCTGCCCGGAGAAGAACCATCCATAGGGTAGTGAAATCCGTTCGAACAACCGGGCGTGACGTTGGCTGTGAGTCAAACTCATGCTGTTCTACTAGCACATTTTTTAGAACTGGAAATAAATGAAGGGCGTTACGTCCGTTATGGCCATCTGGCGCACGGCGATGATGGCTGTCACGAGTGACGCGGCCTGCAGGGGGGCGGGGATCCTGTGAAACACCATGTGCATTCGCTCCATTGCCCGGCCCGGGATCCAGTGAGTCGCAAACGCCGCAGATAACACCAGGAAGATCGGCAGGGTCAGGTTGGCCCATCCGAAATCCATAGCGGCCAGGGCCTCGAAAATCTCGAATGCTTTGTCGAAGCTCGACGAGCGAAAGAAGATCCAGGCGGCGCACACCACGTGGAAGGTGACAAAAATACCGACGCCCCTGCGGACGCCGACGCCGATGCTGTTCAGGATCCCCGTTCGCTGGATCACGCGGGTGAGAACAAGGGCCAGCCCGTGGATGAGCCCCCAGAAAACAAAGGTGAGCGCCGCCCCGTGCCACAGACCGCCCAGGAGCATGGTGGCCATGAGCGCCAGGTAAGTGTGCGCGTGTCCACGACGGGATCCGCCCAGGGGAATGTAGATATAATCCTTGAGCCAGGTGGACAGGGAAATGTGCCAGCGTTGCCAGAACTCCCGCAGGTTCGCCGCCGTGTACGGGGCGTTGAAGTTGATGGGTATTTTGAACCCGAGCAGAGCGGCGGATCCTATGGCGATATCCGAGTAGGCGGAGAAGTCGGCGTAGATCTGAAATGCATATCCGTAAACCGCGGCCAGCGCCTCGATGGACGAGTACATCTGCGGGTTGCTGAATACCGGGTCGACCAGGTGAGCGCCCAGGAAGTCGGCGATGGCGATCTTTTTGACGAGCCCCAGGCCGATGAGGAGGAGGGCGCGACTTCCCTCCTGCGAGGTCAACGACGGGCGACCTCGAAGCTGGGGCAGGAGGTGGCTGGCTCTGACGATGGGGCCCGCCACTAGTTGAGGGAAGAACGACACAAAGAGCAGGTAGTCCAGGTAGTTGGTGATGGGCGTCAGCTTGCGGCGGTAGACGTCGATCGTGTAGCTGAGGGTCTGGAACGTGTAGAAGGATATGCCCACCGGCAGAAGGACGTTCAGATGCGCGGGATCCACTTGAAAGCCCACCGTGGCCAGGAGCGCGGCGAAAGAGTCGACGAAGAAGTTGTAGTACTTGAACACGCACAGGATGCCCAGGTTGACTGTCACGCTCGCGGCGAGCAGCCACTTGCGGGCGACGGGGTTCGACGAGTGGTGGAGGGCGCGCCCGATGCCGAAGTCCATGCTCGAGGAGATGAAGATGAGTGACAGGTACCGTACGTTCCAGCAGGCGTAGAAGAAGTAGCTCACGAAGAGGAGAAACAGGTTTCGAAAGAGGCGGTTCTCGATGCGTGCCAGAAGCCACAAACCGGTGAACGCGCAAAGGAGGAGGATGCCGTACTCTATGGAGTTAAAGAGCATCGCTCTCCTCGCGGGATGCCGGGCGGTTTTCCGGGAAGTTCATCCATTCCCAGGTACTCGCCCCCCACCGTTCCCCCTGTGCTCTGGTCAGATGAAAGTGGTGATCCTCGCGTCTGGGGAAACCCATCTTGCGAGTGTCGAAATAGCTGCACGGTGCGCTGGCTTCGGCGAGAATTTCGTTGAAGCCGAACCGGTCCTCCAGCAAAGAAGGTGGCCCCATCCAGTAGCAGGTACGAGGCCCGATTCGTCTGACCAGGGCTCTGATCCAGTGGGCGTATTTCTTCGGATTGCGGATCTTCATTGCGTTGGTTCCCAGCGTAACGATGACCACGTTCGGGCTGTGTTTGTCCAGAAGGCGGCGGAGCTTTCCCGAGGCGACCCACGATTTGGATCTCGAGCCGATCCAGTTGACGGGTATGTACCTCGCGCCCGCGGATCTCAGGTGTTTGCGAAGGGTCGATGTCAGCCCGGCGTAGACGTGGGAGTCTCCGATGTGGAGAACCCTCAATCCGGTCCAGTCGAACGGAAGAGGGTAGACCTCATCCACATCCGGTGCAGGGGCCACTGGAAAGCGGGCGGCGATGCTTCCGAGGAAGAGCAGCGCACCGCAGACGATGGCTATTTGACGAAAAATGGACACGCCCCGTTACAACCCAAAGTCCGGAAATTGCCAAGGGTATACAATTATGCTACATTACCCACATGACACTACACTTGTGTACAAGTTCAGTCATTTCGAAAGGTCGCGGGGGCCCGCGCAGGGCTCGGCTGGTGTTGGTGTTTCTCGCGGGGCTGGCAACGGTTTCCTGTCCGGTCACCAGGGACGTGGCCATCGGCGCGGAGATCAATAATCAGTCCGACGTCGGGTATGTCGATCCCGGTTTTGAAAATACGAATGTGGATGCGAAGGACAGCGACGGAACCGATGCGGGGCAGGGGGATCTGAGGGAAGAGGAACGGAGCGGAGAAGTGGTGGGGTTCGAGCCCGAGCCGCTCGCCGCGTTTTTCGAAGCGCTCCGCGATCTCGACGAAGGTGATCGGGAAATGGTGCGAGTGCTTCATTGGGGCGATTCCCATACCGCCGCCGATTTTCTGACAACAGCTATTCGCCGCTCTTTACAAGTGCGTTTCGGTGACGGCGGGCGGGGCTTCGTTCTCATTGGCAGGCCGTGGCGCTCCTACAGACCAAAGGATGTATCCCTCAGGACCACGGGTGATTGGAGCATGGAGCGGATACTGGTGGCGGCGGATCCGGCGACCCTGGACGGTCGTTACGGCCTGGGTGGTGTGTGCGCGGAGTCCGACGAGCATGGCGCGAGCAGCTGGGTCGGCACGAAGCGAGGGACCGGTTTTGGAAGAAAGGTTTCCACGTTTCAGGTGTTTTATCTCAAGCAACCCGGCGGTGGATCCTTCCAGGTGATCGCCGATGGGCGCGCGCGTGGAAAGGTGAGCACCGTGTCGAGACGGGTTCGCTCGGGTTTCTTTTCCATGGCGTTGAAGGAAGGGGAGCACGAGTTTGGTGTTCGCCTGCTCGGGGATGGAGAGGTGAGGTTCTTCGGCGCCGTTATCGAGAGCGACGGTCCCGGCCTGGTCTACGATACCCTCGGTGTGAACGGAGGGTTCTTCTACACGCCGCTGCGATGGGACGGGGATCTGCTGGCTGAACAGGTTGCGCAAAGGGATCCGGATCTGCTCGTCACGATGTACGGCGCCAACGAGGTCGATTCGAAATCCATCAACCCGGAGCGCTACAGGGACAAGGTTCTCAAGGTGATGGAGCGGTTCAGAAAAGGCGCCCCCGAGGCCGATTGTTTGATGCTCGGGCCGACCGACAGGAAGACCCGTCAACCGACGAATGACAGCCCCGATCAGCTTTCGTGGATAATCGATGTGCAGCGCGAGGTCGCAGATGAGATCGGCTGCGCGTTCATGGATCTTCGAGAAATGATGGGTGGTCCCGGATCTCAGGAGATGTGGTCCAGGATGTCCCCGGCGCTCGCCCAGCCGGACGGCATTCACCTGACCGTGCGCGGTTACCGGGATCTCGGCGAGCGAATAGCGGCCGAGCTCCTGTGCGCATACGAGGGGCGTGTCGAGGGAAGGCCATGCATGGCTCCTCGCGAGGAAGAGTAGGAGGAACGAGATGGATCTCAACACGATGATCACACTGCCCTACTGGAACGAATTGGCCGGGAAGCATCTCCCGGAGATCGTGATGATCCTGACCGCCGGGGTTGTTGCGCTGGCGGATCGGTACATCCGCAAGGTTGTGGGGAGGGCCACTTCTTCCACCAACCGGGTGTTGCGGTTCCTGGTCTTCCTGCTCACGTGTTCGGTGGGCTACGCGGCGCTGGCTCTGAGTGTAGCATGGGCCTTGAGGGCCGGGCTGAACTACTCCGGCGGTATATACATGGCGCCGGTGGTGCTTGGCATTGTGTTGATCGTGGCGATCGAAGCCCAGCGGCAAAAAGTGACTTGATCTCCTTTTTGGGGGCAGCACAATATTTTTTTCAAGCGTTCCCTCCTCGTGTGATAATAATACAGACAGAGTAGGTTGTAAGAAGAAGGCCTTTGAAGAAAATGAATGGAGACACCTGCGGGCGCCTTTTGGCGCTTCTGATGATCGCTGTCGCACTCTCATCGGGGTGCACGCCGGCCGATAACGGGGAACCCGGGAACACGGACACCGATACCGATTCGGCCACCGACACGGGCACCGATACGGGCACCGGCACGTACATCGACACTGATACGGGCTCCGACACCGACACGGAAGAAGAAGTGGACGGCGGGGTTATCGAGATGGACTGTACGGGTTGCCCGTCCATCGGATCCGGCCTCGATGAGATGGCCTGCGCCCTGGATCTCTGCGACGATTCGGTTGTCGTCAACAACATCTACACAACACCCTGCACTCTACTGGACTGCACAATCGAGGATACCTACGAGGCGGTGGAGCGATTTGGAGATCTGACCAACGATCTCGATCCGCACCTCAACGATTCCTATGCCCTGATGGGCAGCGGACCCGTGGAGGGGTTGGTGCATGACCTGGATTGCGATCAGAGCCTCGGCAACCTGCAAGATCCGTACAGCACTGAGGGTTTCACCGTTCATGATGTGATGGAGTGGAAGATGGTGCTGACGGCGCCGGACAACGCGCAGGGTTTCAGGTTCAAGTACGTGTTCTTCTCCGAGGAGTATGACGAGTTCATCGGCCAAGTCTACAATGACAAGTTCTACGTCATCCTGGAATCCGGGGGGACCAACTCGGGGATGCCGACGGTCATCAACTTCAGCGAGTGCAGGGATCCGGTCAACTATTGGGATTTCATCTGCGGGACCGGTGACATCGGATGCACCCCCGGAAGCAAGTACTGTTTCGTGGCCATCAACACCGCCCTGTCGGATTGCTGCTGGTACCAGTCCTGTCCAAACGGTTTCGCCTGGGACGTGGGAACGAACATCGATGGCACCGGGTTTGCGTGCAGCGGCACGGACGCGGACGGAACCTCGTACGGGAGCTCTACCGGCTGGCTACAGACAGCATGGCCTATTCAGGGTTCGGAGACTTTCACTCTCACCTTCCACATTCACGATACAAGCGACGGGATCCTCGACTCGGCCGCCATCATCGATGCGTTTGAATTCATGGCGGTGCCCACGGAACCCGTCACCGAACCGGTGGAGTAGTAACCAGTTTCCTGTCAGTCCGTGTCCGTATCCACGCCGGAGTCATCACCCGCATCAGAGTTTCCACCATCGGAGCCGGCATCCGGATCGGTATCAGTATCCGTGTCTATATCGACGTCGGTGTCGTATCCATCAGTATCCACATCGGTGTCAGGACCGGTATCGGTATCGGTATCCGTATCGCTATCGGAGTCCGAGCTGCCGTCATGATTATCCGGATCGCTACACGTTTGTGCGGACGCGCCGAGGAAAGCGGCAAACACCACCGCAGCCGCCTGACCCGCTCGCTGTCCGGACAGACCGCTCTCCTTTTCGCAGATGGCCCGGTAGACGCAGTCGGGGTTCTCCACGTTTCGCCCTGCAGTGATCATGTTCGTTTTGCATCCGCCGCGACACTTCTCAGCGTGCTCACACTCACGGCAGAATCCCTCGAGATCATCGATGGACCATTCTCGGTTGTATGCAAACGCCCCTGGCCGGTTCCAGATCTCGTTCAGTGACGAATCCCTGATGTTGCCTTCGCTGAAATCGTGATCCTGGTCGGTGCAGCCCGCCATCATTGACAGACAACCCTTGATATTGCCGTTTGACTCTATGCCCAGAGTCCTCATTCCAGCGGCGCAACCCTTGAAGTGGGATGCCTTCTGAGTCTTGCGCAAAGTAGTCTCGTTTGGTCCGAAATAGCCGAATGAATTGCAGGCGGCGATCCGCTGCTCGCCTCGTCTGATGAGCTTGGCGATCGTGCTCTCCACACCTATAAGTTCGTGTGGGTGCAGCTTCAGTTCGGGGTTGTCCTCCATGTTGCCCATGTCAAAACAGGGCTGCACCTGCCAGGAGAAAGCTTCCTGTTCGATCGCCAGAGTGTGCAGCTTGTGCAGTTCTTTCAGGGCGAGGCGATTGAGCGTCGTGATGATGGTAAACGACAAGCCCGCTTTCCTGCAGGCGGCCATCGCCGTGAGTATTGTATTGAAATGACCGCATTTGCCCCTTATCAGATCGTGCGTCGATCCTACGCCGTCCACGCTGAGTCCCACCGTAATGAGTCCGGCTTTTCTGGACAATCGAGCCGCTTCTTCGTCGAAGGTGAGCCCGTTGGTGATCATCGCCACGTTCAGGCCGGCCCGTTTCGCCGCTTCTATGAGTTCGAGCCAGTCGGGCCTCATAGTGGGTTCACCACCTGAAAAAGTAGTGTTTTTGCAACCGAGCCCCACAATTTGATCGAACAGATCTGTGGCTTCGGCGGTGGTGAGTTCGTCGGCACGAGCTTTCCCCGCGCGTGACCCGCAATGCCTGCAGTGCAGGTTACAAGCCAGTGTCGTCTCGTATACGCATCTGCTGGGCACGTAGGTCTTTACTTCTTTTTGCATGATCCCTCCCCGGTGTTGAAGCGAAACTCGATGTATGTGCAACAGGTATACCATGATCGGATATTTGAGAGGCGGACCGAAAAACAAAACAACATAAACACGTTACACGTTGAAGATTGATGGCGCAGTGTGCCAATTGTGCCAAAAAATGTGTCTGATGGGATAAAGCGGCCGGCCCCTTTCGAGGGCTACCACATTGTGATAGCCGCATGGTTACAAGACCAAAACGTGCTCAAAAAGGCACAGAAGGGGACCGACCATGCATTACTGTGGATTGGATCTGG
>JAUVDV010000026.1 GCA_030595125.1 Deltaproteobacteria bacterium
TTTCGCCCCCACAGCAGTCTGGGCTACAAGACTCCAGCTGAAGTCGGGGCTTGCAACAGAGGAATTATGCCGCTACCAATGGGCGGCCAGACCACAGGAACCTCTCAACCTGAGTGGTACTGATTTTGGGAGCAGCCCAGCTCCGCGCGCCGATGTCGCTTTTTTACTACCCATCTTCCGAGACGATAGCTTTCCTCGAGATGTTTATTAGGAACTTTGGCATTACCTTCACGCTCTACGAATCTCAATAGATGTGAGTACCCTTCATCCCATTGAGCGTCAGGAACATGCCATGCCCAACCAGGTATGGCATCTAATGACCGGTAGCGCTCATCGGACAGTACTCCCCGTTGCGCTCTTTGTTCTATGACCCAACTGCCAAGCTTGAAACCGTTTTCGATATGGCTTCTGGGAACTATCGTGGTTCTTTCCCTCTTGGCATATTGCTCAAGAAGACCAAGCCAGAATTCCCACGAAGCCGTCGTCTGCTTGACCAGCTTCACATCGAACGCACGGGAGAAGTCGGTGCCAACTCTAACTGGCATGTCGAAGTGTATTCTTTGAGGTAGAGAAAACGGCCCGGCCTCACCCCCGCGTCGACCTATTTCCCTTCGTAGAGCATCCAGTTCATCAGCCAAAGCACCGTCGTGGGCCCTCATGGCCTTGAGCACGTCCCACACTGGCCTGAACGCTGAGCCCTCCAGCACCTTTTCAGGGTCTTCGGTGCTTTCGATGAAGACCGGAATAATAACCGTGCCAACCTTCTTATCCGGCGCCTTGCGAATTGCCCGCCCCACCGCTTGGATGATATCTACCTGAGACTTCTTCGGGTCTATGAACGCAACACCATCCAATGTCGGCACGTCCACACCCTCGGAGAGACAACGGGCATTGGCGAGCAGACCGCGCTCGCCCTCTTGCAGGTCTCGGAGTCTGCCTAGCATTATGCGCCGTTTGCCGGTCGGCATCTCACCCGAGACATACTCTGCCCAGATATCACCATCCGGAGCTTCTTCCACGGACATCCAGTCAATGACGCGCGGCAGCTCAACAGAGAACTTCCTGGCCTTCTCGACGCGACCATGGAAACTGATGACCCGCGCCAAATTGTACTTCCACATCGCCTTGGCCAAGGCGACATGGCTGGCCAGAGTGCGCGCATCGATCACCCTCTCACCACCGGTCGTGACAAACACGCCCCGCTCCGCGTAACCCCGACAAGTCTCATCGTCTACACCAATCACAACAACCTGATAGTCAGAAAGCAGGTCCTGCGCGATAGCCTCGGAGAAATCAAGCCGGTGAAAGACCGGACCGAACTGCACCTCATCGTCCATCGACGCCACCTCATAATCGGCCTCCAGAGCTTTCTTCTTTACACGGTCGGTGAAGTAACGAGGAGTCGCCGTCATGAAGACACGACGTTCAACTTTTATTACGTTGGCATCGAGTATAGTTGCGAACACACTTGCCTTTGGACCGACGCAGCGGTGGGCCTCATCCGCGATCGCCAAGTCAAGGGCAGGAACACGGGAACGGGTATCCTCCCGTGACCAGGAGAGGGAGGGGTACTCCATACCGGCCCAACAGAAGCTCCTGAGGAAGTACGCGAAGGATGAGGGGATCACCATCGTCCATGAGTTCCAGGATGTCGAGACTGCCAAAAAGGCCGGTCGGCCTGGACTTAAGGAGATGATCAAGTTCCTGAAAAAGAGCCGTACGTGCAAGGCGGTACTCTTTGAGAAAACCGATCGAGCCTACCGGAACTGGCGTGATTGGGTGACCCTGGATGAGCTGGACCTCAACCTCCATTTTGTGAAAGAGAACGAGGTCATCTCCCAAAATTCCACCTCCAACGCCAAGTTGATCCACTCGATCAAAGTGGCGATGGCCAAGCACTACACGGACAACCTGTCCGAGGAGGTGAAGAAAGGGCTGTTGGAGAAAGCTGAACAGGGCATCTACCCCAAACCCGCACCGACCGGCTATATGAACGTCACTCGTGACGACGGGAAAAAAGTGATTAAACCCGATCCGGCAATGGCCCCCATCGTGACAAAAATGTTCAAGCGTTACGCCACCGGGAACCACTCCCTCCTGGACATCACTAAGTGGGCAGCCGACCAGGGACTCAAGACACCAAGGGCCAAGAAGCCACCCACCAAATCCTCGGTCCACAGGATCTTTTGCAACCTGATATACATCGGCGATTTCGAGTTCGGCGGCAAAACCTACAAAGGCATCCACGAGCCCCTTGTGAGCCGGAAACTTTGGGACAATGTACAGATCGTCCTCGGCAACAAGTCCGCACAGAAACCGGGCAAGACCAAACACGACTATGCTTTCTCCAGACTCATCACATGCGGTCACTGTGGGGGGCTTCTGGTCGCGGAGAAGAAGAAAGGACGGTACATTTACTATCATTGCACTCGATACAAGGGGAAGTGCCCCGAACCGTACGTCCGTGAGGAGACCCTCGCCAGGAAGTTCGACGAGGTGGTGAAGGGGATCAACCTCGATAAGGAGGTACACAAGGTCATGGTGGACGCCCTTCACGTAAGCCATGACGACACGAAGACCTACCACGAGGAAGCCCTGAGCCGCCTCCAGCATGAGCACAACCGAATGCAAAACCGTCTGGACCAAGCCTATGAAGACAAGCTCGACGGGAAGATCACGACCGCCTTCTTCGAGCGCAAGGCGGACGAGTGGAACTCGGAGCAGACCAGAATTTTGCGCAAGATCGAGGAGCACCAGCAAGCCAAAAGACACTATTACAAGGAAGGTATCCTTCTACTCGAACTCAGCTCAAAGGCTTACCAGCTCTACGTAAGCCGTACTCCAGTCGAAAAACGTGAGTTTCTCGATTTCTTACTATCGAACTCGGTTTGGAAGAATGGGGAGCTAACGGTCACCTATCGGACACCCTTTAATATCATTGCGGAAATGGCTGCCGAACAGACAAGAAAAAAGGCCGCTGGAGATGTCTCCAACGGCCTTAGTCCTGTTCAGCGGGGTGGACGGGACTCGAACCCGCGGCCTCCGGCGTGACAGGCCGGCGTTATAACCAGCTTAACTACCACCCCATTTTTCAATCAACATATTAAGATCATAATGGGCGGAACAGGGCTTGAACCTGCGACTTCCGGCTTGTAAGGCCGGCGCTCTTCCAACTGAGCTACCCGCCCCGCCGCCTACAAATAGGCCCCAAGAGCGACGGAGATTTAGCATCGGCAAAGCAGGGTGTCAACTTCATTTCTGTTCACTACGACAACACTCGTCGGTTGCGCGAACAAGAAATTAAGAACAAAACATCTTTAAGGGATTGCCTTGTTTTATGATAACGTGTATTCATAATGTCGTTGCGCGTATGCGCTGAATATCATTAGAGAATATGGCTAATTGCCGCATCATTTCAGTTGCAAATCAAAAGGGCGGCGTGGGCAAGACCACGACGGCGGTCAACCTCGGTGCGTCCCTCGCAGCAGCCGAGAAGACCGTATTGCTGGTCGATCTGGATCCCCAGGCGAACGCAACCTCCGGTTTCGGAATAGAAACGGACGATCTCAAAACCAGCACCTACGAGGTTCTCATCGGTCACGTCACCGCCGCTCAGGCACTGGTGCCAAGCGGGATGGATTTCCTGGACGTGCTGCCCGCCAGCCGCGATCTCGCCGGCGCGGAAATAGAGATTGTGAACGCGGAGCACCGGGAATCCCTGATGCGCGAAGCCCTCGAACCTCTTCGCAACAAGTACGACTTCATCATCATAGATTGCCCGCCGTCCCTCGGGCTGCTCACCCTCAACGCCCTGTGCGCCGCCGACGCGGTCATCGTGCCGCTGCAGTGCGAGTACTACGCACTCGAGGGATTGTCGCGCCTGATGGAAACTATCGACATACTGCGCCGTGAGTTGAACCGGGACCTCGACGTGGACGGGATCCTTCTCACCATGTACGACGGCCGAAACAACCTCTCGACCCAGGTGGCCAGCGAGGTTCGGAAAAACTTCGACGGTCGGGTTTTCGAGACGGTGATTCCGCGCAACGTTCGACTGTCGGAGTCCCCGTCGTTCGGCAAGCCTATCCTCATTTATGACGCGCGATCAAAGGGCGCCAAACAATACCTGAAGCTGGCGCACGAATACCTGGAGATCAACCCGTGACCGCCAGGACCAAGGGCACACAGCGGCGCGCTCTGGGCAAGGGGCTCGGCGCGCTCATCCCGGGCGCCGGCTCGGGGCCGGGAAAGGGCGCGGGATCGCGGGACTACTTTCTGTGCCCCGTCGACCTCATAGTTCCGCAGCCCGACCAGCCGCGAAAGCACTTCGACAAGGATCTGCTGGATCAACTCGCCGCCAATATCCGCGAGGAGGGGCTCATCCAGCCGTTGGTGGTGCGCAAGATCCAGGGAGGGTCGTACGAGTTGATCGCCGGGGAGCGGCGCTGGAGAGCGGCCATGATGGCGGGGCTCAAGGAGCTTCCGGTCGTCATCAAGGACGTGAATCAGGACAAGGCTTTCGAGCTTGCCCTGGTGGAGAACTTGCAACGCGAGGATCTCAACCCAATAGAAGAAGCGGTTGCGTTTCGGCGACTGATAGATGACCACGGTCACTCTCAGGCAGAGGTGGCCGCGCGCATCGGACGCGACCGCTCCAGCATAAGCAACAGCCTGCGCCTCCTCAAGTTGCCCAACGAGGTCAAGGCAATGGTGCTCGACGGCAACCTCTCGGAGGGCCACGCACGCGCGCTGCTCCAGGCGGGTTCTGTAAAGGCTATTATCACCCTCGCGAGGACGGTCGTCGCCCGGGGGTTATCGGTGCGCGAAACTGAGCGGCAGGCCAGAGCGCTGGCGCTGGGGTCCGACAAGACAAAAAAGGCATCTAGTCCCCGCCTGAGCCCGCAAGTCAGAAACCTCAGGGATCAACTGCAAAGAGAGCTGGGCGCCAGAGTGAAAATCGTTGACGTCAAGGGCAAGGGTCGCCTGGAGATTACGTACACGAGCTACGAGGAACTCGACGGCATCCTGGATAAGATCCTGAAATAGATTTGAAGCTGGCTTCGTACCGCGCCGTGAACGACGCGGCAACGATGCGGCTGCGCCGCAAGGCCCTGCGGCCTAGCGTCCGAAGTAGCCCGCAGGGCTTACCGATGGACATGGAAGCCCAATTCAGATCGGCAGGTATCGTTGCCGCGGTGTTTACACCGCGGGTGGAGGCCTAGTCCTCTCTCAAACCATCGACATTGTATTCGGCGGGATTCACGCCTTCGACGAGGCGACGGGTGGCTTCCATGTCGGACGCGACCATCATCTTCACCAGTTCGTCGAAGCTCGTCTTCGGCTTCCACCCCAGCTTCTCGCGTGCCTTTGTGGAATCGCCGAGCAACATGTCGACCTCCGCCGGCCGGAAGTACCTGGAATCCACAGCCACCAGAACGCGCCCGTCCTTTGTGGAGACACCCTCTTCGTTGACACCCGAGCCCCGCCACTCGATGGGCATGCCGGCGGTGGCGAAGGCTATCTCGCAGAACGAACGGACCGAGCGGGTCTCACCGGTGGAGATCACGAAGTCTCCCGGCTCGTCGTGTTGAAGGACCATCCACATGGCCTCCACGTAGTCACCGGCGTACCCCCAGTCCCGTTGCGCGTCCATGTTTCCCAGGTAGAGCTTCTCCTGCAACCCAAACTTGATATGGGCGATGGCCCGGGTGATCTTGCGGGTGACAAATGTCTCTCCGCGACGCGGGGACTCGTGGTTGAACAGGATGCCGTTGGAGGCAAACAGGTTGTAGGACTCGCGGTAGTTCACCGTGATGTAATAGGAGTAGGCCTTGGCGCAGGCATACGGAGATCTGGGTCGAAATGGGGTCTTCTCCGTCTGGGGAGACTCGACGACCTTTCCAAAAAGCTCCGACGAGGACGCCTGGTAGAAGCGGGTCTTGACGCCGGTCTCACGGATCGCCTCCAGCAACCGCACTGTCCCCAGCCCAACCACCTCGCCGGTATACTCGGGAATCTCGAAGCTGACGCCGACATGGGACTGCGCGCCGAGGTTGTAGATCTCGTCCGGCTCGACCTTCCTCAAGATACGGTTGAGACTCGACGCGTCGTTCAGGTCTCCGTAGTGCATGACGAATCGCCGGTCCTTGGAGTGGGGATCCTGGTAGATGTGATCCACGCGCTCGGTGTTGAACAGCGACGAGCGCCGCTTCACGCCGTGCACGTCGTATCCCTTTGAAAGTAGAAACTCGGCCAGGTAGGAGCCGTCCTGTCCTGTGATGCCGGTGATGAGTGCCTTTCTTGCCATCTGAATAATCCTTTTCTTTCAAGAATCTCGGTACGCTGTCAGGCATACCCCCTGAGCACGACTTCTATCATCTCATGGTTTTCTTTTTCAACTCCACGGTCATCATTGACGCGAGCATTCTTCGTACCCCTCCCGGCATTTCCTCCGCGCGGGCGAGAAGCGGGAACAGCGCGGCCGGCGCAATCCCCCTGTAGGACAGGCCGCCGGAAAGAAGGTAGAGCAAAATAGTGTGAGGCTCCACTCCTGTGATCTCCAGTTCGGGAAAGCGTCGCTCGAACTTGTGCCGGTCGCGCACGAACACTATCCACGGCAGGGCGTCGTTGGCCGTCGACATGGCCCCTGTGCCTTCGAGCTTCCAGCTCTCCATGTCCGGGTCGAACGGCTCGTGGTGCAGGCGCGTGTAGATGACCCTGGACAACGGCGATACGAACGGCTCGATCATGATGCATCGGCCCCCGGGGGTGAGCACCCTTTGCGCCTCTTCAAAAAAAGCTTCCACGTCCGTGAGGTGATGCAGGACGTTGAGCATGAAGACGGCGCCCACGGAACCGTCGCCAAGGGGCATCTCGAGCGCGGACGCCACCATGTCCACCTGCGCTCCGGGTCGGACATCCATTGTCACGAGCCCGTCAACCGACTCTCCGAGGAACCCTCCGCCGGAACCTATCTCCAGCCTGATACCCTCCGGCGCCGCCCTGTCAGCCAGCTCGAACCGACGATAGTAGGCGGCGTACAGTCGGCGCAAGAACGGCTTGCGCCTGATGAGCTCATGATGAAGTCGCGTGGCCTGCGGCGAATCGAGATCGATCCCTTCGGATCGCGGATCGGCCAGCAGGGATTTGAGCAACTTTGGGAGCATCTTTTTGATCTTTCTGTGTGCAACTTCAAATTCATACGAATTTTGACCATTTGGCAACACGGGTCTATGTTGAATCAGTACCGGATGGACCGAATGGAGACCATAATGTCACGCTTATATAACGTTTTACTCCTCCTGGCAGTTCTTGTGAGCCTCACCGGATGCGGCGGCGCTTTCAAGACCGGTGAATCCTGGGACCCCAGGGAGTCTCGCATGTTCGACGACGGGGTCGACTTGCTACAGGACATCTCCAAACTCTCGGGGGAATGGGAATACCAGGCAGAACAGGAACTGGAGGCCCGGGCCCACCTGGCCGACATGGTGGCGATCGTCAACGTCCTGGCTGTGCAGACAAATGAGGACCTCGAAGGGATCGAGTCCAAGAAGATCGAAGCCAGAATAGACGACATCATTTACGGCGACGCCCCGGGCAGCGATCTGGCCCTGAAATCAAGCGCCAACTCTCTGGGCTATTCCCTGATACTGCGGCATGAACAGCACCTGGTGGGAAAGCACATCGTCTTCATGAGATGGTTTACTCAGGATGACAAATCCCTGGGCCATCACTTTCACCTCTCGCCGGCCTCGGGCAAGCTGGAAAAAAAGATCCGCAAATTGCTCGAAGCGCGAAAAAAAGAAGAGGACATCCAGAACGTCAAGTAACGTCATGCGTCTACTTGAGGCATCTTCCGGCCAAGTCCCGCGGGTGTAAAACCCGCGGCCACGATGCCCTGCGGGCTTCAAGAGAGCTTTCGATCTCCCCTCCCTGCAATGGGGAGGGGCCGGGGGTGGGGTCAGGGCGCGGAATGTAGATAGTGTGGGGTCAGTGGAGTGAAGTTACTCGGCCTTCTTTTCAGGGGCGGGCTTGGGGGGCTCTACCTTCTTGACTTCGACCTTGGGCCTCTTGGCGGCGCCACCGGTGGGGCCGCAGGAGCCTGCGGGAGGAGCCTTGCCGGCAGCGGGCGGACCCGCGAGCTTGTTCTCACAACCGGCGAGACCCTCGTTCTTCTCGCAGAAGGCGTTCTTGATGCCCTCGGCGTCGCGGCCGCGCATCTCGAACTTGTTGTTGAGCAGCCAGTTGGGGGACCCGGTAATTCCGAGATCGCCCGCCAGCTTGTATGAGGCGGCCAGCAACTCATTGCCCTCGTCACCCTCGAGGCACTTCTTGATGACGTCGACCCTGATGCCGTCCTTGGCACACGCTTCCCACGAGCCCGGCTCTTCCTTGCCACGGTTCTCCGTCCAGGCCTTGTTGCGGCAAAGCACGTAATCCATGAACTTGTAGTTCTTGCCGTAGTACTTCTGCGCGCAGATCTGGCGGATATTCTCGTCGACCTCACCCTGACCGTGCATCGAGGTCAGCTTGCCGTCGATGTTGCGGCCGATGAACTCAACTGACATGTCGAACTTCCTGCGGTCCTTGCCGAAGTTGGCGATGACCTCTTCGAGGGCGTCAACGGTGCGCACGCCGTAGGGGCACTGGCTCATGACGAAGACGTTAAGCTTGTTCTTGACCTCTTCGCGACAAACCCTCTTGCCCTGGCAGCTCTCGTCCTCGCAGTCGACCTTGCCGTTGCCGGTGTTGTCCGCGCCGTCGTCACAGACCTCGGCGGTGGGATCCCAATTGCGGCCCAGCGGGTAGACGTAGTCCTCGCTGCCTTCCATTTTCTTGAGGCGCCTCTTGAGGCGCTTGTAGCCCGCTTCTTCCTTCTCGACCGTGGGTCCGAAGACCGCGATGGGGAGGAAGGTCTCTTTGGACTTCTCGAACAGGGCCTTGCCCTCCGCATCAGAGTAGTCGAGTTCCTTGATCTCGGCGCCCTCGAAAGTGTGCGTGATGAAGGCGAGAAATCGCTTGGGGTCGCATCCACGGCCCTCACAGCGCTTGTCGGCGACCACGGTCACGGCGACCTTCACCGGCGCGGGGATATCGGCACAGTACTTGGGCTTGTCTTCCTTGAATTTGGCGCAGATGGCGCGACCAAAAGACGACTCCGAACGGCCGCCGCGATAGGGCTCGCCCGCGAGGAAGATTGTGGGGCTTCCGGTAGCCTTCTTTTCCTGGGATTTCTTGTTGGACTCCCTAAGAAGGCCCTTGCCCTCGTCGCCCTCGTAACAGGCTTTCATCTTGCCCTTGTCGATCTTGGCGGCATCGGCACATTTTTCCCATCCCTCGGGGATCTTGCGCCAGTCTTCGTTCTGGCACTTGAGGAAGCTGACCCACTGGTCAAAGTCGCCGTGCTTGGAGGCGCAGATCTGAAGGATGTTGCCCTGGACCTCGGCCTCGCCGTGCATGGAGGTCAACTCTCCATCCTTCTCGCGACCGATGTATTCCACGTGGAAATCGATATTCTCGCCCATTTTTTCCAGTACCGGAATGATGGCCTGCAGGACCTTCACGCCGAAGGGGCATTTGGACATAATGTGAAAATCGAGGCTGATTTTCTCGGAGACGACAGATTTCTCGTCGCCACTCTTGTCACCCTCGCCATCCTTCGCTTCGCCGCATCCGACGACCAGGAAAAGCCCCAGAGCGATTGCCATGAGTTTGATCATTGGTTTCATTGATAATTCCTCCCTTGACTTCGATGTATGCAACATCGTCAGTGCTGATACTTCAATCTATTGCTTTGAAAATAAACAATGCAGTCCTTTAATAGCATCCCGATACCGTGTCAAGAACCACAACGGGATCAAAACTGTTCCAAAGACTACTCCTTTACCTGACGCCAGGGGGGTAAGCGGCCGTCAAAAGCCCACAAACCCGTTTCCAGGGCAATGTACAGGGCGCGTGCCAGAACAATCTGCGACTTGCCGGCAGCAGTGGCTAATTCCCTGACCGTGAGCCAGTCGCTTACCGATTCTATCTTCTCGGCTATCTCCGTGGGGAAATTGAGGAGGCCGATCAACTCCGGCAGGATAGGTGTCGGCGCGACCAGGCAGGAGCCCATCTCGTCGAGCACCATCGCCGCATTAATATCTTGAACATCCCGCAGCACCTTCTCCTTCACGAAATTGAACGGGTTTATGGACAACTCGAGCACACCGGACCGACATTCGGCGCCGCGATAATACTCGTAGTTACCCTCCCTCCAACCCATCAACTCCTCCAATCTCGACAGAACCTGATCCTTGATATGCCCAAAAAGGCCGACTGCGGTGACCATGCCAAGGGCGATGAGGGTGTCTCCCATGTGCCCGTTGAACTTGGGTAGAAGAGCCAACGCCATTTCGAGCTCCATCCGGTCGATGACCCCCTTTCCGACCAGGAACTCGCCGAGCAGTTCCTTGGAGTCGTTGGATCCCACGTAAACCGGATTGCCGTTTACCATGTATACTTCCTTGCGCCGCTGGCCGCTCTGACACACGAAGAGCCCGGACTCCCTCCCGGCCGCAAGGGTCAGCAACACCTCCGTGGGAACCTCCATCTCCAGGAAACCACGCCTGTCGGGGGTGGCCACATCGTTGACATCGCAGGTGGGCGTGTAAACGGGGAGATGACGCGCAAGCTCCGGGAAGTCGTTCGACTGGTGGAACTGATGCCCGTCCACCGATATCTCGGTCTGGGGCCCGATCCTGTCGGAGTAAATTAACTCGATGATGTGCGCGTAAGATGTGGGACCGATGGTCAACCCATCGGCTATCCTCGCCAGATATCTGCCCTCCGACCGGAATGACACGCTCTCGGTAGTGACCGGTGTCCCGTCGAATTCCGCCGGTTCCGCCTCCAATCCAGCAAAACGGTTTGTCAGATCGAGGCCGTCGTTCTTGGCATCGAAGATGGCTTCGGTCACCAGTTCGTTTGCGGTGATCGGCGTCCTCTCGTGCACGGAATCCGGAGTGGAGCTCCTTTGATCTCGCAGGTCGACAGCGCGCCGGACCAGTCTGCCCAGATCCTCCGCGGACACCTCTCGACCGGTGGATACGAGAAACTCCGAAAGCTTGTCGGCGAACTGCGCCGCTGACTGGTATCGATCTGACGGCTTCTTGGCGAGCGCGCCACGGAGTATCTCCATCACACCGCCGGAGATCCGTTCAGCGTTGTTGTCGAGGACCTCCGTTCGACCGTCCCGAATATTCAGCATCACGCTGAGCCGGCTGTTTCCCGAAAATAGCTTTCGCCCTATGAGGAGCTCCGACAGCACTACTCCCGCCGAGTAGACATCAGACCGTCGATCGACATTGCTTCCCTCGACCTGCTCGGGCGCCATGTACCCGAACTTACCCTTGGCGATGAACTTGATGGGCCTGTACCTGTCGGAGTCGATCTGCGCGATACCGAAGTCCCCGATCTTCACACTTCCATCTACGGACAGGTATACGTTCGAGGGCGAAAAATCCCTGTGGACAACCGACATCGGGATCCCGTTCACGTCCTTCAACCGGTGTACGTATTCCAGGCCGGTCAGACACTCGATGATGATCCGGATGGCGATAGCCTCGTGGTCGTCTCCCCAGGGGAACATGCGCCTGGAAAATCTCCAGCAGTCGAGCCCCTCGACATATTCCATGACCATGTACGCCTGGCCGTCCATCTCACCGAACCCGTGGATCTTGACGACGTTGGGGTGGTTCATCTGTGCGGCGAGCTGGGCCTCGTTGATGAACATGGCCAGGAACCATCGATCCCTGCAGAGCTCCGGCAGAATGCGTTTGATGACAACCGGCTTCGCGTCGTGCGGCGAACCTATCTTTGTGCCGAGAAAGATCTCGGCCATTCCGCCGTGGGCAAGTTTGGAGATCAACTCGTACGAACCAAATGGAACTTGCGCCGTGTCGTTAGAAAATCCGGTATTCAACAGGAATCCTTCGCAACTATCTATTCAGACATGAGAGCAATTTTATGCCCACACTTCGATCCACCCTTTTTAACCTTAACTGGAAGTAAAATTGTTTGCCACGATAAATGGTTCTAGTTATTCGCTTGAACTACTATTCTTGGGAGAGCCGAACCATTGGGGAGTGAAATAAATTGTCCAGCGCTCGACATAATTTTGACATGCCGGACAACGTGCGCTCGGTCTTCAATTCCTTGTCGAAGGCCGGCGAACAGGCGTATCTGGTCGGTGGCTCGGTGAGAGATCTTCTGTCGGAGCGAACTCCGGTGGACTGGGATCTGGCAACGACCGCCACGCCAAAGAGGATCACGGAGATCTTCTCCCGTGTCATCCCCACGGGCATCGCCCACGGAACTGTCACGGTTCTGGTGGGTAGCGACGCACTCGAGGTCACGACCCTGCGGGGAGATGGCGCGTACACGGACGGCCGACACCCGGACAGCGTGGTGTTCATCAAGGACATCGAGGGGGACCTGGCCCGACGCGATTTCACGATCAACGCCATGGCCTGGGAACCCGAAGAGCGCATCCTCCACGATCCCTTCGGGGGCCGCGACGATCTGGCTGCGAAGCTCCTGCGCGCCGTGGGAGATCCGGTGGCTCGATTCACGGAAGACGGCCTGAGAGTGATGCGCGCCGCCCGATTCGCCGCCACCCTCGATTTCGACATCGAGAAGAAGACACTGGAAGCGATACCGGTGGGCGCGCCGAAGCTGGTCAAGATATCCATCGAGAGGAGACGGGACGAGCTGCTCAAGACCCTCAAGGCCCGCGCCCCGTCACGAGGTCTTCTCGTAATGAAGAAATTCGGAATGTTCGATCGTCTGATCGACGAGGTCCACAACCTGCAGGACGATCAAGATGAGCCCGCGCGCGGCAAGTGGAAACAGACCGTGCGACGCGTGGACCTTTGCCCTGCAGAAAACGCTCTTCGACTGGCTGCGCTGCTGTTCGACGCGACTTCCCGACAACAAAAACCGTTCAAGTCTCTTCGCCTGGACAAAAAGACTCACAAGAAGGCATCGCGACTTCTCGGCGTCGGAAAGATCGATTACCGAAGCGACTGGAGCGACGCACAGATCCGCCGTTTTCTCTGCGACACGGGCGTGGATATCGCCCTCGATATCATCACCTTGTGGAAGGCAGACCTTCGCGCAGGCAATGAAGATTGCCAGATTGCCGACGAACTGGTCGACAGAGTCAAGCGCGCAATGAACTCCGGCGATCCGATCGTCGCCAAAGATCTATGCGTGGACGGCGATGATCTGATGAGAGATCTGGAGTTGCTACCAGGTCCGCACCTGGGAAACCTGCTGGAACGCCTCCTCTCCCACGTCATCGATCACCCGGAGGATAACGAAAAATCAAAGTTGATCGATATGGCCCGGAGGATGCTTTAACCGATCTTTTCCGATCCGGCGCCATAATCGGATAGAATAGGCAGTGTAAATAGGAAGTATCTGATGACACGTTACACACTGACTCGGTTGTTAGTAACCGTATTGCCGTTTCTCATGGCTATTTCTTGCGGCAACCGAACCAACCCTCTGGTCGGATGCCGTAACGACACAGATTGCGACGACGGAATGATCTGCGTGGACGGACAGTGCGTCCCGGCCGGGACGGATGCGGATACGGATGCGGACACAGATACCGATACAGACACGGATACCGATACCGATACAGACACGGATACCGATACCGACACCGACACCGATACCGACACCGATACCGATACCGACACCGATACCGATACCGACACGGATACCGACACGGACACAGATACCGACACGGATACCGATACGGATACCGACACCGATACGGATACCGATACCGACACGGATACCGATACGGATACCGATACCGACACCGGAACAGACACCGGAACGGATACCGGCACAGACACCGGCTCAGACACAGATACCGGCTCGGACACGGACACCGGCTCGGATACCGACACCGGCTCGGACACGGACACAGGCTCGGACACGGACACCGGAACGGACACGGGCACCATGTGCGGTACACTCGATGATGATTACGACGGTGACGGTTGGTCCGAAAATCAGGGTGACTGCGACGACTGCGACGACCAGGTTGGTCCCATGGCCCTGGAGGTTCCGGCCAACGGTATCGATGACAATTGCGACGGGACAACCGACGAGGCCATCATGCCCTGTGACTGCATCACCTCGGCCACATGGTTGGACGCCCTCGAGATGTGCGATTCCAATTTCTACTTCTCCCCCAACGCGTGGCATTCAGGTCCGGGAGGAGATCCGCTGGTCAACGGTGCGCTCGATGTGATGACGCGGCTTGGTTCCTCTTCCAACGATCTCGGCGTGAAAGCCGGCTGCCGATACGCGGTCATTTCCAGCGGCATAGTGGGCTCTCCCAACCCGCAGCCGGGAACCAGTTTCGGGGGCATGAGCACGCCGGATCCTGCCCCGGATTACAACGGATCCCAGGTCTTCGGCCCGGACGGAAACAGTTGCCACGACAACGCCCAGATCATGGTAGCCATCTACGCGCCCGCAAACGCCCACGGATTTTCGTTCGACTTCATATACCTGAGCACCGAGTACCCGGAATGGGTCGGGATGAGCTACAATGACGCATTCTACGCGGTCCTCGAAGCCGCCTCTACTAACGGCGGATCATCGACGAACATCGCATTCGATCACACGCCGGTACACGAGGAGATCTGCGTCAACTCCGCATTCTTCGAGGACCCGCCGGAGACCAACCTGGAAGGCACAGGTTTCGGATGGGATTCGTCCTCCATGCAGCATATCGGTGGTTCGACCGGGTGGTACAGAACCGAGTGGCCCATCTCCCCCAACGAAGTGTTCTTCCTGACGTTCTCTATCCACGACGAGAGCGACGGCATATACGATTCGCTGGCGATCATCGATAACTTCCGCTGGATGTTCTACTCTCCAACCGGAATGACCCATCAGCTGTAAAGGCTGTAATTGACCATTATTCATCGTCGCGATAAATCCCTTTCATGATCTGGCCGTTCGCCAAAAAGAAGCGCTTCAATCCAAGAGACATCGCCCCCGACGGGTTGTTCGACGCGCATTCGCACCTCCTGTGGGGACTGGACGACGGCCCATCGGATCGGGCGGGCACCATCGAAATACTGGACGGCCTTCACGCGCTGGGCTACGCGCAGGTGGCCGCCACTCCACACCGAAATCCCCGAATGTTCCCCCTGCACGAGTTGCGCAAGATCGAAACGGCAATAGAGGATGTCGCCGGTGAGCGCGGAGATCTCGGGCCCGAGATCGTGGCGGGCGGTGAAATCATGTTTGACGACAGCTTCATCGACGACCTCGAAAATGGATCGTTGCCGCGACTTGGCGCCGGCTCAACCTACCTGGTGGAGTTCGGAGCTCATCCCGGCGCCATCCCCAATGCTTTCGAGGAAACCGTCTTTTTGCTGCAAGCCAGGGATATCGCTATCGTCATCGCCCACGGCGAGCGTCACTATGATCTTCAACAAGACCAGCGGCGCGTGGACTTGCTGAGAAAAGGCGGGGCCATTATTCAGATCGACCTGATGTCCCTCATCGGCGGGTACGGGCGAGAGGCCATGAAAACCGCGTGGCTGCTTCTGGAAAACGGCTCGGCGGATCTAGTGTCTACCGATCTGCACAGCGCTGCGCATATGGACAAGATCGCCGAATCGCTTGGCGAGCTGGCCGAATGGGACGAGGCAGAGCTGGTTCGCCTTGCGTCCACCAACCCGCGCCTGATCCTGGCCGGCGATCAGTGGGAAATTGAGCGACATGAATAAGATCCTGGTCAGACTGCTCATCTCCGCGATCATCGCCGCCCTCCTTGTATGGTGGCTTGTCTCCCAGGGATTCGACGTGGTCCCCCCGTGGGGATCCATCAGGGAGACAATCGGGCCGTTGAATCTGGCGATCTACGTGGGCCTGTTCTCCCTCTTTCATATACTGCGCGCGTGGCGATGGACATACCTTCTTCGCCCGTTCGCCCGGGTTCCCACGGGCACAATGATGGAGACCGCGTTCGCCGGTTTCATGGCCATCCAGATGATGCCTCTTCGCACCGGAGAAGTGGCGCGGCCGTACCTTCTCGACAGGTACACGGGCGCCTCCAAGAGCGCCCTGTTCGGGACCATCGCCATCGAGCGGGTCATCGACGGCCTCATGGTCTCCGCGTGGCTCACCGTCGCCCTCTTCACCATCCCGTCGGACGCGAGTTCCTACGTGTGGGTCCTGAGGCTCGTTCCGGTCACCATCTTCACCGTCGCCCTGGCCCTGCTCATCGCGTTTCATCACTACCCATCCCTGGTGAGCAAACTCCTCAAGAAGATCCTCGGCCTTGTCTCAAAAAGGCTCGCGGACTTCGCGGTCGGAGTCATCGAGCGATTTCACGGCGGCCTCGCGGCCCTGCCGGACATGCGCAATTTCTGGGGGTTCGTGGTCATCACCGCAGCTTACTGGTGTATCAACGCCTTTGCTTTTCTGGTGCTGGCGCGAGGTTGCGGTCTGGATCTTCCGGCCGCCGGCGCGGTCGCGGGGATGGGGATCCTGGCGGTGGGCATTCTCCTGCCGGCCGGCCCCGGATACTTCGGCAACTTCCAGATCGCCGTACTCGCCGCGCTGCAGATGTACATCCCAAATGCCGCGCAGAGCGAACGAGCTGCGGTCTTCATTTTCGCGCTGTACGTTTTGCAGACCGGCCTGACCATCCTCTTCGGCGCAGGGGGCGCCCTGGCACTGAAACGCAGACCGGTCGTAAAGAGAACAGGCGACCGGCTCGCCCCATCCCCTTGACACATTGACTCCACCTGCCATGTCTGAATACCCTGACCGGGTACAGCGTCTGAGTACTTTGGCTCGATACAACTTAACCTCATGAAAAAGGAGCACTCAATGAACTCTGGAAGATTTTATGTTCTGGCATTCTCACTCTGCCTGGCGGCGACATTCGGCTGCGACTCCGATGACGATTCGGAGAACGGAGACGGCGCCGGCGGATCGTGCATCGATTACAGCGACAACGCCGAGTGCATCGACTATACCGGCGAAGATTGGGACTCCGACTCGGCCGAATTCCACTGCTCGGGTATGGGCGGCACTAACGTAGCAGACACCTGCACCGCCGTTGACCGGGTGGGCCGTTGCACCATAAACGGTGGCGATGGCATGGAGTATGACCACAACTACTACGAGGAGGCTGCCGAGGCCGAGAACGCCTGCGACCTGAACAGCGGCGAGTGGACCGCCGACTGATCAACCCACCGGAAAAAAAGTGACCGAAAAAAAGTGACTGGCACCACCGAAAGCGGCCTGCGCAGGATAGCATAATGACAATTTACGGACAGTTCTCCGGAACGGGCGAACATACGTGGCCTAAGTTGTCGCCGAAGTTGTCGTAGACATTTATATAATCAGGGCCGAGGGTGAGTTGGTCCAGCAGTTCGCACGCCTCGCAGTCCGGCAATGCGTCGTTGTCCAGAAAATGCAAACGACTCCGCACCGCCCTGAGCCTCGGCAGGCTGATGGTCTCAACCGCAGGCGTCATCCTTATATCAAAATCGCCGTATATCGACTGCAGGCAGGCAGCCCCGTCCAATCCGGTCAGCGCAGCATTCCCGACAATACTGAGTCCTCCGACCCGAGCCAGTGACGAGAGTCCGGAAAGGTCAGCTAACAGATCGTTTCCCAAAACCACTAACGGTTCCTCATCGCCCCCTTGGGTGGCCCCGATAAACAGGCCACCGTCCACCAGGGCCAAACCGGCTAAGCCGCCCAGGGATTCGAGCGCCGGGTTGTCATATAGCACTACACTCCCCCCGACCCACGCCAGAGACACCAGATGGTCGATATTCTCAAGCACGGTGTTGCTCGATATATTCACGCTCTCATCTACACACTTGAGGCTATCCAACCCATCGAGATTCACCATACTCGAATTCATGATCTCCAGGTTCCCCGCTATCCTCTCCACTCCCATGAGCTGCTCGACGTCGAGGGTGTTCTGGATACATACGTCCCCATCCCACACCTCGGAGCCACAATCGATATCCTTGAGCGCATTGGCGAACGAGCATTGATCGCCTCCGGGAATAGACGGGGGATCTTCCGGGCCCCGCACGCATCTTATTTGACCACTGTTCATTGGCCCCCTACTGTTAATCGAACCGTTGGCGAAGCTAATGCTCCAGTAGGTACGGGATGTTCCATCCTTCCTGGACGACGTCCACACACCTTTATCGCACGTCCCATCCAACTCCGGTCGCAGGTAGTAACCGTCGTTCGGCCCCTCCAGATAACCACATCCGTCGCAGCCATAGAGGTAGTCCGGGTCAGAACTACCGTCATGCACACCGCAGCTGCCTCCCTCCTCTATCGGAGGGCAACCGACAACGAGTGTTCGCTGCTCGTCGATGGTGGGTAGGCGCCAGTCGTGATAGCCATTGGTGGTCATGCTCCCGCAGAAGAGCTCGGCCTCCACAAAGAGAACATCGTAGTCAATCGCTACTTTTTCCCAACACAGGCCGCTCTCCTCGTCCAACCAAACCCCGTCACCCACACATTCGAACTCTATTGAGTGGCAACCAACAGCTACAAAAATGCAGGTCAGTATTGAGATGGTTGTTAAAAACAGGCTTTTCATCACTTTCCCTCTTTCATTGCCTGACAAAGCTATCCCTTTTATGAGTTTACCGAATTACCGAAGCAAAAGGCGGGCCAAATGGGCTGATTTTGCAACAGCCCGAAAAGACAGAAGTATCAGCAATCGGGCCAGGCCGCTTTTGTGCCAACCTGTGCCGTCAAAAAAAAGTGACTGGCACCCCAAACAAAAGTGACTGGCACCTATGTAAACATCTGAAAAGAAAGAGAATTGCTACTTGGCCATCTTCTCGATGAGAATCTCGGCGATTTCGGAACGGAGGATACGGGAGTCGGGTTTGTTGCCGGACTGGAGGTCCGCGCGCACCTGTTTGCCGGAGATGAAGACCGGCTTCTCGTCCGGGTGATTTTTCATCAGGTCCACGCGCCCGAGAGACTCGTAAAAGGCCGCAAAACCGACCTTGGAGGGTTTGATGTGCAGCTCAGCGGGCAGATCGTCGAAGATCTCCTGGGCGTCGAAGTCGCCCCAGATCGCCGTGCCGTCATCGTAAGGCGCGTCCGCGTGCTTTCGACCGATGACGATATTGGAGAAGCCGAAGTTCTGCCGGTAGATGGAGTGCATGATCGCCTCTCTGGGCCCGCCGTAGAACATCTTGATATCCAGCGCCCAGATCTCGAACTGATCGTTGAGATCGTAACCCTTCTCGTTCCACAGAGCCTCGTCCTTGTCGCCCTGGCCCAGTAGCTTGAGGTCGCGCAGGCACTCGTAGGTTCGCATTCGTGTGGCCGCGTCCACGTCGTCGCCCTTGGTCTCCCCCACCAGCGGATTGAGGATCACGCCGGCGAACTTCCCCGAGCGGGTCAGCTCCTCCATAGCGTGCACCAGCGCATACTCGTGAGCCCTGTGCAGCGGGTTCCGGGTCTGAAACGCGACCGCAGCATCCCACTTGCGCTCCTCGATGCGTGCGCGGGTCTTTACTGGCGACAGCACGTACTGGCCGAAGTGAGGGTTGACCGGCCGTACGAGAATACGAATATCGCCGCCCACGAGGGTTTCCCGGGGATCGTCGTTCGCGATGCGGGCGCCCGGATGATCGGATCGGTCCGTGCCGTAGACACCCTTGTTGTAACGCGCCTTGTCCCAGGTGAAGATCGAGGAGACGTCGATTGTCCCTAGCAGGCCGCCCGCCCCGTCGACGAGAGCTGCAGTCTTGCCCGTCTCGAGGGTTTGCTTCTCCGCCTCGGAGATCGGCAGGGACAGGGGAATTCCCCACACGTACTTCCCGCCTTTCGACTCGATAGTCATGGTGTCGAGCACGCCGTTGAAAACGCCCTCGTCCATGAATCCGGTCAGGGGGCAAAGGGTGCCGTCAGCTATCCTGTCCGCGGTGGAGAGATCGGCTTCAACGACGACTATCTTCGGAAGCAATGCGGCCGCCGCCTTGAAATCGGCCTCCTCAACTGCCGGAACGATACGGTTTACCGGAGCATCAAGGCCTCCGTGCCAGGGTACTAGATGTGTCATGGGGCTTTTCCTTCCAGCGAAACCGCTTGTTTACTAGTTTGAAATCCGATCTGTTTTTCAGCATACGACCTACGTCATTTTGGGCCGAAATCATACCTCAAAAATACTTCACTTTGAGTGTTGCCGCCGTTTTTCAAAGTGTTATAGGAGCCGCGAAAACCGAGTGGAGGCGCCAATGAAGAACTTTAAAATCATTAATTTCGGAGCAATACTCCTGGGTTCCGCGGTAATGGCGTTCGGCATCAATTACTTCAATATCGCCAACAACCTCGCCGAGGGCGGCGTGACAGGCGTCTCTATTCTCCTGAAGCTTATGCTGGACTGGGATCCGGGGCTGACCAGCTTCATCATCAATTTTCCCCTGCTGGTGCTTGGCTGGATGGTTTTAGGCAGGAAATCTGTCATCTACACCGTATGGGGAACCGCGTGCCTCTCGGCGTTCCTGTGGCTGTTCGGTTCCATGAGGTTTCCAACCGACGACATCCTTCTGGCGGCGCTCTTCGCGGGTGTCACCGTGGGCGTGGGTCTTGGGATCGTCTTCCGGTTCGGCGGAACGACCGGCGGCCTGGACATCATCGCACGGGTCCTGCACAAATACTTCGGATGGAAGCTCGGACGGACCATGTTCATCGGCGACATACTGGTCATCCTGGTTTCCCTGATCCACCTGAGCCTTCAGCAGGCAATGTACACAGTGGTCGCCGTCTTCGTGGCCACCAGGATCGTGGACGTGGTCCAGGACGCCGCGTACTCGGCGCGCGCGGTGACCATCATATCGAGTAATTACGAGGCCATCGCAAAGAAAATCATGGGAGAGATGGGCCGAGGCGTCACCGTCCTCGACGGGACGGGCGCCTACACGAACCACGTGAGGAAGGTGCTGTACATTGTCGTCGGGCGCTCAGAAGTAGTGAAGGTCAAGAACCTGGTCACGGGGATCGACCCGGCCGCTTTCATATCCATAGCAGTTGCGAGCGAAGTGCTCGGCGAAGGGTTCACGCTGGACAACAACGGAAAAACATTGACATAAAAAAAGGATTACGTAGTATCCAGCCTCGTTTTTCGGGCGTTTCCCTTAAAAATAGTGGGCGCCGATGGGAGCAGAACGATGAGCTCGTCAATAGGACTTGTCGGAAAAAAGATCGGCATGACGCAGGTCTTCAATGCGGACGGAAGCCGTGACGGAGTAACCGCCATCGAGCTCGGCCCGTGCGTTGTCGTGCAGAAGAAAACCATGGAGAAGGACGGCTACACCGCGCTCCAGATTGGTTTCGACGACAAGCCGGAGCGCAAGGTCAAGCGCCCCGAAGCCGGTCACTTCGCCAAGGCCAAATCAACTCCCAAGCGCTTCTTGCGCGAGTTTCGCGTACCGGCGGAGCTGGCCGACAAATACGAAGTCGGTCAGGAGATCAAGACCGACCTCTTCAGCGTAGGCGACATGGTCGACGTGGTGGGAACCAGCAAGGGAATGGGATTTGCTGGGGTCATGAAGACCTACGGCTACAAGGGCGGCAAGGCCACTCACGGTGTGCACGAGGTGTATCGACACGGCGGTTCCCTCGGACAGTGCATGACGCCCGGACGCGTGATGAAGGGCAAAAATATGGCCGGACGGCACAGCAACAAGCGCATCACGGTCCAGAACATCGAAATCATGCGCATCTTTGCGCAGGACAACATCGTCTTCGTCAAGGGGCCGATCCCGGGCTCGCGCAACAGCCTCGTCCAGCTTCTTCCTGCCACCAAGCTCTCCTAGAAATTGTCATGGTTGGCGGACGCCGCCGTAATGCGGATCATTTCTCCATGCGCGCAAGGCGTGAGAGCTACCCCGCACGATCAATATACAAACTTCAGGAAATCGACAGACGCGTTCGCCTGCTAAAAAAAGGTGACAACGTTCTCGACCTGGGAGCCGCTCCGGGCTCGTGGACCATGTACGCATCGAAGCTGGTGGGACCCGCCGGCAGAGTTGTGGCGGTGGACCGGGCCGAGTTGACCATCGGCTCTCCGGCAAACGTCATTTACGTCGAGGCCGACGCGCTGGCCATCGAGCCCGCCGAGTTGATCGCCCTGATCGACGCCGACGGGTTTCAATCGGTGATCTCCGACATGGCGCCGCGCACGTCCGGCCAAAAATTTGTAGATCAGACCCGATCGTACAACCTCTTTTGCAGAGCTCTCGAACTCTCGGTCGCGCTTTGCCGACACGGTGGAAACTTCGTCGGCAAGATCTTCCAGGGCGAGGACTTCGAAAAGGCCAGGGATCTCGTTCGAGAGGCATACGCAAAAACCCGCATCATACGACCCACCAGCGTGAGGTCCGAGAGTTACGAAACCTACATCGTCGGATTGTCGCGGCGATAAGCGTACAAGACGATAACGTGCTACTATTCTACGGTTATGAGATTGATTTCAGCATTCACCATCACCCTGGCTCTGTTCCTTGCGTCCACGGCCCGGGCCGGTGACAACCCCGAAGGTTCCGCGCGCCTGTTTGTCCAGGCGCACACACGCTCGCTCGGCATGGACTTCCCGCAAGCGACACTCGGCGATGCTTCCCACAGTGTTCACCTCGGCCAACACATTCTCTCCTTTCCCGTATTCCATCGCGATCTTCCGGTATTTTTCCATTCCGTGACCGTTCAGATCGATGACGAGATGCGGGTGCGGCGAATTACGGCGGGAACGAACGGACAGATCGATGGGGACACGCTCCATCCATGCCCCGACGGGGAACCGGGACGGGACTGGGCCCGGATGTTTGACCTCAATCCCAGCATGGTCCTGTCGGGATGGCTCCGGGACCCCGAAGAGGGATTGATCCCGGCTATTCGCGTGGATGTCCATCCCTTCGCTCGCGAACCCTACTCTATTTACCTGGATGCACGATCCCTGAACCCCGTGGAGACGCAGCCGCTCATGTGGACCGCCGATCCTCTGGGCTCGGTGTTCAGGGAAAATCCGATAACCACTCCTGACGTACAGACCGTTTCCCTGCAACATCTGAACGAACCGAAAGATATTCTGGAGGGCGCGTACGCCCACGTGGGACGCTGTATTGATCCCGAGGAGTGCCCCGAGACCGAACCGAAAGCATTCCCGGACGACGACGGAAACTTCATCTTCGATCCCCATCTGGCGCCGTACACGCTCAACGATGCCTTTGCGGAGGTCAACGCCTACTACAACATCAGCCAGATCAGCCACTGGACACGGGAAACCTTCGGATGGGAGGAGGGGTTGTTTCAGGGCAACAAATGGATACACGTGAAGGTCGGGCAGGCCTGGTACAACGCGGCGTTCTACGGAGGCAACGACGAGATCGGAGCCTTCATAGTGTTCGGCCAGGATGTTATCGACTTCGCGTACGACGCGGACGTGGCGTTCCACGAGTTCGGTCACGCCATCAACCGTTCAATCCGCTCACACCCCTGGTACCTCCGGGACAGCTACGGCATGGACGTGTCCCCTTTTGGAATCGAGGAGGGGCTTGCGGACATCTGGGCAACCACCTACTCCGACGATCCCGTCATGAACAGCTACGTGCTCCTCACGCGCACCGCCGACAACGACCTCGTCTGCCCCGACGATCTCATGTCCGAGGGGCACATGGAGGCGCGCATCCTCGCCGGGTTCGGATGGGATGTGCGGCAACGGATCGGCGCGCATGCATGGAACCACATTGTCTACCGAACCCTCTTTTTTTTGGAGTCCGAAGCAGTGTTCGACGACTTCGTGGAGGCCCTGGCGAAATCGGCACAGGACCTGGCGGAAGAGGCCCTGGCGGAAGAGGCCCTGGCCGAACCTGCGGACTCCAAGGAGTGGCCCGAAATGGAGGCCGGCTTCGCGGATATCATCATGGAAGAGGGTGCGGCCCGCGGCCTGTTCGAAGATGAATGTCTCCGTCGCCTGGTCCCCCTACCCGACGGAACGCCAAAGCGCGTCTACGGGTACGGCAGGGAGAAAACCAACAAGAGAAACCGTCCAACGGGCCTCCAGTGGAAGATCACCGCCGACGACGAAACAAAGGCCTTCAGACTCTACCTGGCGTGGCGATATCCGGATCCGGAGGAGGTCGAGCCCGGATACCGGGTCCACATCTCCCGAGGCCAACCGGTGGGGGTCAGCTGGCTCAACGCCGACAACGTGGAAGAAGGCCAGGACGAATTTTCGGTCACGGCGGATCTGACTGTTGAGGCCTCGCCGAAATTTGTGGATTTCCCTGTCTGCGGGCTGCCTCCTCTCAATAAAGGGGAAGACGTGTACATTCTGATCTCCGCAAACACCGAGGAGCGAATCTTCGTGGTGGACGTGGAGGCGTTCTACCTGACAACCCAACCACCTCCACTCACCGACGGTGGCTTGCCAATCGTGTCCACCACAGCCGCTGGAGGGGGACCGTCGTGCAACCTCCTGGCGTGTGGATCTGCCAACGAAACCCCGTCCCTGCTGGCTGTGATATCACAGATCCTGTAATGATTCCTTTTCAGGACTGCTCCAAAAAGGCTATAGTGCGCGCAACCGGCACTTGGTAGAGGTCATCCAGCCTCAAAAAAAAGAGGTGCGAAATGAAAAAGCAATTCAAAACGTCATTGTTCCTTGCAGCCGCAGTGGTTATCTGCTCCGGGTGCGGCCAGGATGTAAAAATGGTCGAAGTGGAACCAATGAAGATGAAATTTACCAAAAAGACCCAGAACGACACGGTTACTGCCAAGGCGCTTGATATAATCAGCGCAGAGGTGCCTGGAGTTCACTTCACCTACTCGTCCGAAAACCCGGCTATCGCCTCGGTCACGTCCGACGGGCTGGTCAAACCGGAGGGAGACGGATCCACCGCCATCGTCGCGAAAACAAAAGAAGGCGTCACGGGCGAGTGCTTCGTTACCGTCTGCCTTCCCAAGGAAATGATCTGCGATCCGGGTGACGAGCTGAAACTGAAGGTCGGCACCGCCGCACCCATCAGGTGTCACGTCGTGGACTGCAACGATGAACAATTGCAAAACGCCAAGATCGAGTTTGTGGAGGCGGACTCCAAGATGGTCCTGAAAGAGGAGCCCGTGACATCGAAAGGCCGCACCTCCGTGGCCTTCATCGGTCTCGCGGTCGGTGACACAACGGTCACGGCCAAATCGTTCACATTCGAGCAACCGATCAAGGTGCGCGTTGACGAACAGACCTTCCTGCCGGGCATGGGCCCGGATTCCGGCGGAGGCGGCGGAGGTGGTGGCAAAAAGGGTGGCGACGATCCCTATGCCGGGGGCGGAAACCGTTTCGACCACATTTTGGGTAATATGAAATTCAATTGATGTGTTCTTGACTTGAAATCAGTCTACTTGGTACGTTTAACTTGTCTCGTAAAGTCAGATTCTGACAGGAGTTCTCAATGGATCGATCGGTGACGAGCTTCTTTCTCGCCATCTGTTTCGGCATGGCAATCATGGTCGCTGCTGCGACCTCGCAGGCGAACAAACTCGACCTGACCATAGGGCGTTTCATCGAGTGCGATCCCACTGGTCAACAGTGCAAAGCAGACAACGCAACATATGAGCGGTTCATGGCCGAGTATGCCTTCGGGCTCTCGCCAAAGCTCATGGCGCCGGCCAGCACCCTGGGATACTCGGGGTTCTACATGGGCCTCGAAGGATCCCTGACGCCCACCCCGGATGGCGGCGATACCGAAGCCGAAAGAAAAAGATGGCACGACGGGGTTGGGCCTGCAGATGAGTCCCCGGGCGTAATGTTCGTCCCATCGGTCCACGTCAGGAAGGGCTTGCCCTGGTCGATGGAGCTCGGCGGCACAATCAACTACCTCGCCGAATCCGAGCTTGTAGGGCTCGGCGCCGACGTCAAGTGGTCCATCTTCGAGGGTTACAGACACGGTTTCAGAGGAGTATTGCCGGATGTCGCCGCGCGCGGTTCCGTGGTGCGGGTTCTGGGACAATCCGACATCGACATGACCATAATCGGGGTCGATGCGTCCATGTCCTATCCGTTCGGGATCGGCGGGATGCTCTCGCTCACGCCGTACGTCGGATGGCAATACCTGTGGACCCTCATTCGAACCGAGCCCCTCACCTACCGCGAGGATCTGGACGACGACTCGGTCGTTTTCCATCCTCCGGAGGGAACCAACTGGGATACCACCGGGCTGTCCGGTCCCAACCTGGAGCGCATGAAGCTGTTTCTCGGATTCGTGCTCCAGTACGAGCTGCTCGTCATCACCATCCAGGTAGATTGGGGTCTGGCCACCGACTGGGAAACCGCAGTGGAAGATGATCCTAGAATCTATGACCCTGACGACGACAACCTCAGTATCGATCCTGAACAACTCCAAACCGAAGTCGGCCATCAAATCCAGATCAACGGCGGCGTCGGCATGCAGTTTTAGGCTGGCTTCGGCTTGCGCCTTTTCCTCATAACCTTCGTTCTGTTCGTTGCCCTGGCAGCAGGTGGTTGTTTGCGTCCTCTGGAACTGGGTCTGGGAGCGTCAGACCTCAACGACTCGGGGACAGATACCGGCACGGACACCAACGACACGGACAGCGACACTGACGACCCCACGGATGCCGGAGACGACGACGCGGGAGTACCCGACGGCTCGCCCACATGATCCAGGATCACAACGATTGCTTCTCCTCGCCACCGCCTCCTGACGTGAGCTGCTCCTTGAGAATCGTCAAACACGCCATTCCGTTCAGCATGCTCGATCCGGACGCCGTCAAGGCACTGAGAAGGATCAACCGGTTCGGCCACAAGGCCTATCTGGTGGGCGGCTGTGTCAGGGATATCTTGCTGGGCAGGCAACCCAAGGATTTCGACGTGGTTACCTCGGCGATGCCAGCTGAAATGAGGCGCATGTTTCGCAATTGTCGGCTGATCGGAAGACGTTTCCGACTGGCGCATCTGCACTTCAAGGACAGAAAGATAATCGAGGTCGCCACTTTCAGAAGAAGCCCCACGGAAGAAGACGACATGACCATCCGTCACGCGGCGGAGAACCTCTTTGGAGGCCCGGCCGACGACGCCATCCGGAGGGATTTCACGATCAACGCCCTGATGTATGATGTGAGCGCAAAGGAAATCCACGACTGGGTTCACGGGCTGCAGGACATCGAGCGCCGCCTGCTTCGTACCATCGGCGATCCGAACCGTCGCATCTCGGAAGATCCCGTGCGTATCCTGCGCGCGGTGAAATTCGGTATTCATCTGGATCTCACAATTGACCCGGGGCTTATGGAGGCAATGCGCACGCACGCACCGCTCATCACCGAGTGCGCACCCGCAAGGCTCGTGGAAGAAATCTTCAAGCTCCTGCGCAGCGGATCATCCACTCGCTGCCTCAACCTGATTCACGATATCGGCGTGCTCGATCAACTGATGCCCGCCTTCGGATCGTTCGTGACCGCGAGCGCCGACGATCGCCCGGTGTGGGCAACGCTCGAGCGGGCGGACTCGATGGTTCGCCATGGCCGCGCTGTGTCCGACTCGGTGCTCCTTGCGGCACTCCTCTACGAGGCATGCAGGGAAGTCCTCGAGGCCGGAGGGGACGTCGCAAAGAATTTGGATAATGTACTCGAACCGCTCGTACAACCGATGCCGTTCACGCGCCGGCACATGACCCGAGTTCGCCAGATCTTTATGGCTCAGCGACGACTTGCACAGGGACCGGGCACCCAGCGGGCCCGCAAGATCCTCGATCGCGAATACGCCGCCGAGGCGATCGATCTCATGGAACTCACATTCCGAGAAGATCGACACGGGCAATACGTGGATTCCTGGCGCAAGGCGCTGACCTCCAGGTACGGAACGGGCACCTTTGAGGCCCCGTCGAAACCTCGTCGTCGAAGGCGACGTCGGCCACCCACCCGACCGACCGATAATGAGCAATCATGACCGGTTGTTTCCGCCTCCGATAGATTGTACGATGATCTAAATGCGCAAGCGCCTAAACGACCTTCCGGCGGAGTCAGTCTCACAGGCAGTGGATGCGGATGCCTATTTTTCCATGGCGGAGCAAGCATCCGACGGGATCCTCCTGGCCCAGGACAATATCGTCGCATATATAAATCCTCGCATGTCGGACATGCTTGGCATTGCCCGGCATGAAGTGACCGGCGCCAACCTGCGCGACGACACCTTTCCGGCGAATCTCAACCGGCTCGGCAGACTGATCCCCGATCAGCCCAGCTCCGAAAAGATCAACACGGTCTTCACAACGCAGATAACAAAAAAAACCGGCGAGATCGTGGACCTGGAGTTCACGTACGGAGTTGCATCCCTCAAGGGCCGGCCGGCGCATCTCTTGATCGCGCGGGACACGTCCAACAGGCAATACTCTACTCGCCGCCTCAAGGAGAGCGAGGAGCGGTACAGGATCATCTTCGAGTCGGCCAACGACGCGATCTTCACCATGAGGGAGGATCGCTTCATCGAATGCAACTCCAAGACCCTCGAGATGTTCGAGTGTACGCGAAAGCAGATCCTCGGCGAGCCTCCGTATCGGTTCTCACCGCGGCTTCAACCCTGCGGAAACACCTCCAAGGAATTGGCCCTGCAGTACATTCAACGAGCCTTCAACGGGGAGCCGCTGTTCTTTGAATGGACACACACGAGATTCGACGGAACCCCTTTCGAGGCGGAGGTGTCCCTTAACAGGGTCGAACTGAACGAGGAGATGTTGCTTCAGGCGATCGTCAGAGATATCTCGCTTCGAAAAAATGCCGAAAAGGAGCAGCGCAACGCGGAAGACAAGATGCGACAGACTCAGAAGCTGGAAAGTCTCGGCATCCTCGCGGGAGGGATTGCGCATGACTTCAACAACCTGCTGATGGGAATCCTGGGCAACGCGGATCTGGTACTCCGACGCCTGCCCGAATCCGACCCGTCCGTGAAGAACCTCACCACCATTTTGGTGGCATCGCAGCGGGCCGCAGATCTCAGCAAGCAGATGTTGGCATACTCCGGAAAGGGAGCCTTTGTCGTGAAGGCGCTTCACCTGAACGATATCGTGAAAGAGATGAAGGAACTATTGGAGGTGTCAATATCAAAGAGCATCAGGCTCGAGTTTCAACTGGCTGACGCCCTCCCGCCCATCGAGGCCGACGCCACACAGATGCGTCAAGTGATGATGAATCTGATCACCAACGCCTCGGAGGCCATCGTTGACGACACCGGTGTAATCACCGTTGTTACTGCAGCGGTGAAGTGCGATCGGACATCTCTGTCTTCGGGGCAACTCGACGACGAGCTTCCCGAGGGCACCTATGTCTCCTGTCGCGTATCCGACGACGGCGTCGGGATGGACGACGCCACCAGGGAGAAGATCTTCGACCCGTTCTTTTCCACCAAGTTCACAGGCCGGGGGCTCGGATTAGCCGCAGTGCAGGGAATAGTCCGGGGACACAAGGGCACGATCCGCGTCGCGAGCACCCTGAACGAGGGCACTGAATTCGAGATCCTGCTGCCGACTTCAGCGGCAAGCCCTGAGGCACGGGCAAACGACAACATCACCGGACCCGTGGAGACAGGCAACAGAAGCGCGAAATCCGTCCTGATCATCGATGATGAAAAGACCGTACTAACCACAACCAAACAGATGCTCACCGAATACGGCTACCATGTACTCACCGCCGAAGACGGCCACAGTGGTCTGGAGATCTTCGAAAAGAATGCCGACGATATTTCAGTCGTCCTGCTCGATCTGACAATGCCGAAGATGGGCGGAGAAGACACCCTCGCGCAGATAAGGAAGATCCGCAAAAACGCACGAATTATCCTCATGAGCGGATATAACGAGCAGGATATAGCAGACCGATTCCCCGGCGACGGTCCAAATGAGCTTCTGGAAAAACCTTTCGGAATTGCTTCACTAATAAAGAAAATCGAACGACAATTCGGGGAATAGGCTTCCCTCTTCCAGTTCTACTAATGTCATTGATTTGACTCATCTTTTACGGTCGAATAAAATCTATTGTCAGTATTTCCAACGTCGGTGAATTATTTGTATCGCCGCGTTCACGGAAAGGACCTTGAGAATGACTCAATCCGCGTTCGACGCAACCGGGTTTTTTCGATTCGACCTTGCTAACGGATCGATCAAATCCCGTGAGGGCGAACAGCTCGCGCTGATACCTGTAGATCTCCTCGATGGACTCGAACCGGGCGAGCAAACAAAGCGCAGCTCCATGGCCTTCGGCAAGACCCACGGAAAACGCTTCGCCGAAATCATCGCACAACTGGAGGAGCCTCCGGGAGTGGAGATCCTCGCGGACCATCTGGGCGGACTGACTGCGGTCTTCGGGCTCGGCAGATCGGCAGTGGAGATTCGGGGGAACGCGATCCTTTTCCGGCTCAAGTCCGGCAGGGAAATGAGCGATGGAGTCGTAACCCTGCTGAGCGGGTTCCTTGCCGGGTTCATGAGCGAGATCGAGCCCGAGACAACTTTCGAAATTCTGCACATGCAAACGGACGATGACGGAGATCTATTCTGGGCCGGTAATCCAAAAGCGATCAACCAGGTCAAGGATTGGCTCGCCGATGGCGTGAAACCCATGGAAGCACTCTGGCTCTTATCAGAGGAGGGCAGGTAGAAAATGAGCGCTGACGTACACATGGAAAAACTCGAAGAACTCCTTGATAGGGTAAAGAGAAACCGCCTCAAGCTCGCCAACGAGCGAATACTGCGCCCCGAGCCAACGGCTGCCAAAGAACTTCCAATACCATCAGAGCCGCCACCCGCGTTCGAGGAGGAACTTGCTCCCCCCCCTGTCGCGGTATCCCCAATGCCCGAGCCCCCGATGCTCGAGCCAGTATTACCCGAACCCGTGGAAACCGAGCCCGTGATGCCCGAGCCCGTGATGCCCGAGCCCGTAATGCCCGAGCCTGTGGAAACCGAGCCCGTGGAAGAGGAAATCCGTACCTTCGAATCAACCCCAGTCGCATCAGGCCCTGTAGCGCAAATGGATGGTCGCCCTGCCAGGGAATGGACTCTGAAAGCAGTTCTCAACCGAGCGTGGAATTTGGGGGGCAGGAGCTGAACGCATGAAAACACAACTTACCTTTCTCAACCTGCTCGTTCTTGTCTGCTCCCTTGTCACCCTTGCCTGCGGTGGCCAGCAGAAGCAATCCGCAGATCTCGAAACAAGACCGCTCGAAGAATCCAAGGCCCTGGAGATCGTTTCGAACATGCTGACCGAGCGGGGATACATCACCTCCATGGACACGGAGATCGAGTTATCTACAAAGACACGTTTCAAGATCGATTTCAGAATAAACGGCCACAAGATGGCCATTGAATACCTGACCGCGCAGGACCGCACGACTATCGGTGATATCCCGCCTGCGGCGTCGGAATCCCGTCTTCATGTACTGCCCGCAAAGGCGGTGTCCGAAGATCCGGGCGAGCAGGGTGAACCCATTTACATCTATATTATCGATGAAAAGAAATACATCTACCAGTACAACCCCACATCGGAAAACCGATCCGACGTTACCTATCTGGAGGTCGAATCCCGCCTGCGCCGCGACCTGGCGGACTTCCTCTCATGGTACGAATCGTCGCGCTCTAATGAAAAGTGAGTAAAACATTGCTGTGCGTTGCTGACGTGGGCAACACCCATACGGTCATGGGAATCTACTCCAAGGATGCCCTCGTGCACCGGTGGCGGATCCGCACGATCCGGGATCGTACCACCGACGAGTGGGGGCTTACCATCGCGTCGTTCTTCGATTTTGACAAGATCGACACTTCTATGGTGAAGGGGATGGTTATCTCCAGTGTAGTGCCACCGGCTCTCCATGCCTTGAGGCGCGCCGGTAAACGGTATTTCGATGTAGACGCACTCATTGTAGGACCGGGAATCAAGACCGGCCTTTCTATCCTTTACGACAACCCTCGGGAGGTCGGTGCCGACCGCGTTGCCAACGCTGTCGCGGCCTTGAGTCGTGTAGACAGCGCCTGTATCGTCGTCGACTTCGGAACCGCCACCACTTTCGACTGCCTTTCGTCCAGAGGAGAATACCTGGGCGGCGCGATAGCTCCCGGGCTGAGAATCTCTCTCGATGCCCTTGTCACCCGCGCGGCAAAGCTGCCCCGTGTGGAGATCGGCAAGCCGGAACGCGCCATCGGTAGAAACACGGAAGAGGCGATGCAATCCGGCGTTCTATACGGATATGCGGCGCTTGTGGACGGACTGGTGGATCGACTCTCTACGGAAATAGACAGCGACGTCTCAGTGATCGCCACCGGCGGACTCTCCGGAGTCATTGCTGCAGAATCCCGCACCATTGATGATGTCGACCAGGATCTCACCCTCGACGGCCTGCGTATAATCTTTCAGAGAAACAACCCCTGATCGGGATCAACCGTTCTTGAGAGCGGTGCCAAGGCGCTGGCGCAGCTTGTGATGCTCATCGGACACGGTGAACAGTGTGAGCGCCTTCAGGCGATCAGCCAGAATCGACTTGTCCCTGATCTGCTCCTTCATGACCCTCACAGCCACCGCAACATCGCCGCACAGAAGCAATCCGGCACGATCGCATGTATAGTCGACCGAACGGGCCCAGCGCTTGAGGTTGACGTCGGCAGCCTTGGATACGAAGGACTGGACATACCCCTGTAGCTTTTCGAGATCGCTCGCGTCCAGACTTTGCCTGATGGGAGCAAGGCGCTCCTGCACCGAACCTGCGAGATCGGCTGGAACTGGAAGCCCCTGAACAAAGATTTTTATTGAAGCGAGCAGCCAGGAGGACAACTCGGTGCCGGATGTCACCAGCCTATGGACAAACAGGCCGGGTCGAAGCAGCGTAAATTGTTGGCCAAGGCTGAACGCAAGTCCCATTCGACCCTTGAGCGCCGAGGCGTCCTTTCCGGCCACGAGCACATGGGGGCTTGCATCGAGCAACTGAAACCCGTCGCCCTGTCCCTCGTGGAGGTACAGTGGTGGCGGTTCAACACCCAGGGAACCAGCGACGAAATTGACAAATTGGCTCTTGTCGGAAGAGTCCGTCGTCACGTCGATGGCATCCTCGATAGAGAGACCGAACTTGGCCGGCTCCTGGGCTTTGTTCTTGAAGATCGCCTTGCCTATAACCGAAAAAATCGCTGATATGTTCTGGTTCAGCTCCTCGTGATACAGGAGGTTCTTCCACTGCTCTTCCTTGAGCCTCGAGTCCATGGTGGGGAGATCGTCGAGCTGATAGTCACGATAGAATTTGCGTTCGTCCGGGGACGCCTGATTGAGGAGCGCCAGCATTGAGGCGGCGCACCAGGCCTGATCGGGCTCCTCCTCGCCGGAATTGATCCTGTACAGCATCCTGAAAGACTCCACACGAGCGGGATTGATCGACAGCAACTTCTGTTGGTTCCCAATAGCCTTTTTGGCGTACTCTGAACCCCATCCGTAGAGATCCGAGAGCTTCTCCAACCACTTGATGTTGCCAGGATCTAGCTTGGAAATTGCTTCGAAGAGCATGATCCCGTCCTTGGTTCGATCCATTTTACTCGTGAGCAATTCCGCCATGGGCTCGTATAAAGCCAGCTTATCCTGTGACGAAGAATCCTTTGGTAACGCGGCGATTCTCTTTTTGTAGTACTTTTCGAGAACTTCCCAATCTTTCTTCTCGTAAAGAATTTCCAATAACGCTTCGTCCGCACCCTCCAGATCTGGATCGGCATCGATGGCCTTGTTGAAAAACGAAACCGCATCGTCAAGCTGCTTGAGCTCGCGTCGATATATCTTGGCAACCGTCAGGTAGTACCTTGCCAGCTGCTTCGAATCCGAAACCAGGCTCGCGATCTTGAGCACCACATCGACCACATCGTTAAACCGCTTGGTCGCGTAGAAGATCTTGAGCATGTCACCGAGGACGTCGCGGTTATCGGGGTGCTCCTCAAGGGCATCTCTCAACATATTGGCCGCGCCATCTGCGTCCCGTAGTTTGTCAAAGAGAATCAACGAGGTATCACGCACGAGATCGAGCCAGCGCTCGTCGTCTCTGGCGATGGTGGCAAGCACCTTCTGACGCGCCTCCACCGAACCCCGAAAGTCACCCCGTTTTTCGTGGACTTCGGCCAGCAGCAACCTGGCATCGATGTTGTCCGGCGCCATCACTGTCGCCTGCCTTGCCAGCTTTGCCGCGTCGTTGAAATCGTCGGTTCCGACAAACGCCTTGCCCTGTTGGACGAAGAGTTCAACTTTTTCTTCGGCGGAGAGTTTGTCACCTATCGCTTTCGAATATCTTTCAAGTTGTTCCTTTGCGAGCCCGAATTCGCCCAGCTTGATGGCCACATCTCCCAACCTCTTCATGAGATGCGGTTCATCGGCGACCGTCGCCGCCTTTTTGAAGTACTTGAGCGATTCCTCGTGCCGATCCATGTTCACCAGCGCCTCACCCATCTGAGTGAACACCTGGAGCTTCTGCTCCGGAGTGAGGGCCTCCGCAGAAGCCGCCCATATCTCGTAAATTGGGTAGGCCTTGTCCCACATGCCCTTCTGTCGATAGAGGGTGGAAACATTGTCACCGGCCATGAGATTGTTCTTGTTCAACTCAAGGGCGTGCTCGAAGTACCCGATGGCCTTGGCCTCATCGTTGATCTGCTCAAGGGCTATGACGCCCATGCGCGCGTATATCTCGGCTCTTGCGTGAGAACCCTCAACCAATTCCAGTTCTTCCTCGAAAACTCCGATTGCCGCCGAGTGGTTACCCTGGGCGATGAGTACTTCGGTGAGCTGGGACATGACAGCGCGATCTTCGGGTGCGAGATCTTTTGCCTTGCGCAACGTGGCGGCCGCCTCGGCCGGGTCGTACATTTTGGACAACTGCATCTTCGCAATGCGAACCAGCATCGCGACCTTGCCCTCGGTCGTTTCCACCCCGTCCAGTATCTTGTGCAGGGTCTCGAGCGCGGCTTCCAGGTCGCCTGCTTCCTCCTGAGACATGGCCAGCGCCTCCAGCGCGCTGTCCCCTCCGAGCGTGGCCACGGCCTGGAAAGCAACCGCTGCCCGCTGGGCATCTCCGATATCGTCGCGGATGATCTCCGCCCGCTCAGCAAGAAGCTCGTGTTTCTCTTCTTCGTCTGCGGACATGTCGGCCCTGACCTGCAGGATATCCACCAGATCCTCGTGACGCTCGGTTTTGCGATAATGTCGCGTCAGAGCAATCATTGCAGCCCTGTTCTCCTTGTCGATGGCGAGAATTTCCTTGTAATGCTCTATCGCCTTATCAAGATCCTTGAACTCCTCCTCGCTGATCTCCGCGAGCCTCTCCAGGAGAAGCATCCGCTGCTTGGGAGTGACCGCTATCTCGAGCTGGATCTGCAGGTTGTCCCTCAGCAGGGAAAAATCACCGTCCCTTGCATAGATCCGCTCCAACCCCTTGATGGAATCCAGGTGACTGGAATCGATCTGGGTCGCCTTCTCGTATTGCTCACGTGCTGCCTTGAGATCATTCAGTCGATCCTCGAAAAGCTCTCCGAGCCTGTACCTTGCCGCAACCTGCTCCTCCCCCTCGCTCATGGCGCCGACGCTTGCGAACAACAAGTCCGTGAGCTTCTTCCAATCCTTGATATCCTCGTAGATCGTGGCGAGGGCCTCGGATGCGGCTGCGTGGGCCGGATCCTCCTCCAGCACGCTCGCAAGCAGATCCCGCGCCGAGTCCGTTTCACTTAGCTTGTCGTAATAGACCTTCGCGGCCTCCGTCAGATTGTCCCTGCTTCTGCCCGGCACCGACTCAGCCTCGCCCAGACGAACCAGGGTCTCAGCCAGCTCTTTCCATTGTTGTGCTCCCTTGTACATTTCCGAAACGGCGACGAGTGAATCAACGTCGCCGGGCCTGTACTCGAGCACCTTCTGGAAGCAGGTCAGCGCGTATGTGGGCTGATCGAGTTTTTCCAGATACCAGTTGCCGATCTTCCCATAGAGAAACAAGGTGAGATCTTGGTCGCCTGCGGACTCGGCCGCCTGAACGGCGCCGCCACACGCGGTGGCGAGATCTTCGAATCGATCTGTGCGTTCAGCGATCTTCTCCAGTTTTTCCACCACCCACTCATCCTCGCCGCCGGAAAGACACGCCACGAAGTAATCGAACGCCTTGTCGTACTCACGCAAATCTTCCTCGTAGGTCCAGGCGATTCGCTTGATCACGGCAAACCTGTCGGCGGGGTCCTCGATGGTCTCGGCCTTCTGGGCCAGTTTTTCTATCAGCTCCTCAAACTTGCCCTGCGCGTTGAGCAAATCGAGCATGGCGGCATTGATCTCCTCGTCGTCCGGGTCGGACTCCAGCAACTGGGCATAGATCTGATCGGCCTTGTCATAGTCCTTGGCGTACTTGGTCGCAGACTGTGCGGCGGCGATGAGGATCCGCTTGATGACCGCAGAATCCTCGGAGAGAAGGGCTGCCTCTTCCATTACCTCTATTGCGGCTCCCCACGCGTTGCAACGCCGCGCCTCGTTCTTGAGTTCGTCGAGCATCTCTTCGTCGCCGGGGTCCTCGAGGAGGGCGTCAGCCCATGTCTCGATGTCTTCCCTGGTGCCCGTCTGAGCGGCGCGCGCCTCGAACTCCTGAGCCAACCTGTTCACCTCGGTCAAATCCTTGCGGACTTCGTCGAGTCCTCTCGGACGTCCGGAGGTCTCCTTGGCCATCAACTTCCTGACCAGGTTGTCCAGCGCACCGGGGATCGCCTCTTCGCTGATAGAACTCGGAGCGGGCGCAGTCTTGGTGAGATGCGCCGCCACCACATCGACGGCGGCTCTTCCCGTAAAGACGGGCTGACCCGTGATCATCTCGTAAAACAAAGCGCCCAGAGAGTACACATCGGCCGCCACGTCGCAACCCATATGACGACTCACCTCGGGAGCCATCCCCTTGACGATCCCCAGGGCGGCTACGCAGTCACTCTTGTTGCCCGAAGAGGACCCCAGGGAGAACAGCTTGTCGGTACCGAGGCCGTGGAGCAGTACCTCCACTTCTCCGTCGCCCTCCATCGAAATCGTTTTCACCAAAATGTTCTCGCTGCGAATGTCACCGTGGATCATCGAGCGCGCATGAACGTGCTCCAGCGCATCAATGATCGTTTCGAGTACAGCGATCGCCTTCATCATCGGTAACGGCAACATCGAGGCCAGTGATTCACCATCGCTCCAGCCGATCACGACAAACGGCCTGCCGTCCTGAAGCTTCCCCGTCGTCACGGTATTTTGCATGGACGGCGAATCCACCTGCTTGAGCATGCGCATCAGAGTAAGGAACCGCTGAACTGACGATACATCCGACGCATGATCCCCATTGATGACCCAGAGGGCGTATCGATCTCCGTCGCCGCCACCTCCGGAGGGCTTGCACTCATACATGACCCCGACATCGTCGCCGGCAATCTCCGAGCCGACCACAAACCCGCCGATCTCTTCACCTTCGGAAACGCCGCGGTCATACCTGGTCGAGAAGATTTGCTTGACTCGGGGGTCGACCATTCCCTTCTTCAGGAGCATGGTCGCATCCGCCAGTGCCTCAACGGCGTTCTCTGATGAACACCAGTCAATCAACCGACGAACAAAGACCGCCTTGGATTCATCGGAAAGCCCCGCTTCGTCCGGGGAGACACCGAGGTAATCCACACACAGTTCTTTGAGTCCAGTCGCCGAAAACAGACGTTCCAGCTCTCCACGTAGAATTCCGAGGGACGCTTTCATGTTGGCTTTCTCCCTTACGTTTTTGAACAGCGGTCGAATTGTCGATGATGTAAACCGTGGCAGTATAATAAAAAGTAGGCTTCACGCATACCGTCGTTTTTCAAATAGGAAAATCAGGCCTGGATCATTGCCAAACTACCGTTTCCTGTCGTTTTGGGCGGCGTTTATCCTCTTCCTCAGCCGGCTGAGCGGCTCTCCTCCCAGACGCCCGGAGACAGAGAACCATTTCTGGGCGGCCTTTATCTCGACTCTGGTTCTCGCCATGAGCGCATCGAGCACATCAACCACGAAGTCACCCAACTTCATCAGATGCTGAATGTGCTCCAGTCGATGTGCCACGTCGCCTCCATCGGAGACCTCCCCCAGGCTCAATAACACTGTCTCAGCGTCTCGGATTTTCCCCAGGGTGTCCAGCACCCTTTCACGCTCGCGTTCTCTAAAAATCCGGGTGAGGAGCAACCACATCTCTTTTTGCGCGCGATAATAGAACTTCTTCTCGCCGGAAACCGTTTCCCGCTGCACTAACCCCAACTCGACGAGCTCGCGAAGACCCGTGTTGAGCGCTCCCGCAGAGATCTCGAGCTGCTCCCGAAGCGCGTCGGCGTCTATCGGATGCTTCGACAGGTACAGTATCGCCCATATTCTCCCGAGCGCCGGCCGCATACCAAAGCGCCTGAAAACCTCACTCGCACCTTGCGCTACAAGGTCGGTGGCTCTGTCGATGGCCGGCCCCAGATCGTTATCGATTTTCTTCACGTAAGCATTTTCAGTGATATTGGGAAGTTGTCAATGAGCGCCTTGATGACGCCGAAAATTAATAAAACAACTATCACTTGTCGGATCGCCCTTGTCCTCGAAGAAAAAAAAGTCCATAATAAATGTTGCCCTCTGGGGTACTCGTTGCGCGGCGATTTTTTGTAATCCCGCTGTACCAAAACCCCGGGGACCGTCCCTTGCCGTGGTGTGCAAGCCGGTCATAACGAATCGGAAGCCTGAAGCGGTAATATGGACCCCACCTGCTGAGGACGCGGGGTTTTGACGCCAACGCTACGACACTGCGGAGGGCTTTTTTTTATCCGCTCACAACCTTAATTGACACTTGATACTCCGTAACACAAACTCATTTCCCTGATGACCGACAAGAATATCAGAGTGTCAGGCTCGGAAGTCCCTCCACCTCCTGACTTGCGTCAGTCGATTTGCCACACACTGATGGCCTCGGGCTTCGTGCTGCTCGTCATTCAGAATCCCTTCTCCGTGGGCAACCTGGAGGGCACGTTCCACACGTGGATCATGCTGGCCCTGCTGTTCGTCGTGATGGCGAGCTGGTACTTTTTCTCGCGCCGACTTCGAACATGGAAAAAGGTTCCGTCGTCAGTCCGCGCCCGGGCGACGCGGCGCCCCCGTGATCTCAAACAACGAGCGGTCAGCCATCTCCTCATGTCACTTCTGGCGCTTACGCTGACCGCGCTGGGTTATCTTGCAAGTCTTGCTGTTCCGCCATCGCAGAATGAAACGATAGTAAACTATATTGTTTTGGGAACGAGCGGTGTGGTGGGTGTTTTGTCCGTGGCGACATTTACCCGGACCATTCGCGATCTCCTGTCCACGCGACACATGACCGGTTAAAGCCGGCCGCCATCATCTTCCCCTTCCCCTATCTCAGGGGAAGGCCGGGATGGGGTTAGAAGAACAAACTCCCGAGCAGTCCGATGTTGCCCCGGTTCTCGCCGACCGTGTCGCAACCGCAGGAGCCGTCGCCCGGGCTGAACTGCTGGCTCGTGTCCCCATCCGAATCGCTGTCTGAATCAGAATCGGCGTCGGTGTCGGCATCCGTGTCAGTATCCGAATCTGTATCGCTGTCGGTGTCCGCGTCAGCATCACAGTCGGCGCTTGAGATCAGGCAGTCTCCCGTGCAGGTCAGATCACCGCTGGTAAACCCGAAATCGACACAAGTGAGATCCGCGAAATCGGTTCCGTCGCACTGCTCGCCGAATTCGTAATCGATGGCGCCGTTCCCGCAGGGTGACGAGGAACATCCGCTTACGTCAAACCTGCAGGACGGGCTGGAACAGGCCAGCGTTCCGGACCCCAAGCCCAGGGAGGAACAGCTCTGGCCGTTGAGGTTGGAGCCGTCGCATTCCTCGAACAGGAAATCATCCACGACGCCGTTCCCGCAGGCGGAAGCGATTTGCATGGTAGTGCAGTGAATCGCACCTCCCTGGCTCACGATGTCCGATGAATCAACACCGATAACCGCGTAGTCGGGGCCCAGAATCGATTGATACACATCGATGGCGTCCTGATCCTCCGTCGAATACCCGTACGTCGGCACGAGCACCACGTTGTTGAGCATCACCGAGTTGGTGTAGGTCCGATACGTCCAGTCGCTTCCCAGGGAGGGAATCACTATCCGGTGAATTGTAAACGGGTTGCCGCTCATGTTGGTGGACGCCAGGAGAATGGCCACATTACTCTCCACCACCGCGTCAGCGGTACTGTCGTTTGAACTGGAATTTGGAAAATCGATGACAAGAATATCCGTGGGTGAAAGGAGTTTTGCGCACATGTCCACATGGCCGGTCCCGTTGTTGGGCATTGTCGACAGCCAGATGACCTGCTCGCAGCCCAGATAGTCAGCCAGGATATCCTCTACCTCCGAAAACGTGTCCGCGTCCGAGTTTCCGGAATTATCGCTGGGGATATCGTCCGAAAGGATGCAGGTACCGTCTCCGTCGGTCTGGTAGTTGCCACCCTCCATGTACAAACGTACTGCGTCTGCGGGTGTATGATCGAAACCCTCGGTCCCGTACCTGTTGATACCGAGCAATCCCGCCAGCCAGCCGGGAATCGCGTCGTCATTGGGCCGGCTGTCATAGTAATGCAGATCCGTGAACGCCAGATGTCCGGGCTGTCCGCCCTCGTACACGCTGATGGGACCGAAGTCGCGGGCCCACTTGGCGTCCAGATTGATGTTGTTCTGTGACCCTGGTGGTGGAATGTGCATTCTTTCCGGCAATACTCCCCATGATTGAAAGAAGCTCTCGACCTTGTCGCCGTTCAGGGGGTCGAATGTGTTGTCGTTGTTTCTCGTGAGCACGATAACAGGCGCTCCTATCGGACTGCTTCCCCAGAGCGCCATGTCCAGCAACATGTCCACCGAGGTCGAGTTCCAGTCACCCCATTCGGCCCCGGAGAGATCGTGCCACTCGTACGAGACAAGGAACGCGGATACCGGCTCGAACTCCGCAACCGCCCTGTACCCGGCCGGGGGAGGTGGCGGCAGGGGTCCACCCGGCGACAGGGGAACCGACGGCGACCTGGGGAACAACCGCTTCTCATTTGCTGTCTGCCACGCGGGCAGGGCTCCGGAAGGAATAGCGGCCTCCTTTTGTGCCATCACTCGCTCATCCACGTGCTGCGCCGAGGCATTTTGACAGATGGCCATGACCCCCATGGCAAACATCAACGCTATGACCATTTTTCTCATGTCTCTCCCAATAAAGCTGCACGCCGTCCCACGTCGCGGAATACTCAGAAGCATAACACAATCGACAATCCGAACGAGTACGGGCATACTTTTTGAAACAAGCACGGAGTCTAACAACGGAGACAGGACATGAGCGATAAACTGACCGGACAGGAATTGGTCGATCTGGTAAGACGCGTTTTTGACATACGCTCGAACGACAGGAATTTGGTTGTAATTGTGGATATGCCGGACGATATCGTGCCGGACAACCCGCCCTGGAAGGCCCGCAGGGAAATGGCCGCGCAGTGGGTCTCGCTCCTAGCGCCAAGGGCTTCCGAATTGGGCCTCAACGATGTTCGGCTCTTTCTCTACCAAAATCCTCACGCAAACAACGCCAACCTCCCCGCCACCGGTTCTTTCCATGCTCCAACACCGGATGCACTCCCCGCAACGGCAAAGGAGATCCCCGGCGCGGCGGTCCCCTTCGACCAGATTTTTGAATCTTTTCGACTCATCATGGCGCCCACGGAGTTCTCCGCCACCGCGCCGTTGAAAATGGCGGCGAAAGATTATCTGTTTCGGGCGGCCACCATGCCGGGCTTCTGTGCCGAGATGATCCCGGCATTGAGGCTCGACTACGGCGTGATCGGCAAGAGAGTCAATCGCTTAACTGAAATGCTCGACAACGCGCAGCGCTGTGACATCACCTTCGACGCGGCGGGAAAAAATCATGAACTCGTGCTCGACCTGCGACACCGCAAGGGGCATTCCTCCGGGGGCCTCTTGCGAGATGAGGGCACCGCAGGCAACCTGCCGTCGGGCGAATCGTACATTGTTCCCTACGAAGGCGAGATCGATGGAGATCCAACCGGGAGCGCTGGAGAGATCCCGGTCCAGTTCGGCGACGAGATCGTCGTCTATCGTGTGGAAAACAATGTGGCGGTGCAGGTGCTGTCCGACAACGTCGCATCCAGGGAGGAGGCGAAAAGACTCGAGGCAGAACCCGCATACGGAAACATGGCCGAGCTGGGGCTTGGTGTTCTGGGAGACTTCGGATTGACCCCCACCGGAGAACTCCTTCTGGACGAAAAGCTGGGCCTCCATATCGCGTTCGGCAGATCCGAGCATTTTGGAGGGCAGGTTGGACCGGACAACTTCTCCGGCCCGGACAAGGTGGTTCACATCGATCGCGTCTACACAGCGGAGCTTGCGCCGGACGTGAAGATCGCCCTGGCGAAGCTCACAATGAAGGATGGAAGTGTGGTCACGTTGATGGAGAACGGGGCATACGTTGTTGCGATGGACTGATTGTGGTTCATCCAAATCGAGACGTGCTGACAGACCTGTTCACCGCGCCCTTATGAGGGCGCGGTCAGGATGGCCTGGTTTTCAAAACTGATCTTTGATTCTTCCGGCCAAGCCCAGAGGGCTTCAATCATCGGGCTCCCAATCAGATACGGTGGTTCGAGCTTCGTGGTGTTTTCGTTGGTTGCGAATATAGGCCTTCAGCCCATCGTGGTTCTCCGGATCCACGGTCACGGTGTATACGCCGTCCGCCCAGCCGAATGGCATGTCGGGGAACTTCTTGTGCCAGGATCTCGAGCTGAATCCCTTGAGTTGCCCGTACACGTCCGACAGTGCCATCGTAGGCCTTGCGCGAACGAGCAAGTGAATGTGCTCTCTCCAACCGCCGGCCTCCAGAATGTACGCATCGAGGTGGTGAGCTTTGACTTCGAGGAAGCCGAAAAGCGCACGTTCTACTTCGAGCGTGGTGATGAAGTGCTCCCTGTTCTTGGTTCGAAAGACCATATGATACAGGAGGTTCGTGAACGAATGTCGCTGCTTCATGCGGATCGACTATCCGCGAAATGTTTCATGGTCAACTGAAAAGCCCTCCGGGCTTGGCCGGTAGCACCCCCTGATTTTCTAGAAAAGTAGGTCATCCTGACCGCGCCCTCATAAGGGCGCGGTACGAAGGACGGATCGTCAGTTTCCGGAGTTACGGTTCATGTGAACACGGCTGAATCCGGATGAGCCTTGATTGTTTACCCAACGCTCTCTTTTTTTTGATAGAATTGACGTCACATTCGAATGAACTTTTTACAAGGAGACCACAATGACAAGGATTGCAATCCTGACCGCGTTGCTGAGCTTCGGAATGATCGGTTGCAGCAATTCCAGCAGCAACAATTCGGACGACGCAGGAACTGACACGGATACCGATTCCGACACGGATACCGATTCCGACACCGATACCGATACCGACACCGACACCGATACGGACACCGATTCCGATGCCGGACCGGATAGCGGACCGGACGCCGGGCCGTCGCCCTGTGAGGAAGCGTGCGAGATGCTACAGATAGACTGCGGTTTTCCAATCGCCGACTGCGCGGACTTGCCGTATGGGATCCTCGACTGCATCAACAACCCCGACGCGGACTGCAACGGAGAGTGCATTCTGGCCTCGACTGTGCGACCATCACCGCTCACTTCTCCGTCACACCCGATCCGACACTCTCTGCGTGCTTCCAGGCTTGCAATAGCGCCGGCGACGGGGGCACCGCGAGCTGCACGGACTGTGCGTTCACCAACTGCATGCCAGCCCTCACCGCCTGTTATGCCGATGCCAACTGCCCCGGCTACATACTGTGTTACAACGCGTGCGACACCGGATCCTGCATGGATGCCACGTGCGTATCCGCTTGCGGTGCAGTTCCGAACTCCCTCACCCAGGATGTGCTCAATTGCGCCACCGCGAGCTGCCCGGTCACCTGCGCCGATTGCTGAAATCTTTTTATCCATTTCCTGATGCTGTACACACTGTAAAATTAATGTACACTATTATACAGGACCATGATCCACGAACACGGTTTCTGGGCGCCTATTAAAGAAGGAAAACATCATGAAAAACAAAGTAGTACTGGGAATCCTCGCGTGCATCTGTACGATCGCCGTCTTGTCCGCCCAGACGGCGTGTAATAACGACTCGAAAAATTCTTCCAGTTCCGATAGCGATTCGGACTCCGATTCCGATTCCGATTCCGATTCCGATTCGGACTCCGATTCCGACACAGACTCCGACACAGACTCCGACGGAGATGCCTGCGCCGATTACCGGACGGTGTATCCGCCTGCTCCGTACGGCCTGACCGTGGGCTCGGTTCTGGCGGACGTCCCGGGGATGGTGGACGGTCAGGGCAACTCTCACGACTTTTTCGAGATCTTCCAGGACACCTCCAAAGTGGTCCTGATGATCGCCAACGCGTTTGACACGTGACCATCCTGCGCATCAGAAGCGGGGCTTCTGGAAGGTTTGATGGCATCCAATCCCGGCCTGGCCATAGCCAACATCTTGTGCAAGGTGGACGGACCTGGAGACGCGGCAGAGGCCGCAGCCTGGGAAACGTCTTACAACTTGACCAACGTGATGGTCTGGGGCGATACCGCAGACTACATGTACAGTAACTTCGGACAGGCCCTCGGCGGAACCTATCCGTTCACCATGGTCGTCGATATAGACACCATGGAGCTGGTCTATCTCCAGACCGGCGGCTCCGCCGGAGCGATGTCGTCAATACAGGCGATCCTCAACGCGGACCACCCCTGCGCCACCTATTGATTCCGATCATGGAGTGAGCTGCTACCGACTCCCGGGAGCTTTTTTGTAGATGTCAGCGGGGAGGCCGAACTTCTCCTTGAAATAGTGGAGCTGGAACTTGGGCGCGATGGGGCGACCGTTCTCGTCCTTCTCCATTGGCAGTTCCCGGTCCCACTTGAGGACCTTGCGCATGCCGTCCTCTTCTACGAATCCAATGCAATCGGTTGGACACACCCAGGCGCATGCACCGCAGGCGATACAGCTCTGAGGCGCTTCCAGGTAGGGACCGCCCACGCCCCGGTTGTATCCGCGGCCGTTGAAGGCGAGTGCGTTGACCTCCACGATCTCCGTGCAAACCCTGACACAGAGCCCGCACATGATGCAGTCGTGACGCTCTTGCGCCATCTCGGTATCGGACCGCTCGAAACGAGAAACATTTACACCGTACTGCGCCGCGAGTTTCTTGACCGGCTCCGCGTCGGGGGCCTCCGCGAGGATGAGTTCGAGCACCATGGCCCGGTGTTTGTGGATGGCCTCCGAGTCGGTGACCACCTCTATCCCGTCGAGCACCTCATAGTTGCAGCTGGTGGTCAGCTTCTTGCGACCGCCCTTGACTATCTCCACCAGGCACACTCGGCACGCACCGTAAGGGGTCACCGCCTGATGGTGACAAAGAGACGGTATCTCGAAGCCGTAACGGCGCGCTACTTCGATGACGCTCTCGCCCTTCTGCGCCTCGACCTTCACACCGTTGATGGTGAATTGTACTGTCATGCCACCCTCCACCTAGTATATCCGCACGGCGTCGAATTTACAGACGTCCTTGCAGATTCCGCACTTGATGCACTTCTCGTTGTCTATGACGTGAAGCTGTTTCTTTTCGCCGGCGATGCAGTTCTCGGGACATCGCTTGGCACACACCATGCATCCGTTGCAGTTGTCAGTAATCTCGTAAGTGATCAGTTCCTTGCACACCCCCGCCGGACAACGGTGATCATTCACGTGCGCCATGTACTCGTCGCGGAAGTACTTCAGCGTTGAGAGCACCGGGTTCATCGCCGTGGTCCCCAGCGCACACAGCGAACCAGCCTCCACCGTGTCGCAGAGCTCCTCGATGAGCGAAATTGTTTCTTCCGTGCCCTTGCCCTCGCTGATATCGGTTACCAGCTCGTGGAGACGACGCAGACCCTCACGGCACGTGGTGCACTTGCCGCACGACTCGAACTTCAGGAACCCCAGGAAGTACTTGGCCACGTCGACCATGCACGTCTTGTCGTCCATGACGATCATGCCGCCGGAGCCCATCATGGACCCCTCTTCCCACAAGCTGTCGAAGTCCACCTTGAGATCCAGCTTGGACGCCGGCAGACAGCCGCCCGAAGGTCCGCCGGTCTGAACAGCCTTGAACTCGTTGCCGTCGGGAATGCCTCCGCCTATGTCGAAGATGATCTGTCGAAGGGTCATGCCCATCTCGGCTTCCACCAGCCCCGTGTTGTTCACCTTGCCCACCAGCGAGAAGATTTTGGTGCCCGGAGAACCCTTGGTACCCTTGCTGATGTACCAGTCCGCGCCCTTATCGAGAATCAACGGGATGTTCGCGTACGTCTCCACGTTGTTCAGGTTGGTCGGCTTGTTGTGGAGACCTGCCACCACCGTGTGGATATGCTTCGCGCGAGGCTCGCCCACCTTGCCCTCGATGGACGCCATCAACGCCGTGGACTCCCCGCACACGAACGCGCCGCCACCACGGTTGATTTTGATATTAAAGTCCAGGTCCGTGCCCAGAATCCCCTTGCCAAGGAATCCCCACTCCCGCGCCTGCGCGAGCGCTATGGTCAATCGCTCGATGGCCAGGGGATACTCGTGGCGCACATACACGTAGCCTTCGTCCGCCCCGATAGTGAACGCCGCTATTATCATCCCCTCGATCACCGCATGAGGATTGCCCTCCAGGATCGAGCGGTCCATGAACGCGCCCGGGTCGCCCTCGTCCGCGTTGCAGATGACGTAGCGCTTGTCCGACGGGGCATTCTTGCACGTCTCCCACTTTCGTCCTGCCGGGAATCCGCCGCCTCCGCGCCCGCGAACGTTGGCTTTCTTGACCTCCTCCAGCACCGCGTCCGGACCCAGCTCCAGCGCTTTTGTCAGGCCGTCGTATCCGCCCATGGCGATGTAGTCGTCGATACTCGTCGGGTCGATCTCCCCGTTTTTGCCCAGAATCAACCGCTCCTGATGCTTGTAGAACGGGATCTCGTGCTCGGTCTTGTAACGCTCTCCCGTGTTCGGCTCGTCGTAGAGATGCTCCTCCAGAACCTCTCCGCCCTTCAGCGTCTTCTCCACGATCTCGGCCACAGCTTCCGGCTTCACTCGCTGGTACAACTGCTTTTCCGGATGCATCAGCACCAGCGTCCCGCGTTCGCAAAAACCGTGACAACCCGTCGGCTTGATCTCTATCTTGTCGCTCAAGCCCTGCTTCTCGATCTCCTCGCGAAACGCCGCAACCACTTTGGGAGAACCGTACGCGTTGCAACCGGTGCCCGCGCAGATCGCCACAACCTTCTTGCCTTCTTTATTCTTCTTGTCGACAAGCTCTTCCCGGTAGGAGCGGAGCTTCGCACTATTCGAGATCAATGCCATCACTCGCCTCCTTTCCGGGTCTTGAGTTTCTTCACCGCCTTGGTCAGTCGCGTGGACGTCACGTTGCCGTGATATTCCCCATCGATGATCACCAGCGGACCGAGCGCGCACGCTCCGACACAGTTGACCTCCTCCAGCGTGAACTGCAGATCCTCCGTGGTCCCGCCGGACTTGACACTCAGATCCCTCTCCAGATGCTCCACCAACCGCTGGGCACCGCGCACGTGGCACGCTGTCCCCATACACACCGTGCAGATGTGCTTTCCGCGCGGCTCCAGGTGAAACGACTCGAAGAACGTCGCCATGGAGTAAATGCGCGACACCGGCACGTCCAGCTTCGCGGAGATGTGATTCACCGCTTCCCGGGGCAGGTAGTTCTCCTGGTCCTGAACATCCTGCATGATCGCCAGAAGCGAGGTTGCGTCACCATCGTAGTTCTCGATGATGGCGTCGACTTTCGTAAGATCCATCAGACTTCCTCCTCATGGGTCATCCGCACCTTGGCTTCGAGCCGCCGGTACTCCGCCCTGAGCCTGACCTCGATGTCGTCGATCACGTCGTCGGTCAGGTGCCTGAAACGCCCCTGGGGCTTGAGATAATCGCGCAACGCCCTGAACTCGGGCACGGACTGCGTGATCGTGTATTTCCCGTTTTCCACTTCGTAGAGAGGGAACACTCCCGTCTCCACTGCCAGGCGTCCAATCTGCACGGCCAGCTCCGGACGCATTCTCCAACCCGTGGGACAGGCCGAGTACACGTGCAGGTAGGCCGGACCTTCGACATCGGCTGCCTTGCGAACCTTCCGATGAAGATCGAATGGATAGCTGGGGCTGACTGTTGCGACGTAAGGAATGTTGTGAGCCGCCATGATCTCCGGCACGTTCTTCTTCCACGTCTGTTGCCCGATGCTGACCTTGCCGGCAGGGCTGGTCGTGGTGGAAGCGCCGAAGGGAGTAGCGCTCGAACGCTGAATTCCCGTGTTCATGTACGCCTCGTTGTCGTAACAGACGTAAATCATGTCGTGACCGCGTTCCATCGCCCCGGACACGAACTGGAGGCCGATGTCAGCCGTTGCGCCGTCGCCGCCGTAACCCACGAAGTTGATCTTGCGTTTGGGATAACGACCCTTGCGCATGAGCGCCTTGTAACCGGCCTCTACCCCCGAAATCACAGAAGCCGGGTTCTCGAACGCCACGTGAATCCACGGGATTCGCCAGGCCGATTCCGGGTAGGGAGAGGTAATGATTTCCATGCACCCCGTGGCCGACGCAGCGATAGTGTTGCGACCAAGCTCCTTGTGGACCATTCGCATGGCGAGCACTTCCGCACATCCCTGGCACGCACGGTGGCCGGAACAGACGAAGTCCTCCGTCGGAAGGAGGCGGGAGGCAAAGACGTTAAGCTTTTCCATAATGCCCTCCTCTCACCTGGATCAACTCGAACGGTGGTATGGGCGCCCCGCCCAGCACCTCCTTGCATCTGTCGAAGATCTGATCGAAATCGGAAAAATTGACGTCGCGCCCGCCGAGGCCGACCACAGTTTCCACAATCTTGGGGGCATGATCCTGCCCGTAAAGCATGTACTTGATCTCCTGGGCCATCGGGCCACCGGGACCACCGGGAGAGAAGTGTCGATCCAGAACTCCGAGCACTTTCGCGCCGGCTATCGCCTTTTTGAAGTCGTCCACAGGGAGGGGCCGCCACATCCGGAAGCGCACGAGACCGACCTTCACGCCCTCGTCCCGGACCTTGTCCACCCAGGTCATGGCAGTCTCGGCGATGCCGCCCATCATGATGAGCAGGATCTCTGCGTCGTCCGTGCGATAGGTCTCCACCGGTTTGTATTTCCGACCAAACTCCTTTTCGAATTCGCCCATGATCTCCACCATGGGCTCGTAGGAGTTGCGAACCGCCCACTCGGCGGCCATCTTGGCCTCCGTGTACACCACCGGCATCCCCACGGGCCCCATGGTAATGGGATCGTCGATGTCGAGGCGTTGTTGCGGCTCGAAGTCCGGCAGGAACTTCTTGACCTCTTCGCGGGTGGGCATCTCTATGGGCTCGACCATATGGCTCAGAATGAACCCGTCGAAGTTGACCATCAGGGGAAGCAGGATCCGCTTGTCTTCCGATATTCGGTGACCCATGATCACCATGTCCACCGCCTCCTGACCATTCTCGGCGAAGACCTGGACCCAGCCCACATCGCGCTCGGTCATTACATCCGAGTGATCGTTCCAGATGCTGATGGGACCGGAGAGAGACCTGTTGGCCACCACCATGACCATCGGCAACCTCAGGTTGGCCGCGATGAACAGGATCTCGTGCATCAACGCCAGGCCCTGGCTCGCAGTGGCTGTGAATGTCCTCGCTCCCGCAGAGGCGCATCCGCAGCAACAGCTCATGGCTGCGTGCTCCGACTCCACCGGAATGAACTCCGCGTCGAGATCGCCGTCGGCGACGATTTCGGAGAGATGCTCCACCACGTGTGTCTGTGGTGTGATGGGGTAAGCAGCGATGCAGTCTACATCACACGCCGAAGCGGCCTCGGCGATGGCGATGGAGACTTCCATTCCCTTTCGCTCGGCCATTATTCCTTCTCCTCTACCATCGAGATGCACACGGCCCAGCATTCGCAAACACAGATAGCGCAGCCCTTGCAGTATTCCATGTCGGCCTCAGGGTATCCGTCGGCGCGCATGGTGATACAGCCCTCCGGGCAAAATACGGCGCAAACACCGCACTTGATGCACTTATCCAGGTCCCAGACCGGTCCGCTGGAGCGCCAGTCGCCGGTACGCTGATACTTGGCAGAGCCCGGTTCCGTTATCGCGGTACCGAGGGCCATGTCTTGCCAATCCGGGGATGGGGATTGCTTGGGCATCCTGGACCTCCTATCCCTTTTCCACACAGCACTCTTCGTAAGCGCGGTTGAAAGCATTGATGTTACCCTCGGCAAGGCGCCCGAAACGCACTTTCAGCTCGTCGACGAGCAGCTCCCTCTCGATGACACCGGTTGCCCGTATCAGCGCGCCGAGCATGGTGGTGTTGGTGATCACCCGGCCGATCTCCTGTTCCGCGATGTGGTTGGCGTCCACGGTGATCAGTCTGCCCTTGAGATTGTACTCTTCTCGGATCTCGTCCGCGCTCCGCATGGTGTTGACGACCTGGAGTCCGTCCTTTGAGAGTCCGTCCGAAGAATTGGCGATATGGAGGATATGGGGGTCGAGCACGACCACAGCGTCCGGGTTGGAGACTGCGGTCCTGTTTCGGATCTGCTTGTCGTCGATACGCGCAAAGGCCATGACCGGCGCGCCTCTTCGCTCCGGTCCGAAGCTCGGAAACGCCTGCGCGAATTTACCCTGCGCAATGGCTGCAAGAGCAATCAGCTCAGCCGAAGTAACAGCACCTTGACCACCGCGTCCGTGAAAACGGAGTTCGAGCATGAGCCCTCCTCGTTACAACCGCATGAACAGCATGCTTCTGAAAACAATTTTTCAGAACATGCAAACTTGAAAAACCACCTGCTTTTCAACAACAAGATACCGGTGAGCTCATCGGTTCCTGCATCTTCTATTTTCGATACCGTAGTAACACAAGAAACAATTGCGGCAAGCAATAACGTCAGAAGTTCGAACTGGAAATGACCAACATCATCCCTGACGAGCATTATCCCGATGTATATTGATGTAATGCTTTTCACCCGATGTGTTATAAGCGACCCGTTCAACAAGACATGCAGGAGGTAGCCATGTACCGTCCGGATAAACGTTTTTCGGTTTTATCCATGGCATTCGCGATGGTTCTGGTCGCAGGATGCGGATCTAAACAGCCGGGCGAGGGTACCACCTCGGACGAAACGACAACCTCGGGAGGCGGCGGGGAACCAACCGCCGATGACTATTACGAGCACTACATGAGCGAGGCGGGTATGGCCCTCGCCGAGGATCGTCTCGAGGACGCCCTCGACGCCTACCTCGAAGCCGCAGCCACTCTGGACGGAGTCGGCGAGGTCACGGTCAAGCGCGCGGAGGCACACTTTCTCGCGGCGGACATGGCATACCAGCGGGTGGACAAGGATCTTGCCATAGAGCAGTACCAGCTCTCAGTGGACATCTACCTTCGGTTCACGGGCAATTCCCGCGTCAAGGCGGCGGTGGCCCTGACCAACATGGGCGTGATCTATAAGGAAAAGGCCGAGAAGAACAAGGCGAGAAATTGCTGGGAACAAGCCCTCCAGATTTACAAGGAAGCTCCCTCCACCTCAAAGGTCAATATCCATATCCGGAAGGTCCAGCAGAACATCAGAGATCTGGATCACGGATTTTAGGCAAGAGGCTCCCGACTTGTTTCCATCCCCAAAGTGGCTGTTGGCGTTGACTCTGTTCGCGGCTTCGGCAAGCAGTTGCTGGTTGAGCCAGACGATACTGACGGAGCAATTGGTCGACGGCGGCGACGACTCCACGGACACGGTGACGGACGGGTTGACGGATCCGGCGCCCGAGGGGCACTGGGAATGGCAGGTAGTGGACACGCCCACAGAACATCAGCTCACCGGGGTATGGGGCAGCAGCAACACCGACGTCTACGCGGTCGGTAAATCCGCGACGATACTCCACTTCGACGGCGACGTCTGGTCCCTCATGGAGTACCCAGTCGGTGCGCCCGCCGGTAGTCTGGGCGATGTTACCGGCTCCCCCGAGGGAGACGAGGTTTACGCGGTGGGCACAGACGGCCTGTTCATCGCCTTCGACGGCGACACCTGGTTCGCGCCCCCCGAGGATACCGGCACGACCGAAAACCTGCACGACATCTGCCGGATCTCCGAAAACGAGATGTACGCGGTGGGCGACGAGGGAACCTTCATCGCGTTCGACGGATACTTCTGGGATCAAATCAACTCCGGAACCGACCGAAACCTCCTGTCGGCGTGGTGCCGGCCGGGCTCGGATGTATGGGCGGTGGGCCACCTCAACTATTCCGGCATGTCTACCACGGTGCTCAGATTCGACGGTGCCGTACAACTCGTCGATCATCCCGTGGGGCACTTCATGTACGCTGTCGGCGGCGCGGGATCAGTGGTTCGCATCGCCGGCATGTACGAGGAGTCGCAGGAGGTTGGACCGTATTTTTCCCTGCATACTTGGGGCGGTGGGGGATGGGAAGAAAACACGAACAACGAGGCGTTTATTCTGGGCATGTTCATCGTTGACAACGCGGACCTGACCACCTGGCTCGTGGGTTTCACAGAAGAGAACGAGGGCGGTATCAAACACCCGATCATTTACCGCTATCCAAGTACGGTGCTCGACGAGGATCCGCTCATTGTCGAGTACACCGATGAAACCGAAGTAACCCTCAGGGCCGTGTGGGCCGATGACAGCCAGGACAATGGGCGGGTTTTCGCCGTGGGAGATGCTGGCGCCATAGTCGTCGGAAGCTATATAATGGATTACTGATTCAAGGGAGGCGTACCATGACTGTCAGAACAAGTACCGTGTTGCTGGTAACCCTGCTGACGACGATGCTCCTGGCCTGCAACGATGACAACGATTCCAACACGGACGCGGGCAGTGACACCGACACGGACGCCGACGCCGGCAACGATGCCGGACCGGAGATCGATCCTGCGGCCCCGTTCGCTCTGTGGGAACTGTTCACCTCCGAGGGATGACTGTACTGTAACGCTGCGGACGCAGCGCTGGCAGACGCTCTGGAAAACTATCCGGACCAGCGGTTCTTCCCCATCGCCTGGCATGTCGATTACTGGAACCAATACGGCTGGGTCGATCCCTTCTCCAGCGCGGAGTTCACAGCGCGCCAGGAGCGCTTTGCCATCGCCCTTGGGCAATCCAGCCTCTACACGCCCCAGACGTTGGTCAACCTCGTGGAGCTATCCAGCTACACCGCAAGCCACATCTACACCGTGATGGAAGGGGCTCTGGAAACCGAGGTCGACACATCGGTGACCCTCTTTTTGGATTCCGAACCGGACGCATCGAAGGTCATCGTAAATTACCTTGTCGATGGCGCGCCCACCGGGACAGAGCTGACGATCGTTCTGGTCGAGCGAGGCCTCACCTCACACCCCACCGGAGGCGAAAACGCCGGCGAGGATCTCACTCACGAAAACGTCGCCCGTGTTTTCACTACAATCGAAGGAGATCTCTCGAGCGGCCAGATCCAGCTTGATGTCGCCGGGGAAGTGCTCCTCGAAAACTGCTCCATCATAGGCTTCGTCCAGAACTCAACGACACTCCAATACTTCGGCGCCACCGCCGTCAACGCGATCTGAAGGAGCACCCCATGTCGAGCGCGGAGAACAACAGGCCTCTTTCAGCATGGCAGATCAAGATGCACGAGGTCATTTTCGAGGCGGATACCGCTCCGGGTAAGTTATTCGACGTCTTGCTTATCCTCAGCATCCTCGCCAGCGTGGTAGTGGTCATGCTCGACAGCGTCACCTGGTTCAACGAGCGCTACGGAACGCTGCTGTACACGCTGGAGTGGGCCTTCACCATCTTGTTCACTGTAGAGTACGGCCTCCGCCTGAGCTGCGTCGGGCGACCATTGCGCTACGCAACAAGCTTCTTCGGGGTGGTGGACCTGCTCGCGGTGATCCCGACCTATCTCAGCCTGGTGCTCGCGGGTAGCCAGTACATGCTGGTCATCCGCATCCTGCGCATTCTGCGCATCTTCCGGGTGCTCAAGCTGGTCAACTATTTAAGAGAAGCGGCGACGCTCGCCCGTGCTCTGCGCGACAGTCGTCGCAAGATCACCGTCTTTATCTTTGGCGTTTTCACGCTGGTCGTCATCTTCGGTTCGTTGATGTACGTCATCGAAGGGAAAGCGAGCGGCTTCACCTCCATTCCACGCAGCATCTACTGGGCGGTTGTCACCATGACCACCGTGGGCTACGGAGATATCTCGCCTCAGACGAACCTGGGCCAGCTATTCTCGGCGATGGTGATGATTCTCGGATACTCGATTATCGCCGTGCCCACCGGGATCATCACAGCGCAACTGGTTCGCGATCGCAATGTCAAGGTTTCCACCCAGGCCTGCTCCAGTTGCAGCGGCGAGGGTCACGACCCCGACGCAAAACACTGCAAGCACTGTGGCGCCGCCCTCTGACTTTGGCCTACGTGCCGCGCCCTGATTAGGGCGCGGTCAGGATGACCTACATTTCCGTAAAACCATGCGACGCTACCGGCCAAGCCCGGAGGGCTTTGTGGTTGACCACGAAACACTTCGCAGATAGTCGATGCGCATGAAGCAGCGACATTCGTTCACGAACCTCGGCCGTGGATCCGGAAAACCACGATGGGCTGAAAGCATCTATTCGCAACCAACGAAAACACCACGAGGAACAAACCACTATCGCCGATTGGGAGCCCGAGGATTGAAGCCCTCCGGGCTTGGCCGTTCGGTACACAGAGATCATTCGGCGCCAGGCCATCCTGACCGCGCCCTAATCAGGGCGCGGTACGCGATGGTCGCCATCGCCCACGGAACAAATCTGGAAAACGACACATAGCACCCCGGCTGGATTATCAGGGCGCGGTGAACAGGCCCGTCAGCACGGCGCCGCCCTCTGAATCGGCAAACACAGTTATCCTCACCGGAAACCAACCAGGGGTCTTGCTGCGAGCGCAGGAATCGTGCTCTATACAGCTCATGAAGGCGTCGGTTATCATCACAACCTATAACAATCCCACCTACCTGGCGATGGTCCTGGAATCGCTGATCTCTCAGACACACCGGGATTTCGAGGTGGTTGTCTGCGACGACGGATCCCGCGATGACACCCATGAAGTAGTCGCGCGTTTCAGGGAGCGGGACAAACCCTTCGAGCTTCTTCATTACTGGCACGAAGACTCGAGCTTTCGCCCGGGACAGGCCAGGAACGGCGGAATGAATGCCGCCTCGGGCGACTGGTTCGTGTTCATCGACGGCGATATTCTCGCACACCCGAGATTCATAGAATCCCACCTGAAGGCAGCCCGGCACAACCGAGTGCTCTTCGGCGCGCGAGTAAAACTGAACGAAGTCTTTTCCGGGGAACTCACGGAAGACCTCATAGCAAAGCGGGGGATCGAGAAAATCTACAGGGAGGAATTCTCACGTTGCCGCGAAGCAGTGTATTCACCGGTCAACGACAAGTGGACCGATGCTGTGAACGGGAAGTTCATGCAGCGGTACGGCGCCACACGGTCGCCTCTGGCCGCCATGGTCTGGACCGGCCTCTGCGCAGCCCTGCCCCGCCCGCTCAAATGGAAGACCGCGTTCAAGTCCGGCTCCAATTTCTCCGCCGGGGCCCAGGTCGTAAAGCGCGTCAACGGCTTCGATGAAACGTTCGGAGTCGGCGGCGGCGAAGACGGCGAGTTCTTCATGCGCCTTTTCAATGCGGGCACGGTCGCGTGGCCTGTGCTCTTCAACGCCGTTGCGTATCACCTGTACCACCCGGACAACTGGGAGCGCGAGGGTGAACGTAGAGATGCGGCCCTCGCAATAGAACGGAAGACGGTCAGGAGCGGCAAGGTGCGTTGCGAAAACGGCCTGGCAGAGCACGACTACGGGGTACTCAGGTAGCTACCAAGTTTACAGCCATGATCGTCCAATGTTGTCGGCCCTCCCTGCACCAGCACCGCGGAAGTAAATCCCGCGGCCAGAATGCGCTTCGCGTGATGGGCGCTTGTCGTTCCTCTCTTCTCCCGCGGGTATAAAACCCGCGGCCACGATGCGCTTCGCGCAAGCCCTTTGGGCTTGGCCGGTAGCTCCCCCTGGTTCACTGAAACGCAGGCCATCCTGACCGCGCCCTATTCAGGGCGCGGCATGTAGGGCGGAACGGCAAATCCTGGAGTCACGGTTCATGTGATCACTGTCGGCGAATTACGAAGACTTGCTGCTGGCGTTGCGCTGCTTCCAGTGAACTGAATCGAGTTTCAGCATGGAAAAGAAATCGATGATCTTTTCGACGCCATCGGTCTCTATGTCGAAAATGAGCAGGTCATCGGGGCGATCCGCGAAGTATTCCTTGACGTTCGCAATGTGAGAACGCCAATCCGACCGCCAACACTCCGCCAGCTCCTCGTCGCTGCCGTGATAGTGATCGCCGTGAAGACAAGATCGATAGCGCTGCTTGCTGAACCGGAACCGGCTCGCGACCCAGCGCTCCATGTCTCTGACGTTGAGAATGAATTTGCTTCCCGAATACTGCTCGTCCAGAACCTTGAAGTGCTTGTACGCGTAGATGGGAGCCAGTCCATTCTCCGGGTCGAGCACCCGCAAGAGCTTTCGGATGGCTGACCTGTTCCAGAATTTCCTGGAGATGGTCGACAGGTCCATCAGTTCCATGTCGGTGTACACCTGGTACTTGCCCGTGTAAGTCAGGAGGGGCTTGCCTTCGATCCTTGCCGTCTCGATCGCCGCAGCGACGGTTCCGTTTTGCCAGTGCGAAGCCCGCAACCCGTTCTTGTTGAAAAAATAGGCAAACGACGACGTTCCACACCGGTTGAAACCAATCTGGAAGATTTTCATTTTATCGTTGGCTGTAGTCACTCCTGTACTCCTCCTGGACAGTCACTTCTCGACGTTGTCGTCCTTCTTTCGCACGAAGTACATCATCAGGCCGACTCCGAAAACCTGAAAAACGATCTTTCTAAGTCTCCGGGTGATCTCCAGGGAGAGCCCGTCGGCGCCGTTCATCCCGATCAATCGAAAGACCACGTACGTGCTGCCCTCGAGGAATCCCTCCCGGGCCGGCAACACCATCAGCAGGTACTTGACCATGGCAGTGGTGGAAAAGATCATCAGCGAAACGGTCACTGAATCGCTGACACCCATGTACGACAGGATGACGTAAACCTCGATCACTCCCATCACCCGCCCGAGGAGCAGGCCTATCGAACCCTTGATGATATCGCCCGGACGCTCCCTGATAATCAGGCGCAGTCTGTTATCGACATCGCGCACTCCGCCGAGCAACTTCTCGGAGGGTTTCCAGATGAGCCTCCTGCGCCCCACCCACTCCAGCAACTTGTGCAAGACGCCGGAGTAAAGCATTGCGCCGAGCACCAGGACGACCACCAGGACCAGCACACCCGCACCGAGGGTTACCCAGATCACATCCGCGTCGAAGCCCCCTGTGAAAAGTGCGACGAAGGGTCCGATGAACACCAGGAGCATCACCGTCAAAATGTGGAGGTAGTTGTAGATAAGGAGCGAGGAGACTATCTCTGTGGTGGTTGAAACACCGCGCAGCAGGTTTCCCTTGGCCACCTCCCCCGCCTGGCCGGTCGGGAGCGCCCCGGCTATTGACAGGCTGGCATAGCTGATACCCAGCAGCTTGCGGTAACTCGGGCGCGAGGCCGGATCGAAGGAGTAATACCACCCCGTGCAGGAGAGCGCGTTGGAGATGGCCTCGATGACGAGCAGCACGGGAAAGACCGGACCGATTGTGAGCAGATTGTCGAGCAGCTCGCGAAATCCCACCCTGTAGATGAGATAGGAAAGCGCGCCGACGCCGATGATCAGGGCAATGATATTGATGGCACGCTTGTTCTTCATGTTGGTGTTGGACGTTAGATGATTCTGGCTTCCGAGAAAAGCCCTGACCTCATATCAAACTCGTAGTAGTAAGAGCCTGTCTCAGTGAGAAACCAACAGAGGTACTTGAATGAGTAATCAGTTCATCTTCACCATGCACGAGGTGCGCAAGGTCTATCCGCCGGACAGGGCGGTCATCAAGGGCATGACCCTGGCTTTTTTACCCGGCGCCAAGATAGGTGTCATCGGACACAACGGCTCCGGCAAGAGCACGCTGCTCAAGATCATGGCCGGAGTGGAGACCGAATATTTCGGCGAGACCTGGAAGCCCGACGGCCTTCGCATCGGCTATCTCTCACAGGAGCCACAGCTCGACGAGACCACGGACGTCAGAGGAAACGTGGAAAAGGCCGTGGCGTCTACCCGAGAATTGCTGACCAGATACGAAGCGCTCAACCTGCAGCTCTGCGAGGACATCACCCCCGAGGAGATGGACACGGTGCTGGCCGAGGTTGCCGACGTGCAAGACGCCATCGAAGCCTGTGACGGATGGGAGATCGATCGTATCGTGGACGTGGCCATGGAGGCCCTGCGCCTGCCGCCGGGTGATGCAGATGTCACGGTGCTGTCGGGTGGAGAGAAGCGTCGCGTCGCCCTGTGCCGTTTGTTGCTGGAGCGTCCCGACATGTTGCTGCTCGACGAACCCACCAACCATCTGGACGCCGAGTGTGTGGCATGGCTGGAGCGACACCTGCAGGAGTTCCCCGGCACGGTCATATCCATCACCCACGATCGCTACTTCCTGGACAACGTGGCCGGATGGATCCTGGAGATGGACCGGGGCGAGGGCATCCCGTGGAAGGGAAATTACTCTTCGTGGCTCGATCAGAAGGCGCGCCGTCTGGCCGGCGAGGAAAAACAGAAATCGTCCAGGCGCAGAACCCTGGAGCGAGAGCTGGAGTGGGTGAACATGAACCCGAAGGCCCGCCGGGCAAAGAGCAAGGCCAGGATCAGCGCGTATGAATCTCTGCTTGCGCAAGACGCATCCGCACAGGAGCGCGACAGGGCGGCGGAGATCACAATTCCCGCAGGCCCCCGACTCGGCACCGAGGTGGTTGTCGCGTCGAATCTGAAGAAGGGCTTCGGCGACAAGTTGCTCATCGACGGGCTGGACTTCCGGCTTCCCCCCGGAGGAATTGTGGGGATTATCGGGGGCAACGGAGCGGGCAAGACCACACTGTTTCGCATGATAACCGGTGAAGAGACCGCCGACAGTGGCGAGCTGATAATGGGCGAAACGGTTCAGGCTGCCTATGTCGACCAGAGCCGGGACTCGCTCGATCCGGACAACAGCGTCTGGCAGGAGATCTCCGGCGGTCAGGACACAATATTGGTGGGCAAACAGGAGGTGAATTCGCGGGCGTATGTCTCCAGGTTCAACTTCGGCGGATCCGACCAGCAGAAGATCGTCGGCACCCTGTCGGGCGGAGAGCGCAACCGGGTGCACCTGGCCAAGTTGCTGAAGAGCGGCGGTAATCTGCTGTTGCTCGACGAGCCCACCAACGATCTCGATGTGGACACCCTGAGAGCCCTGGAAGATGCCCTCCTGAACTTTGCCGGGTGCGCAGTGGTCATAAGTCACGACAGGTGGTTTCTCGACCGCATCGCCACGCATATGCTGGCCTTCGAAGGAGACAGCGCCGTGACCTGGTTTGAGGGCAACTACGCCGATTACGAGGCCGATCGCCGGCACCGCCTGGGCAACGACGCCGACCAGCCCAGCAGAATCAAGTACCGCAAACTCGTGAAGTAGCGGGACAAACCAAAGACCAAATTCCAACTCCAAAGATCCTGCGTAGGGCCTCCGAAGCAGGACAAACCAAAACGAAGCAGGACCTCACCCTTTCCTCACTCGCGGCAGGTCGAGCTGATCCATGATGCCGCTGATGCGTCTGCGGGAGTATTTGATTCCCCTGTCGCGAAGGTGACGCTCGATGGCGGAGACGTTGCCGGCAACTTGCTTGTAGGCATCGTGGACGTTTTGTTGTTCGTCGTTCAGGGTGCTGGAGGGCCTGGGGATCTCGCCGGTTACCTGGCCGGCCACGCCGGTTTCCGGGCGGATGTCCGGTATAAACTCGGCGTGATAGCGGTGCGAGAAGATCTCGCCCGTGGCTTGTGCGAGGATGGCGCCTGTTTTCACTTTTGAGACGATGCGATCGGCCAGGTCGTCAAGGCCTCGCACGTTGTCTTCCTTGAAACCGTCCAGCATCAACGACTCGTAATGATCTTCGCGCAGCGCCTCATCGAAAGGCATGGCAGGAAGACCTGCCTTCTTTATCGCCTGTTCAAGCAGGTGGTCGAAGATACCTGGGATGTCGGCAATACGCCCGGCGAGGCCGGGGATCTCCTGCACGCGCAGGCGCGCCAGCAAATCCCTGGTGAGCCCATACCTTTTGGGCGGCTCGTTTGACGCGAGCACAAAACGTACGTCTACCTTTATATCAGTAGTCTCGCCGAACCGGGCCAGCCAGCCGTCCTCCAGTACCCGCAGCAGGCTCTTTTGCACCCGCACGGGCAGGTTGTGCGCCTCATCCAGAAACAGCACCCCCCCCTCGGCCTTTTCAATGTAGCCGGCCCTCTCCTTCACGCTGGTAAACACTCCATCGGCCACCCCGAACAGGCTGGTGGTGGCTTCTTCCTCCGACGTGAAGCGCGCCGCGTTATGGGTCGACAGCTCTCTTCTCGCCATGCGAGCCACGGCCAGTGCGGCCAGCTCCTTGCCGCTGCCCGAGGGCCCGGTCAAAAGCAGATTGCGCCCCGAGCGCACGGCGTCATCAAGCTCCGATACAAGCGCAGCCGCGTGAAACTTGCCCACGATGCCGTAATAATGAAGCGCCTGGGCGCCAAGGACGGGCCGCGCATCGGCCAGATACACCAGCAGCACGCGACCGACGCGAATGACCGCCTGGTCGCGCAGCACGGTTGCGCGTTTGATCTCGCGGCCGTTTACGTATGTGCCGTTCTTGCTGCCCAGATCCTCGATGATGGTTTTCTTGCGCCTGGCGTTGGTGGTGATGCGAAAATGACTGCGCGAGATGCTGTAGTCCAGCAGTTTCAGGTCCGACTCTCCGGCTCACCCGGCGGTCAGCGTGCCGTTTATGGTCTGGTGGTCGCTCGAAGCAACTCCCGACGGAGAGTACGCCACCAGCAACGTGGGGGCAGGTTCGCCCTGGTCGAACTCGAATAACTTCCTCGGCAGTGTCCCGGTCTCATCAACCTTCATGGCGCGGGACTATATATGATCTGGTGTCAAATGAGATAGAAAGATCTCCCCTCCCTGCGACCCCCCTCCCGGCCTCCCCCCACTGCGGGGGGAGGTGATCTGACTTCCCTTTTTCTTCCCCCTCCCTGCGGTGGGGAGGGGGACTGAGGGGGTGGGGTCAGGAGGGGCCGGGGGTGGGGTCAGCATAAGGGCGCGGCACGTGATGAGGCGCAATACTGATACAGGTTACAATAGTGTGATCTCAATAGACGGTTTTCGACAGAACCGGCCTTTTGCGGGTTGCCACCGAAAACCAAGTGTATACCCGACGTTATCGCCCAAAACGACCTCCTGCGAGTCATTGGCACAGTTCTTTCAATAGGGCTCCTCGTTTTTCAAACCAAAGGAGGATCCGATGACCGAAGAAATGACAACAACATGCACGATGGACGACTCGCAAGACCCGGAGATCGAGGAGGACATGGAACTGGATGACGAAGTGCTTCCCGAGACCCAGCTGGATGCGCAGGAGGCCGAGAACGCACTTGCTTCGCTGAAGCACAC
>JAUVDV010000119.1 GCA_030595125.1 Deltaproteobacteria bacterium
TATTCGATGATCGGATTGATGGCGCCCATGCCCATGCCACCGATGTATGCGTAAGAATCATAGCTGTCCCAGCCGATGACGATCACGGCCAGACCGCTCTCGCCGTCTTCGCTCTCGAGACTGTGGATCCCGTCGGGCACCGGGATACGAGCCACATCGAAACCTGTGGAGCCCACAGCCACAAAATCAGTTTCCGCGATAGCAGTGCCGTTGAGCAGGATTGTTGCTCCGGCCTCTCTGGTTATAACGAGCGCATCGTTGATCCATGTCGTGGGAACTAGCACCACATAGCGTGTCAGGAACTGCTCGGTGGGGCTGGTGTACACCATTGCGGGGTCGCCGATGCCGGTGTTGTCGTATTCCTCTCCCACCATGTACTGCATCACACCTATGGGTTTGTCCGCCGAGATGTGAAAATCGCCGGGCTCGGCCTGGGTCCCCGCCACGAAGAACTCGATGAGGTCTCCCTGGTTGTAAGTAGCCGTGCCGAAGGGTAGTCCGACAACTCCAGCCGAAGCGGTGAGGGTTATCTGGGTATTGTTTTCACTCACGTAGATCTGCCATCGGGTGGGCTCGGTAGTGGCGGCGACGCTTCGGACGGGAAGCCTGGCGCCCACGTAATCCGTTCCCCAGAATCGCAATCCGGGCATCTGCTCTTCGAGGTGATCGCAAGCGCACATGTCAGCGGGGATATACGCGCACTGCTGGCCGGTGAAGACCGCGATGGGGTGGTCCCCCGAGTTTGAGGTGATGCGGCTTCCCGACATGGTGTCGTTGTTGTTGGCCGTGGCCACTTCGAGAACATCACCCTCGTTCATGGAAACAGTAAATGGAGTGGTCGACGCAGGGACCTGATCCCCGGCAATGGGGGCCATGGAGGGCTCCACGGTGATCAGGGTTCCGTCGGTGGTCGCCACCACGGTGAAGTACGCTCTCATGTCTCCGTCGCTTGCGCATGAGGCGGTGTTCTGCCTCCAACCGATCACAACGTAGGTCGCGCTCAGGGAGGGTTTGGGAATCAACATTGACGCATCGGACAGATAGGAGGCCGAGCCGTCCACCGGATTGAACTGATAAGCAATAATGGGCACATCGGATTCGACTTTGTACGAACCCTTGATCATAAACCCGGAAGATTCCTGGTGGTGGTCGGGAAGGTTGAATGTATGCAGGTCCATGGGCAGCACATCCATGGTGTCCTGTACTTCCCAGATACCCGACGACGAATTGCCCTTGTGGACGATCACATGGGCGGTGTCGCTCTGGTTCACATTGGAAACAGCGATGGCGTACTGTCCGCCCTGATTGACCGAGTCGAGATCCACCGCGTAAAAGAGGCATCCCACCGTTGTGAGAGCCTGCTCCGCCTGGGCACAGGTCTCGGGAATCGCGGGACCCTCGTAGTGGGTTTCGGTGTCAGTGTCCGAGTCCGTGTCTCCGTCAGTGTCCGAATCCGTGTCTCCGTCAGTGTCCGAATCAGTGTCGGAGTCCGCGTCGCTCCCCGGCCCCACGTCCCCGTTCTTTTCGCAGCCAACGAAGGACAGAACGAGACATGCCACCGCGATGATAATGAGGAAAAGCGTTCCGTACTTCATGGTATTTGCCTCCACCTATTCAACGATCGGGTTGATCTCGCCCATGCCCATGCCGCCGGCATATGCATAAGAATCATAGCTATCCCAGCCGACAACGATGACCGCCAGACCGTTGGCCTCTACAGAGCTTCTCAGGGTGTGGATCCCGTCGGCAACTATCACCCTGGCGACCTCGAATCCCGATCCGGCGACATCGACAAACTGGGCGTCCGGTATCGCCACGTCGTCGAGAAGCACTTCGCTGCCGGCCACCCGTGTAACTATTAGCGCATCGTTGATCCATGTATCCGGCACGAGCACCACGTACCGCGGTAGAAACTGCTCCGTGGGACTTGTGTACACCATGGCGGGGTCGCCTATGCTGCCGCAATCGGCGTTCTCCGAGCCGATCATGTACTGCATGACGCCGATGGGTTTGTCGGAGCTGATGAAGAAGTCGCCAGGATCGTTGATCGGTCCGTTCACGTAAAACTCCACCAACTCTCTCTGGGCAAAGGTCTGCTGGGAGAACGGCAAACCCTGGATGCTAGGATTGGCAGTGAGCGTAACGACGGTGTTGTTCTCGCTGGCGTATATCTGCCAGAGGACCAGCTCCGCATTTGCGGCAACGCTCCTGACGGGCATGCGCGCCGCCACGAACTGCTTGCCCCAAAAGAGGAGACCGGGCATCTGCTCTTCGAGGTGGTCGCAGGCATAGACTTCAAACGGAATAAATGCGCACTCCTGACCGGAGAAAACGGCGATGGGGTGACCGGAGTTCGAGGTTATTCTGGAACCGGTCATGGAGTCGCCGGGACCGTTGGTCTGGACTTCGAGCACGTCGCCCTCGTTGAGGTCGACATTGAACGGGGTGGTCGACGCGGGAACCACACCACCCGCCAGCGGGACCACGGACGGTGCGACAGTCAGCGTGGTTCCGTCTTCGGTTGCGATAACCGTAAAATAGGCGCGCATGTCGCCGTCGCACATGGAGCTACAACTCTGTTGCCAGCCGATAACATCGTAGGTCTCGCTCAGAGAAGGCACGGGAATCAGCATCGACGCATCGGACAAGTAGGAAGACGAGCCGTCCACCGGATTGAACTGATAGGCGATGATGGGCACGTCGGATTCGATCTTGTACGAACCCTTGGGCATCACGCCGGAACCATCCATGTGATAGTCCTCCAGGGGGAAGGTGTGCAGATCCATGGGAAGCACGTCAGCTGTGCTGTGAACGTCCCAACCGCTTGTGGCCGCATTGCCCTTGTACACAATGACGTGCGCAGTGTCGTTTTGGTTGACGTTGGAGACGGCCACCGCGTACTGCTGTTCTTCCACGCTGTCGTGGGAATCGAGATCGATCGCGTAGAAAAGACACCCGACCGTGGTTGTGGCCTGCATCGCCTGAGCGCACGTCTCGGGGATCGCCGGGCCGGTGTACCCCGTGTCCGTATCGGAATCGGTATCGGAATCGGTGTCTGAATCGGAATCGGAATCTGAATCTGAGTCCGAATCCGAGTCGCTGCCGCTGCCGAAGTTACTATCACTCTCGCATCCGGTTCCCAGAAGGGTGAGCCAGCCGACCGAAAGTAAAACCGTTAAGATTGCCATGCGTTTCATTGGTTGATCCTTTTTGCTTGCTACATTTACTTCGTGCAATTGTACCCATTAATTGGACGTCGGATAATGTTCAAAGCAACGATAGTTTTTACTGTTGGAACAAATAGTAACACATAAATTCATTCTACATGTGAAGTCGAACCGATTTTGGAATACTACTGCGTTGATGCCAGGCCGGCGTCGGCGGGGGTTTCGGCGATTTTGGAGGCCTTTCGTTTCAGGCGCTCTTTTCGTTTGCGCGCCAGCTCCTTCCACTTGAGGGCCACGTCCGGCGCGCGGCAGATTCCGGTTGTCTTTGCGCCCGGCGGCGGGGAATCGAACAGGGCGTCTCGCGCCTCGTCGAACCGCGCACGTTTGAGGCGAAGCACGGATTTCCCGTCGGGTGTGCGCCATCCGTAGACGATCGGCTCGGCAAGAACCAGCCCATGGATCTTGTCCGCCTTCGCGCTGCCGGCCAGGTGCGCAAGGCGGGCGGCGGCGGATATCTCCAGATCTGTGGCCATGTGCTTTCTCAACTCGTCCCACAGGGATGGCAACTTCAGAAGGATGTCGATACTTGCGATGCGTTTATTGAGACCCACAAGGACAGCCTGCTGGCGCCTGGCCCTGTCCAGATCGGTTCTTCCGTGTCTCGATCTGGAGAAGAGGAGCGCCGTGCGCCCGTCCATGAGTTGGCTGCCGACGTCAACGGACAGATGTTCGTACCCGACGCCGGCCTTCCGGGAAACGAAATTGTCCTTTATGGGACACGCCACATCCACCTCTATCCCTCCGAGGAGATCTACAACGCCGGCAAAACCGCTGAAATCCACTGCGGCCATGTAATCGATCCGGATACCCAGTTCGTCGAGAATCACTTTCTTCATGAGTTTGCGGCCACCGCCCTTGCCGTGGAGAATAGTTCCCACCCTGAACACCTTGTTGATACGGCCCGGATCGGCTCCGGGAATATCCACCCACAGATCTCTGGGAATACTTATGACACCCATGTCTCCGGTCTCATACCGCGCCGCCGCAATCATTATGGAATCGGTACGCCCCGGGAGCCGGGACGAGCGATCGAAACCCAGGAGAAGGATATGGTCGATATCGTGTGCGGTCTCCTCATTCAGGATTCCATCGTCCGTGGAGCCGGAATCGGGGAAGAACGCCGTTCCCGCGTCCATTCCCGCGTCCATCCCCGCCGACGCGACCCGGCCATCGGTCACAGGTGCACAGCCCCACAGTGGGCCGCACAGGGCGAGTGCAAGCAAGCCGATAACCACTGGTACTCCGCGAATTTCAAGTGACTGACCCCGTCGACTCATCTTGTTGCTGTTTGCATTCATCCCAGTTTTGCTGAGCAACAGGGATGCCAGCTCTTGACTGAAAGCCGAATATCCAGGAATAACAATCGGTTATCTCCGCATCGTGCCGGCGGTCCGACCCGTCTATCCGGGTTCTAATTCTTTGAATAAAAGAAAAGAGCGCCTGAAAGTAGTATATTGGTTTACCAGTTCGGTTCCGACGGCAGGGGCCACACGGTGGGCTCGGGGGGACCATGGACGGTCACGCCGGCCACACCCATCATGGAACGCAAGAGCACGGCGGGCCCCACGGGAATTGCGACGAAGAGTAGAGTGAAGACCAGAACGTTCTGCCACAGGAAGCGGGCCGCCCATCGCCGTCTGACACCCAGCCCCTTTACCGCTCCATGCTTGACGGTCCTGAACACAATGATCGTGGCCGACACGAGCCACGCGACCTCACCGAGTTCGGGCCCCAACCCGAACAGAGGAGGGGCCGCAAGGACCAGCCCGGCGGCCCACGCGGGCCACAGCAATCCCATGGCTACCGGACCGGCTACCGAGGAATCGGCTTGCGCGCGAGCGGCGCCGCTGATTCGGATCATGGCCAGGGTCAGCGCCGGAGCCATGACAAGACCTCCCCCTGCCGTGGCCACCAGCCCCACCGCAGCCCGCTGGATCGCCATATCGTGATCCACATGCCCCAGAAGCGCCGAGCCGATGTGACCTGCGACCACTGCCGTCGCGGGAAAAACGACCGCCGTTAGGGAGGCTCCCAGCAACCAGATCGCCGAATGACGACGCCCGGTGATGTCGGACGACCAGGCGCCTGCCGGATCGATTAGCAGCTTGATGCCGTTGAAGATCAATCTGTCTTCTCGGTCTTCATTTTCACGGCGGAGAGGGTCTCGATGGCCTGCAGAACAGCGGCGCCGATGCACGCGTTGCTGGTCTTTTTCTTGCCCCACTTTTTCTTGGTAGTTATCGGTCGATACGACTTGAGAAGGGTGAGGAACCCGGGGTTCCCCGTTTCCTCCATCTGGGCGATGACCTCCTTGCGCGCCTTGCATTTGGTTTGCTCGTGGAAGTCTGCGGTGAGGGTGGTGAGCCAGTCGATCGCGTCCCCGTGCGCGGTCTCCACAAGCGCGGATCTCGCAGATCGCCGGACCTCGCCCTCGGTAAGGGCCGAGTTGCACAGATCGGCCAGAAGCTTCACCCCTTCCTCGTCCCCGTGACCTGCGATAAGGAGAGCCGCCTTGTCCCTCGGGCCCTTCCATTTGAGGGCCTCTTGAAGGTTTTCCTTGAGACGCACGTCGTCAGCCAGATCCGCCTGGGAGGCGATGGCTTTCTCGTATGATTCCATGGCGGCTTTTCGATCTCCCGAAAGGAACAAGCCGTGACCGAGCAGCAGGCATGCCGGGGCGAGATCGGGGGAGATCACGAGCACTTCCTTGACGGTTATCACTGCCTCCGCCGGGTTGCCGGCCCTGATCTGCAGGTCCGCCCGGTCGAGCATGGATTTTACCGTTTCTGTCTTGTTGCCCAGGTCACCCACCTTCTGAGAAATGGGCTGTGCCGGGCTCCACCGTTTCTGAAACTCGTCCTGGATCCTGTCCTTGAAATAGTACCCTCCCAGAGCTCCCGCCGCCAGGATGAACAGAATGACGATGAGAGCGACACTGCCGCCACGGCCTTTTTGGGAGGAGGTGGTTTTGGCAACCTTCTCGGATACTTTGTCGATGATCTGCTGCACCCCGGAGGGCGGATCTCCATCTGAATCTATGGCTTCGAGGGCGGCCCGAAACTCCTCGGCGCTGGCGTAACGATCCTCGGGTTTCTTGGCCAGCGCCTTGTTGAAAACCTCCTGCAGGCCCCTCGGGAATGATCCAAACTCCGCCAGAGAGGGCGGATCCTTGGTGAGGTGCATGGAGAGGGTGTCCATGGCGGTCTCTGCATCGAAGGGAGGTTGGCCGGTGAGCAATTCGTAAAGCATGATGCCCACCGCGTAGAGATCGACGCGATGATCCGTTTTGTCACCAAGGGCCTGCTCCGGAGAGAGATACTTTGGAGTGCCGAACACAACGCCGCTCTTGGTCAGGTTCTCTGAACTTCCGCCGGCGGCCAGTTTGGCTATTCCGAAATCGAGAATCTTTACGAAATCCTTCTCATCTCCGTGATCGACCAGGAAAACGTTCTCCGGCTTGAGATCCCGATGAACAACACCTTGCTCGTGGGCGTGGGCCAGACCCATAAGGATCTGTGAGATAATGCGAATCGTCTCGCCCACCGGAAGGGCGACCTGTTCCTCCAGTCGGACGTCCAGTTCATCCCCCTCGAGGATCTCCATCACAAGGTAGAGAGTGCCGTCATCCGTGCGACCGAAGTCGGTGACGGTAATACAGTGGGGATCAGTGAGCCTGCTGGAGGATTTGGCCTCTCGTTCGAAGCGCTTGGCCACGTCCTCCATGTGGGCGAGCTCCGCATGAATGAGTTTGACGGCCACGGGCTTGTCCATGAGGACGTGATTGGCTCGGTAAACATAGCCCATGCCGCCTTCGCCGAGCAGGCTGAGCAACAGGTAGCGTCCGTCGAGGAGGGTGCCGATCATCGGATCGGGGCTATCCGCCGGGATGGTGTCACGGATTGCTTCCCGTATCATGGGAGGCGCCGATAGTGTATCGACGCTGTCCGGCACTACCTTGCCGGTGATATCGTTATCGTCCCTCGAATCGGTCATTGCGCCTCGTCTAGCCGGCGTAAAGGGTCATCAGGTTAATAACGGTGCAAAGAGAGTATCCCATCGCCCGGGTGGACACCCATTCGGTGGGGCCGTGGAAGTTCACCCCGCCCGCAAAGATATTGGGCGTTGGAAGGCCCTTTCTCGACAGGTTGGATCCGTCCGTCCCGCCCCGGATGGACTCCAGGTTGGCCTCGATCCCCGACTTGGTAACGGCTTCCTTGAGTCGTTGTGTGATCTCCGGCTTCTCCTTGAGAAACTTGAGCATGTTCGGGTAGGAGAACTCGATTTTTACCTCCACCTTGAGGCGTGGGTCTTCTTTCTCGACCGAGGCCGCCACGTCCTTGACTATCTTTCCCCACCCCAGAACTTTTTCCTCCTCGAAGTCCCGCAGGATCAGGTGACATTTGCAACTCGTGGCGTCGCCGCTGATCTCGTAGGGATGGATGAAGCCCTCGCGATCCGAAGTGCACTCCGGACTGATCTCGGCGGGTAACCGATCGATAAACTTGGCCATGAAGCGCAGGGCGTTGACCAGTTTTCCCTTGGCCATGCCCGGGTGAGTCGGAACGCCGTTGACCGTTACAAAGGCCGAGTAAGCCTCAAAGGTCTCCACGTTTATTTCCCCCGTATACCCTCCGTCCAGGGTGAAGGCCACGTCGGCGCCGAACTCCTCTATTGGGAACTTGGCATGGCCGCGACCGATCTCCTCGTCCGGCGTGAAGCCCACCTTGATTGTGGGGTGGGGGATGTCAGGATTTGCCTTGTAGTATTCCAGCGCGCTCATGATGATCGCGATACCGGCCTTGTCGTCGGCGCCCAGCAGCGTGGTGCCGTCCGAGGTGATGACCGTGTCCCCTACGCAGCGTTCCAGATAATCGTCAGTGGCCGGATCGATGACCACATCGTTCTTGAGCTTTATGGGCTTGCCGTCGTAGTTCTCATGGAAAACGGCTTTCACATCCACGCCGGGCGCCGCAGAGGACGTATCCAGGTGTGCGAGGAGGCCGACAACATCATTACCCTTGCCCTTCAGGGTCGCTGTCACGTAGCAGTTCTCATCGACGGCGGCGTCAGCCAGGCCCAGCTCCACGAGCTGCTTCACCAGGAGATTGGCCAGATCGAACTGCTTTTCCGTACTGGGGCAGCTCTCGGAGCTGCCGTCGGACGTAGTGTCAATCTTGGTGTAGGAGATAAACCTCTCGATCAATTTGGTATTTTCCAACATGATCATTGGGTCGTCGAAGAATTTCATTTTTCCGTCCTCTCGTGGAAAACCTATTGAATTGTAACCGCAATTTTTCCGCCCGTGTCGAACACTATAAACCATGAGAGCATATTTTTAACATCAAAATCGATCGATCAATGACATTGTCCAAAGATGAGGCGTTCGGGTGCTTCTCGCGGGTCAATAAAGGTTGATTGTCAGATCGACGGTTCCCTCGTCCCCGGGGTCCACCGCGTCGGTGATAATGACGTAGTCCCCCGGAGTTAGCGTGGTAAGCAGATCGGAGCCGCTCGTCAGGCCGAAGGTGTCGGTACACGTAACTGGAGCATCGTCGCAAGCTCCCCCCGATTCTTCGGCGAGTACAAACACGTGATTGCCCACCTGATTGGCCCACTCGAATTCGATGAGGGAGGTGGTATCGATGTGGAATTTGGTAACATGCTCGAGCCCACTCAGCCCCCCTCCGCAGCCGGCCTCGTACAAATCGGTGCCACCAGTGGTGTCCAACGCCGCCATGGTTGAGGATACGGGCGCCGGAAGGATGCCGAGGTCGAGATCGTAGCTGCACCCCTCCAACCACAGGGTAATGTTCACCGTGCCCGCCGCCGTGAACCCGATGGCCTCCGTAGTAATGTACCAGGTGTTCGCCGGCCTGCCCATGAAGATGACGTATCCCGGCGTGTCCTCACCCTTGGCAATGCAGGCGCCGCCGGGGCCCTCCGCCTTGCAGAGGAAGCTGTACACGGTTCCGTCCGGATAGAGGCCGAGAGCGTGATCTCCACTCTGGTTGAAATACAGGTGGATATTGCCCGTGCGATCGGTCTCGAACTCGAGCACAACATCGGGACCAAAGCCGGAACAGTCGATGGTCCACTCGTCGCCGGCGGCGGCCACGTCGAGAGAACGATTTACCGTGACCCCCGGTGTGAGCATGCCGAGATCCTCGTCGATGACGCACAGGCCCGGTTCTATCTCGCATATGGGGTTGCATCCGTCGTCTGGAAGGAGATTCCCGTCGTCACATTCCTCGCCCGGATCCAGAACACTGTTGCCGCATTCCTCCGTGTGCACCGAAAGGGTCACCACCGCGGTTCCGGCACTGGTCGAGTCATCCGCCTCCGCGACGAGGTAGTAATCCCCGGCCGGGACATCGTAGTAGATGGTGTCGATACTGGGCGCTCCACCAGGATCCAGACAACTGAACATTGTATCCGTGCAGAAACCGCCGGTGTCCAGGTAGATCCCGAACTGGTGCGATCCGCCGAACTGCAGGATGCTCACCATTAAATCGCTCATGCTCGACAGGGAGAAAGCCCCCACCACGTCCAGTCCATCTCCGCAACCATTGGCGGGCTCATCGTCACTGTCCATGACAATCTGAAACACCTCTGTCACGGAATCGTCGAGGGGAAGCACGCCGAAATCAACATCGACGATGCACGGATCCGTGTCCGTGTCGCTATCCGTGTCCGTGTCCGTGTCCGTGTCGCTATCCGTGTCCGTATCCGTATCGCTATCCGTGTCCGTATCCGTATCGCTATCCGTGTCCGTGTCTGTATCGCTATCCGTGTCCGTATCCGTATCGCTATCCGTGTCCGTGTCTGTATCGCTATCCGTGTCCGTGTCTGTATCCGTGTCCGTATCTGTATCCGTGTCCGTGTCTGTATCCGTGTCTGTATCCCCGTCGGTTCCCCCGAAATCACAACAGGTCCAATACCCCGGACAATAATACTCCGGATAGGCCGTCCCACCTCCGATGAAGCAACTGTATGGTGTCACGCAATCGAACGGGCAGTCTGTATCAGTGTCCGTGTCAGTATCCGTATCTGTATCCGAATCCGTATCAGTGTCCGTGTCCGAATCCGTGTCAGTGTCCGTGTCAGTATCCGTGTCCGAATCAGAGTCCGAATCAGAGTCAGAGTCCGAATCAGAGTCCGTGTCAGAGTCTGTGTCCGAATCAGTGTCCGTGTCAGTGTCAGTATCCGTGTCAGTATCCGTGTCCGTGTCAGTATCCGTGTCAGTGTCAGTATCAGAATCCGAGTCAGTATCAGTATCCGCATCGGTGTCCACATCGCTATCCGTGTCCGAATCGGTATCCGAATCCCCATCACTACCGCTCTCTATCCGACACGTGGAACTGCAACCGTCACCATTTTCAATGTTACCGTCATCACATTCTTCGCCGAGTCCGATCTCACCATCGCCGCAATCCGGGCGCATGATAGTTCGGGAGCATCCCGTGGCAAATGCAACGGATATCACCACCATTAAAGCAATGTTACGCATTTTCCTGCTTCTCCGTACTTGTGTCCTGGCGCAATCAATAATTCTACACCACAAAAACTTGTTATGTCGAATTTGTTTCGTATGTGGAGTTGCAGTCGGTGCTAATCGACGAGAGCGGTCTTTACCAGCATATCCAGCTCGGCCTGATCGACGCCCATGGCCGCCGCCACATTCGAGATGAGTTCCTTTTCCGAAGATGACAGTTCTCCATCCACAGCCACAGCCATGGACAACTCCACCAGGAGCTGGTTCACGGATTCGAACTCGGAAATATCCTTGGCCAGCTCTCCAGGATCGTCACCCACGTTGCGGGCCAGAACGTCCTTGCGCTGATCCTCGTCGAGCCCGTACTTGTCCATCAGCGTCTTGAGAAACTCTCTCTCGCTGTCGGTCAGCTGGCAGTCAGCCAGGATCGCCTGGGCCACAACCTTGCAGATCTGGATTTTGTCCTTCATCTCCATGGGAACACTCCTTTTCGAGTCGTGAGAAGGCTACAACAATGGCTGACCTTTAGGAAGCACATTAGCAGTACATCTGAACCGATTCCTGATCAGGGTGTCTTCATGATTCCCACATAGGGCAGGTTTCGGTACCGGCCGTCGAAATCGAGGCCATATCCGATCACAAACTCGTTGGGGACCGTAAAACCCAGGTAGTCGATGGACATGTCCTTGACCCCGCGTTCCGGTTTGTGAAGCAACGATGCAAGCTTGATGGACGCGGGTTTCCTGGTCGCCAGATTGTTTTTCAGGTAATCGAGGGTAAGGCCGGTGTCGACGATATCCTCAATAATCAACACATCATGACCGTTGAGTGGATATTTCACGTCCATGGTGATCTCCACCACCCCGGAGGTCGAGGTACGCGATCCGTAAGAGCGAAGACCGATGAACTCCACCTTCGTCTGTACGTCGATTGCCCGCAGAAGATCTGCGGCGAAGACAAAGCTGCCCTTGAGCACGACAAGGGCTGTAAGGCTCTTGCCGGCGTAGTCTTTTGAGATTTGCGCTCCAAGCTCGGCTACTCTTCGGGCTATCGTCTTCTCATCCAACAGGATCTCTTTCACATCGGGATGCACAGTCATCATACCTCCCATTAAAGGCCCAGATTGCGGACTATTCGAGAGTGAGGCTCTTCCATATCAGCCACGAAAGGCTCACCGGTGATCTGCTCGCACGCGGCGATGTAGCGCGCGGCTGCCTCCATGCGGATATCATCCGGGATTTTGGGGATGTCGCCGTCCCCGGTGAAGCCACGTTCGTTTTTCAGCCAGACGCGCAGGTATTCCTTGTCCAGTCCTTCCGGATCACCGCCGGCGTTGAAGCGCTCGTCATACGTATCGGCCTGCCAGAATCGGGACGAGTCCGGAGTGTGAACCTCGTCGATGACGACGATTTTACCGTCGGCGTTTTTGCCGAATTCGTACTTGGTGTCCACCAGGATCAGACCGTTGTTCGCGCAGTGCCGCGCGCCGAACTCGAACAGGGCGAAGCTCATGCGCGCCATCTCGTCGAAATCCTCGGGAGTGATCCGGCCCATGGTCAGGATCTCTTCCCGGGAAGCGGAGACGTCGTGATCCCCCTGCTCTGCCTTGGTGGAGGGGGTGAGGATGGGCGCCGGCAGCTTCTGGTGTTTTTTCAGGCCCTCGGGAAGCTCGTTTCCACAGAAGTTTCTCACGCCGCTCGAGTAGTGTGTCCAGATGGATGTGGAGGTGGACCCGGTGACGTAGGCTCGGATCACCATCTCCACCGGCATGGGCGTGCAATCGAGCACCTCCATCACCTGCGGATCGGGGACGGAGATGACGTGGTTTGGAACCTTGTCGGCGGTCTTTTCGAACCAGAACGCGGTCACGCGGTTTAGCACCTGCCCCTTGAACGGGATGGTTCCCAGGACACGATCGAACGCCGAGATGCGGTCTGTTACTACGATGTAGCGCCGCGCGTCCTTTATATACGAATCGCGCACCTTTCCGCGCTGGAGCTCGCCGAGACCGGTCAGATCCGTTTCGGACAGGGGTTGGCTCAGATGAGTTTTCAAAATCTCCTTGTCGACCATCGTTCACTCCTTCTCGACGCCGGGACAGGCCCGACTCGCATCCGGTGATGTTTCTTCCTAAAAGCGCAGGCGGTCGGTGTCAACGACGGAATGAAGCGAATCTTCGATACTATGGCCGCAGCGCCGGCTTCATGGTATTCTCTTTCGAACATGAAGCTACACAACATCGAGATTCCTGTTGAGCGGATCGCTGCTTTCTGCCGTGAAAACGGCATCCGTCGGCTGGCCCTGTTCGGCTCCATTCTTCGCGACGACTTCGGACCACGCAGCGACATCGACGTGCTGGTCGAGTTCCAACCCGGGGTTCGAGTCGGTCTGTCGTTTTTCGGAATTCAAGATGACCTTTCCGAGATATTCGGTCGTCGGGTCGACTTGAATACGGCCGATTTCATCAGCGAGATCTTCAGAAAAGAGGTGGTCGAGGAATCGGAGGTGGTCTATGTCGCGGCGTGACGACGATGTTACGCTCCGGCAGATGCTCGTCCACATTGAGGAAACCATCGCTCTGGCTACGGGCCGCACACAGGAGGATCTCGATTCCGACCGCGTGTTTTTTCTCGCGACACTCAAACTCGTCGAGATCGTCGGCGAAGCGGCCTCGCGGGTTTCCGATTCGTTTAAGGCGGCGCACTCCGAAATCCCGTGGCGGCAGATAGTCGGCACTCGGAACCGGCTCGTCCACGGATACGACGTGGTGGATCTCAACATACTGTGGGAAATCGTATCCGTCGATTTTCCGTCGTTGGCTCTCAGAGTAAGGGCGTTGGTGAAAACATGAACCGACACATTATCGTGGCGACAATAGCCATCTCGCTCTTCGCGTTTTTCAGCTGCACCCTGATCTGCGATGTGGATGAATTGAAGACTGTGGACAACGGCGCGAACGGCAGCACGGACAGCGATCCGCTCGACTGCGAGGGTGGACGGTACGACCAATCAACTGGGCTGTGCTGGCAGCATCCAAAGGCGAGCGGCGTCTACGAGTGGCAGGAGGCTATAGACTACTGCGACGACCTCGACCTGGCCGGACACACGGACTGGCACCTGCCGAGCCGGGACGACTTCATCGATTTGCTTGGCGACTGCGACAGCGATGTGACCAGTGGAGACCCGGGCTATTGCAATTCATGCGAGGAGAGCGAGACATGTAGCGCACTTTTTGATTCTGATGACGATCGATATTGGTCGTCGTCGCCGTACGGTTCCAACCTCGCGTGGCGCGTCTTTTTCTACCTCGGCAGCGTGGGCTACTACGACATCAGCACCGCCAACAATGTTCGTTGTGTGCGCTCAGGACCGTAGTAGCAATTATTAAAACCTGCCGCTCACGCCAACCATCGCGCCGTTTCCATCGGGGGTGGGGGCCACTGCTGCAGAAACGGCGGGCTTTTCGTCCTCCCACGAGGGGGCGGTGGCATAAAGGACTATGCCCGTCACAAGGGACACTACGCCCGCGCCCAATAACCAGTTGGTAGTCACCGCATTCCTATGGTTTTCATCAACGACCTCGCTCGGACAACCCGCT
>JAUVDV010000106.1 GCA_030595125.1 Deltaproteobacteria bacterium
AGTTTCGCCCCCACAGCAGTCTGGGCTACAAGACTCCAGCTGAAGTCGGGGCTTGCAACAGAGGAATTATGCCGCTACCAATGGGCGGCCAGACCACAGGAACCTCTCAACCTGAGTGGTACTGATTTTGGGAGCAGCCCAACACCTCGGCGGCATTTTTGAATCTTTCATTTGTTGAGAGGGATTGGGCTCTTTTAAAAAGTTCTTCGATGGATAACGAATTCAGTGAATCAATGGCTATGGGTTTTTCAATGTCGCTCTTTTCAGCGGAGTCAGGTCCATTTGGTTTTTGAGCGGTACTATCAGATGGGTTTTCAGCCGGATGCTGTTGCGCGATAGAGGTCTGTTCCGCCAGAGCATCCCTGCTTTGTGCCGCCGGGCCGCAGCCGGAAAAGAGGAGAAAGTGATACGAAAGGAAAATGGCCGTGCTGACAACTGTATGACCTCCCGTTGAGGGCCGCGAGCATTTTTCACGCGTCATCACTCCACCTCCCAAACCCGGAGCTTATTGTACCCGAGAGAGCGGAGATTGACACCCCACGCCCGAGAAGTGGTATATTGGATTGAGAAAGAGATGGGTGATGTTATGGAAACCTTCCCCCTGACACCGGATTTCGAAAGACTGAGCACTGCGGAGAAAATCCTCCGTCTTCAGGAGGCCTGGGATCGCATAGCGGAGAGTCCGGAGAACGTGAAGATGACGGAGACTCAAAGACAGGAATTGGATTCCCGGCTCGAGGCGATGAAAGAAAATCCGGACAAGGGAATCGCCTGGAAAGCTGCCAAAGACGAGCTTCGAAAAAAACGATGACGCTGGCGGTGATCCTTCGTCCCGAGGCCAGTGAAGATCTCACAGACGCCTACCTCTGGTATGAAGACAAGCGACACGGGCTTGGTGAAGAGTTCTTGCTCGTTGTCGATGCGGCGATAGAGAAGATTCGCCGATCCCCCGATGCGTATCCCATCATCCACCGCAACGTTCGCCGTGTGCTTACGAGACGATTTCCCTATTTTCCACGGTCATCGCGATCCGCGCGTTGCGCGAAGACGCCATTAGCGCGAATTTCCATGAAGAATAAAAGTGACTGGCACCGTTTAAGCACCGTTTAAGGGGCCTATGTGCACCTGGAATGGTTTGTCTGCCTCGATTTTCTCATCTTTGTCATGCGGACTGTTTCACGAGCGCCGGAAGGAATCTTTTCAGGGGGAATGTCGGAAATATTTTTGACCACTCCTGACCCAATGCCGCTGGTCCCTTTTTTCTTTTTATCAGGCATGGACGCCTCCTTTCCATCCGACACTACGGCGTTTGACTTCGATTTCTTTTGTCCCAGGAGATAAAATCCATATTCGTTACAGGTTTGCCTCGTGGGGGCTGCCTGAGATTACAGCAAAACATATGCCAAAAAATCTTTCTTATTTGGAGGTCACTACGGTCGATTGTGAGTGGTATCCGCACGGGCGGGGGCCGCTCAATCGGGCGGAGGCCGCCCACAATCGCAATTTCCATGTAGCCATCGGACTTGCACCGGACAAGACAGACAAATGTCGCCCAGAGACATGAAAAAAAAGTGACTGGCACCGTTCCGGGGCCCTGTTGTACTATTCGCCCAGAGATTTCTGCAATAATCACCCAGGGGACTCGTGATGAACGCTCCTCGCACACAAACCGCCCGATCCATACGTTGCTCCCAGTGCGGCAACAGCATCTCCATCGACGGCCTTGCCGAGACCGTCCAGTGCTCCCACTGCGGTGGACAACAAATCATCGACCCCCAGCTCCTCGCCGAGCTTCGGGGCTTTCGCACTCAGGTGGACGAGCACTCCCAGGCTGCGCGTAACGATCGGGACGTTGCCGCGGCGTGGAAACGAACTGCGGCGCAGATGGAGCAGGGCAGCGGACTGGGTCAGGTCCTGCTCGCCTTTGGGCTGGTGGCCGGGATTCCCATGGTTGTCGTTTTGGTCGGGATATTGCTCTTGAGCAACGGCGTGATCCCAGAGGAGAATGTTATCATCGTCAACGGAATGGCGATGGTCGGAGCCGCCATCGGGATCACTCTCTATTTTATTCGCTACTACTCGCGGCGCAGCCGGCGCGTTGAGGGCTCGTCGCGGATCGCGACATCCATCCGGTGTCCGGAGTGCGGAGCTTCGAATCCATTTGGCAGTGGCGGCACGGTGGCGAGCTGCTCCCATTGTGGGGCCGGGCTGATTCCCGACCCCGGGACTCGCAACGCAGTGATCGACGCGGCACGAGATGATCGTTGCCGGGCTCAGATGGCCAAGCTCAGGGCCGAGCGGTCGGGATACGTAGCCATTGCCAAGGTGGGGATGGGGCCGGTCGCTCTCGTCTGGATGATCGGCGGGTCGTTTCTGTTGATGATTGGCGGCGGCTCCCTGTCGTTTTCTTACCAGATGATCGTCGGCAAGGAGCCCTACAATCCGGCGATCCTCGTGATGTGGATCTTCACCTTCGCCCTGGTGGGAAGCATGACAGTGATAACAAAAAGCATCCGGCGCCGACAGGCGCGTACCCAGGCGGCCGTGGCCGATCTCGCCGAGGCTTTCGGAGGGCGCGGGCTCGACGGTCTGGTCGGAACCGCCTGGTGGCTCAACACCTACTGGACCGATCCCGTCGATCCCTACATGATGATGCCGGGCAGCTACTATGGCTGCGCCGAGATGATCCCTGGTGGCTTTCCCACTTTCGTGGATGTAAACCCGGTAGCTGCCAGCCAGCACCACCGCGCCTACTGTTCCATACTGGTCGCCTGCCATATTCCGGGCGCTTCTAATGGAAAAGAAGGTCAGATGGTGACCAGCACCAGGGCCCGCGACATCCAGCTCCGGATCGACTCGGCGGGTTTTAACGTCAAGCTCACCGAGGCCGGACTTCTCGCCCGCGGCGCCAGGGAGCTGCTCCCCACTCTAAAAAAGCCCGAGAAAATAGACGCATTGAGCGAGCCCATCGTCGACATGGCCCGATTGGCCGCAGCCCTCGACGCGACTCCAGCTTCGGCGATTCCGTAGGTGAACATGGTGACGGGTCAATGCCCAATTTTTCCATTTTTGACATGGCCATGTGGCCGAACATTATGAAATGAATGAAGAATAAAAGTGACTGGCACCGTTTTTTGGGGGCTTAATAGTTTTCAATACAAAGTCCAAAACTGGCGCTCGCATCTCCCCAAACGCTAGTTTGTATTGTGTTGCCGTTTTTTTCATACACGAGAAACGCACTTTTAAAACTCCGGTGTGGAATTGCCATTTTGTGTGCGCTGACAGTATTAATCATAACGAGCACCACGCTTTCAGACGCGAGCAGAAAATACGAAAAACATGTACGCCGGAAAGGCGCGTTCATGGGCCTGGATCCCGGACTTGCCCTGCGCTTCGATGAAACCGGCACTCCTTTGTATGCCCGCCTTGATCTTCGAATAGGCGGATGCCTCACACCGCGGCTTGCGCTCGGCGCCGATTGGAGAATGGACCTTCTCGTAACAGGAGAAAATGCCGCCTGGCCCAAACGTCACGAGATCGGCCCGGTATTGACCTTTTTTCTCGTAAAAGGGTGGTTCTTCCGTACTTTCGCCCATATCGCGGGATTCGATCCCTTCTTCTGTACCGTGGGAGTCCAGTCAGGCTACGAATTCTCGATGGGTAAATTCTCTGCAGTCGGATTGGTATTTGGAGGGGATGTGGATATTCCCTTCACCGGAGAACCTCCCACCGGATACTCCGTTTCAGCGGCTCTTTACCTGACGGCATATGATCTTGGAACACGCCGGGGACGCGAATTTTGAAAGTACGCTACTCCTCATTAGTCCAGCGGTCGCAGGCGCCGCCCCAGTATGCGATGGGCGTGCCGTTTTCGGAAATCTTGACGATATCGCAACGGCTCTCGCACTTCTCGCACCCGAAGCTGGTGGTTTCGTACACGGCAGTGTTCAGCGCCGCAAGGCCCTTGAACGAGGTTTCGCCTTTAAAATCCCGCGCGAAGACCGCCATGCCCAGAGCGCCCATCACGTCGTTGTATTCCGGCACGATCACCGGCATCCGAAGCTCCTCCTCGAAGGCCTTTACGATCCCCTTGTTGTTGGATACGCCGCCCTGAAAAAGAATCTCCTCCCTGATGGGTTTTCCCTTTGCGCAGTTGTTGAGGTAATTCTTGACCAGGGATCGGCAGAGCCCCGCGAGGATCTCCACCTGCCCGAACCCCTGCTGCTGCCGGTGGATCATGTCCGTCTCGGCGAACACCGTACAGCGACCCGAGATGGGGGCCGCCCGCCTTGCGGACAGCGCCATTTCCCCCACGTCCTTCACGTCGATCCCCAGGCGCCTCGCCTGTGATTCGAGAAACGCGCCGGTCCCGGCCGCGCAGATGGAGTTCATGTTGAAGTCGGCCACCATCCCCCCCTGGATGGAGATGATCTTGGAATCCTGTCCGCCGATCTCGATTATCGTCCTGCACCCGGGCCGCACCATGAGGGCGCCCCTGAAGTGGGCGATTATCTCTGTTCTCTTTATGTCCGCTCCCACCACGGATCCGATGAGATTTCTGCCGGAGCCGGTCACGCCCACGCCGCTGACCAGGTAGTCCTTGCCGGTCAGGCAATCGATGAGGCCGGCTCTGGTCGCGCCGATGGGATCTCCGCGCGTATAGGCGTATGAGGTTTCGATCACATCTGCGGACTCGTCCATCAACACGAGGTTTGTCGAGACGGAGCCCACGTCCAGCCCGATGTACACTGATTTACTCATCACTCCTCGTCACCGGGAGAACCACAGTGAAGATGGTTCCGTGATCGATCTGACTGCGCACCTCTATCTCCCCTGCCGCATCCCTGATGATCCTCTGGCACACGGCGAGTCCCAGTCCCGAACCCTTGGACTTGGTGGTGAAGAACGGAATGAAGATGTTCTGGAGTATTTCCGGCGGGATCCCCGGGCCGTTGTCGGAGAACCGGATCTCCACAAATTGAGCCGGTTCCAGATCGAGCATCTGTCTGCGCATGGTGCGAACGGTTCTCACCCTGGTGGAGATGTCCAGTTGCGCGTTCTTTGCGCCCTCCATGGCCTGTATCGCGTTGAGCATAAGATTGAGGAGAACCTGGTGCAGTCGCTCGCCCTCGATGGTCACCCCCGGAAGATCCACCCCATATTCCAACACCAGATCCGTGTTGTCCTCGCGGCCGGTCTCGAACACATGCATGGTTCGCTTGAGGATCTCGTTGACGTCTACTTCGGTGGGTAGGCCGGAGTATGGACGCGCGTACGCGAGGAAATCGTTCACCACGCGGTTCAGGCGATCCACCTCCTCGACAATCACCTGGAGAAACTCGCGATCCTGACCGCCCGTTTCGTTATGGTGGGCGTCCGAGGTCAGATCCTGGATGAGCTGGGCTGCCGCCTTGATCGCCCCCAGAGGATTGCGTATTTCGTGCGCGAGGCCTGCGGACATCTGTCCCAACGCCGCGAGGCGATCCCGTTCCTTCACCTGCTGGTAAAGTCGCGAGTTCTCCACGGTGATGGCGATCTGCCCCGCCAGGCCCGCGAGCGTCGTCACCTCATCCTGGGAAAACGCATCGCGAATACGCTCGTCGCGAACCGTCAGGTAGCCCAGGAGATGCTCCTCCCCCTCCACCGCCAGCAGCACGTCCGCTTGCAAGCTTTCGAGCAACTCTATGGCCTCACTAATTTGCTCGGTGGCCTCCGGTTTACCCTCTCGAAGGAGCCGCTGACTTCGATCCGACAGATCGGAGGTCAGCAGGGAGCCGGCCATGGACGAAAAGGGTCGCAGGTGCTTTCTGGCAGCGGCCACCTCTATTCGTCTCGCGGAGGGTTCCGGCCCGAAGCTCGCCCGCAGATCCAGGCCGCGACCGTGGGGATCTATAAGGTATAGCGCTGCGTGCGTGAAACGTCGCGTGTCCTCGAGCCCGGCGAGCAACGCCTCCACCATGGTGTCGATGTTGATGATGTGGGCGATCCTTTTTCTGAGTTCCATGGTGCGTTGTTCCAGGATCCTGCGTTCGCCGAAAAAGAAATCCGCGATCTTGCGTTCCACGAGATCTCTCAGGGGATCGAAGAGGAGGAGGATGACAAGGGAAGCCAGGAAGGCGTTGATGACAAAATTCCTCTGGGACCAGAAGACAAGGGCGGTGTAGATACCGGCGAGGGCGGCGCCCATCAGGGTCATCACCGCAAAACGCCCGAACATCTCGTACAGATCCAGGATCCGGTATCGCACGATGGCCTGGGAAATGATGTACAGGTAGATCAGCGTCATGGCGAGTCCCACCGGCGGCAGATCAAGGTGCGCGAGATGTCCGAGGCGCTCGCCGACCTGCAGGGTAAGCACCGCCAGGCCACCACCGAAGAGATACCTGATCCGCGCGGCGTCCACGCGGGTGGGGGCTGTCCTCGCCTGTACGTTGAGGTCCAGGATGGCCACCAACATGAACCCGACCACGTACGCGAGCACGGCGGGACCTACCGCCGGTCGAAGCCAGGTAGGGTGCAGCACCACCGCGATGAGAAGCACACCGAGAACGATGGCGAGACGGCTCAGTCGAACACGCCGTCCCTTGCCCGCTGCGAACGCGCGAAAAAAGTAGAGGCCTCCAAGGGGTATGAGCACGGCCAGTGCCAGGGAGATCCTTTCGAACCAGGGTTCCCCGCGCCAGTAGTATAGAAAGGTGAAGAAATAGTAGAGGGTCACGTTGCCGGCCAGCATGACGAACAACTTCTGGCGCATGTCCTTGTCACGGCGCAGCAAGACAGAGACGGTAATCGCCAGGGAAATGATCCAGCCCAGAAGGGCGCTCTGAATTCTGGATTCGTCCACGACGGTGAAGTTTAGGCGAGTTGAGCGCAAAACGGAAATACATCGTTGCCGGGGTACGGGGGGGGTACGGGGTCAGGCCTAGACAATAGACACTTTGCGGCATTCACGACTTAAGTCATGAGCAACATGCGTTACTTTTCCCATGCGGCGAAATTGCCCCCTAAAGTGTCTATTGTCTAGGCCTGACCCCCCTCCTCTCTGTAGTTATTTGCACACATTTGGTCACAAAACTTGCTTTTGAGCAAAATCCAATAATAACATGTAACTATGATGAAACAGTTCACAAATGACCTGAGAACACAAACACTGGTATTCACCTGTCTGACGGTTCTCTTCTTCATGCCGAGCACGGCCCTTTCATGGACGTCTGCCAAACTCGCCGAAGTCGATACTACCATCGAGATCAACAAGGAAGGCCCGTCGCGGGTGGCCACCGTCGCGCGTTTCGAGGTATCCGGCGGTCGCTTTCACGGGTTCGATCTGTCGGTGTTGGCGGACGGAGATCTGATTCGCGAGGAGTGCCGGGCAGTGCTGGACGACGGTCGCCGTTTTCCGGTCGCATTTCGGAAGCTCTACGATGGCCGCACCCGCGTACTTCTTGCGGACGGGGCCTCTGTAAAGCAAGGCGCGGTCAGCTTCACGCTGGTACACATGATCGATCTGGCCGAGCACGACGGATTGCGCGAGTACGAAGGAAGAGCTCGCATGGACTGGACTCCCATCATCTGGGACCACGGCACCAACCGCATGACCGTAACGGTGATCCTGCCGGGCGCGAGCACGGGAGCTCCGATCATCGTGGATCGGAACGTGGCCAGGGACTACGAGATTGATGTGGAGGCCGACAGGGCTACCCTGACAAAGCACCGCACGGTTCGCTGGTATCCCATGCAGGTCGTGCTCGATTTCGATCTTTCACTGCTCACGACGATACCAGAGTCTTTTGAGGAACCGCAGGAGGTCGCCGCCGTCGCGACGAATCCGAACACGCCTTCCGTGATGCAGACTCCACTCCACATACAGGGACTTCCGGCACTCATGGCCCTGATCGGGTTGATCCTGATGATGCTCAAATCCTGGCAGCTTCACCGTGCCCTCGCCGACCTGGCTATACCCGCTCGTTTCCACATGCTCCCCCGCACCGGTATTGCCGGGCGGTTGTTTCTCTCCATCGCTGCGGCCGCCCTTGGGCTTACCGCGCAGCACATGGGCTCCCTTGCGGCGAGTGTGCCGGCCCTGGCGATCGCCGTATCTCTCTGGTTGATGCGTTCGGAAAAAGGCTCCATCACTCCCCGCCCGGGAGGTCTGTGGCGAAGGATGAGCGACGATGACGTCTCGAAATATCGCAAACTGGCGAGGGAATACCGCGCCCGTCGCCGCTCCCTGATTGACATCTCCACGCCCGGCGGCGTGGTCACGTTCCTCATCGCTCTTTGCGCCCTGGGGTACGTGGTGATCATGGCCCGGGAAAACTGGACGCGAATCGCATGGGCGACCTTGCTCAATGCGTTGATCTGGGGCATTCCGGCTTGGTTCGCCCACGTGCGATCGGAGCTTCCCGTGGATCCCACCATCGAAGGTTTCTCGACTCTGCGTCGCTGGTACAAGGGTCTCGTGAAGGTCGCGGACTCTCGGGTTCCCGGCGCCGACGCGTCGTTCTGGATTCGCGAGGACGAGAGGGGCACAATAGAGGTACGCCTTCGCGTGGAGAATCCTCCCTCGGATCTAAAGGGTATTGAGGTTGCCGGAGAGGTTGTGCGATCCGGTTCCACTTATCGGACAAGGAAAGCCTTCATCCTTCGAATGGAGCCGGGCACCGTGGTTGCGCGCCGGCTGGCTGCCTGTCGGTTTGCCGTCGAGCATCACCTTACCCCGGACCTCGAGGAGGAGATAATAGTCCTTCGCAACCGCAGGGGTCGCACCGACGCCGGCCTTTCGCCATTGCGTGCCGCTCTTGGAATGATTCGAGCGCAGGTGAGGGCGTAATCAAACAAAAAAGGCGTGCCCTTTTGGAGCACGCCCTTTTCGTTTTTAAACTCTCTTGAAAAAAATTATTTCTTTTTCTTGCCACCGACGAAGTCCTTGAGGGCCTGCGCGGGACGGAAGCCAACCGTGGTCTGGGCTTTGATCTTGATCTTCTCGCCGGTCTGGGGGTTGCGGCCTGCGCGGGCAGCTCTCTTCTTCTTGTTGAAGGTACCGAATCCGGGGAACGAGAAGCGCTCGTCCTTCTTGACGGCCTTTTTGATCTGCTCGAAAGTCTCGTCGATCACTGCCTGAACGGTCTTCTTGGAAGTGTCGTTCGGGACGGCCTTGGCTGCGGCGACTGCATTGATGAGATCTGCTTTTGTCATTTTCTTTTCTCCTGTTTTTAAGGGGGTATTGTTGATTCGTTTTCCCCCAAATCAAAGTTGGGGGAATCATATGTTCAGAAGTCTTGTCCGTCAAGAGAAAAAGCATTTTAGCCAACCAGATTTTCCGCACTATAGCTGGTTCAAAGCAATTATATGCCGGGAAAGTCCTTTAAAACCTGAATAATAACAAATGATACCAAGATTAGCCCCGTCAACTATGGAAGTTCGTTCTTGCACGTTACTTTTTCCCTTTTAGGGCAAGAAAATCCTTTTTTCTTGGGAAAAAAGTACTTTAAAAACTGGTTTTCCCGGTACCAGGCATGTCCAGAGCCCGTGCCAAAGGGGGGTATCCGAAAGGCGATCGGGAAGCTCCATGTTCTAGCGGCTCACGAGACCAGGCCTCTAAATGTTTCGCCCATGGATATTAATTGATCACGACGCATATACCCCGATACAGTGCCGTTGATTTCCAGTTTTTTGGCCTCATTTAGAAATTTCGATTGGCCGATACGTTGTTGTGCAAACAGGCTTTTATGAAGTACATTTTTTTCAGCGGTGTAAACCATGAGTATCAAAATACCCACAGGTCCTCCGGGGGCAGTTCCGACGAGCGAAGTTTCCGGTGTGCAAACCACGCCGGAGTCTGCGGAGATCGATGCGGCCGCGAGCGCCGGATCGACCGATCCCGTGATGGAGATCGCTCGTGAACTTGCTGCGGGAAAGATTTCTCCGGGGCAGGCGGTGGATCGATTGATCGCTCAGACCATGGACTCCGACATGGTATCCGGCGCGCCGAAGAACATGCGCGAGGCCCTCGAAGAAACCTTGCGCGCCATGATCGAAACCGATCCGCACCTGCGATCACTTGCCAGCGCCATGGGTGTAGAAGACAGTTGATCAGAGATCAGACGCCGAAAACGCGATCGTAGTCCTCCTGAGTGCAACCGACGGAACCGTCTTTTGCGGCGCGCTCCCTGAGGTATTCCTCGGCGATCTGGATGGTTTCGTGGATGGTGGTCAGGGTGTAGAACTGATCTTCGGGCAACGGCGGCGCAACCGCCAGGCGCTCCACAAGTGGTCCCATCAGTTCGGGAGACGTGACCAGGGAGCTCTTCCACTCCTCGACGCTTTCTCCCATGACCACGCTGGCCGCTGTACCCGCCGGATTCATCCTCAGGAAGAACTCGTCGAACTCGAGTATCCAGTTGGGAGGTTCCTGTGTGACGAAGCGCCACCTTCCGCCGAATTGGCGTCGCAGCACCTCTCCCCAATAAGCACCCACCGTGGGCGCGAGCAGGTGTATAAGGTGGGTGCGGCGCCTGTCTCCTGGCGGAGGCATCGAGCCTTCGCACTCGTCCATGACCACGGCAGCGATGAAGCCGTCGAGAACCGAGAGCGTGTCTATGCCGAAATCCAGATCGAAACCGAAACGGTTCTTGACGTGAGTTACGCACAGATTCGCCAGGGTTTCGATCTCGTGGGGCATGTCTTCAAGATGGCTTTTCATATGTTATTACCAGTGAGCTTTTTTTCTTTAAAAAGATACTATATTTCAGTTGTGTATGCCATCGGCAACAAGGAGCTGATAATGAATAGCCGGACTAAAATGAAAACCACAGTTCTTTTTCTGGCGACCCTTCTTGTTCTCACACTCTCAGGGATCGGCTGCGGGCAGTCGCCGCCGACGATGCTCTCTGATCTCGACGCGAGTACAGGTGCGCCGGACACCGACTCCGACACGGACACCGATTCCGACACGGACTCCGACTCCGACACGGACTCCGACACGGACACGGACTCTGACACGGGTTTGGACACAGGTTCGGACACAGGTTCGGACACGGGTTCCGATACGGATACCGGTCCCTTGCCCAGCTGCGGCGAGATGGGAGGGCTCTGCGTCAACCTATGGGAAAGCTGCCCCGGCGATCTGGAGAATTCCTCCTACGACTGCGGCAGCATGCTCCAGAAATGCTGCGCCCCTCCAACATGCCCGTGGGATTGCGAGTTGTTCACAGATGAGTATACGTGCTCGACGGATCTCACTTCACCAACCTCGATTCACAATTACGAGTGGTCTTGCGATACGCCCGGTGACATTTGCTGCCAACCCATGGATGCGGACGGGGGTGTGGTCGATTACTGCAACGACCAGCCGGACATGGCGTGCGGCACGTCGTGCGCAAGCTACGAGGTTCACAGGACCGATTTCTACTGCAACTGGGCCACTACAATGTGTTGCGAGGACACGCGCCAGCCCTGCGCCAACATCGGCGGCACCTGCGAGAGCTGGTGGACATGCCCGAGCGGGACAGAGTCCAACGGAGCGGGAACGTGCACCAGCGTTCTCGATGTGTGCTGCACGCCGATAGATCCGAGCAACGATTGCGCCATGGGCGGCGGTTCCTGCGTCCCCTGGGGTGACAGCTGTCCCTTGCTCATGAACCCGGATCTGTTTGTTTCGTGCGGCACCTGGTCCGAGATGTGCTGCACCTGGGTATGGGAGACCTGAGGGCTCATCTCATTGACATTTATCGGTCAACGGTCCTGTGGAGTCGCCCTTCGCGGGTTCGATCGTCGTCTTGCACACTGGGCGATCGTTGTGTTTGCAAAAAGCCTCGAGGATCCCGGCGGCGGATCTGGAGTTCATCTCGAAGTTGTTGTTGAGCATCCCCGACGGGCTCCCGGAGATGCCCACCTCCGACGCCAGGGTGAAGCTGGCCTCGAGTAGCTTTTTTCCCGTCTTCCCACCGGCGCACTTGCTGATCTTGGCCGCGCTCATCCCTTTCGGAATACAGGCCTCCCAATCGGCGTCGAGATAGCTGCGCGCCCGGCAAGCGACGTAGTCCATGAACAGGTTCTTCTTCCGGTAGAGGTGCTGCGCGCAGATCATGCGGAGATTTTCGGTCACCTCGGGCTCGCCGTGCATGGAATCGAGCTCGCCTTCCAGGATGTTGCCGATGAACTGCAGGTGGAGGTCGAACTTCTCTCCGTGGCTCGACATGTGGCTCGCGAAGCGCTCCACCTCCGGGATCATATCCATGGCGAATGGGCACCGACTCATGATGAAGAAGTCCATCCTGCCGGACTGCTCCTCGCGGCATCCAGGCACGCCCGCGCATCCTTTATCCAGGCAGTCTGTTGCGCCGTCCTCGTTATCGTCGATTTTGTTATCGCAAATCTCCATCGTGGGATCCCAGCCCATGCCGATGGACATCAGATATCCCTCACCGAACGGCTGGAGGTATTCGTCGATGGCGGCTTTCTCACGCGGGAACTTGTCGAGCGCCTCATCGAAAATGAGCAACGGAATGTACCGGGGGCCGCCCGCCGCGCGAACGAGCTTGTACAGTCGCTTGCCCTCCGGTGACTGGTAGTTCACCACCGTAAGGGCGAGAGTCGGAAAAAGAACATTGAGGAAGGCCACCTCACGGGTGACGTCGCAACTCATGGGATCATCGCAGCGGGGGTCCACGAGAAGGGTAGTGGGCAAGGTCACGAGGGGGCTCACGCTGGAACAGATCTCCGGAGGGTCGTCAGAAGCTTCGGCCGCGTGACAGACGCGCGAGAGAATGGACTCCCGTGAATGATCGCCCATGTAGCGCTGACCGTTGATGAACAGGGACGGCGCGCCCTCGATACCCTTCGCGGCCGCCACCTCGATGGATCTCTCCAGCTCGATCTCTCCATCTCCCTCGTCGATGCAAGTGGTGATTGCGGCAACATCGATACCTGTCTTTTTGGCGCACGAGGTCCATCCCTTCGGCATGGTGTGCCACCGCTCTCCCTCGTACAGGCACTCCATGAAATCCAACCACTGCCCTGTCGTGGAGTTCAAACCCGCGCAGAGCTGGATCTCGGCCGACTTCACCTCCGCGTCACCGTAGGAGAGGTCGGCTCTTCCCTCGGCGTCGACCAGGCCGATCCATCCGAACGAAAGCGCAACCGAGTCGCCCAGTTCTTTTTTCAGCGGAAGCAACGTCTTTAGCAAGCCGGCGCAATGGGGGCAGCGGGCCATGATGAAGACGATAACAGTTACGTCGGGTGGGCCTGCGTCGGCCTGCGCCGTGTCGTCGACTGCGTCCCGAATGTCCCGGGAGGTCCCCCCGCAGCCCAGCGCGAGCGCCGCAGTCAGGAGGATCGGTATGGAATATCTGTGCATTTCTACTCCGCGATTTATCTGTTGCGACAATTCTATATCACGACCTCGTTCATCCGCCATAGCCCGAAGGGCGTCGGCGGACAAGCGTTGCGGCGGCGGGGTGCGGCGGGCGGCGGCGGAATGGTCCTTCGCCGACGATCATACGCCGCAGGACAGGCGTCGAACAAGTGGGCATGAAGATTGCTATGCGTCCATCCGGACATCGGTAGAAACCGGAGAGGAGATGCATGCAAACGTCCGTAACCTGCGCCGCGCTTTCGGGGGTGAGCGCTGACATCGTACGGGTGGAGGTGGATCTGGCCATGGGCCTGCCGGCCTTCACCATCGTCGGGCTGCCCGAGGGGGCGGTCAGGGAATCGAAGGTGCGTGTGCTCGCCGCCCTGTCGAACTGCGGTTACGTGGTCCCGCCCCGAAAGATCACCGTGAACCTGGCTCCGGCGGATCTCAAGAAGTCGGGCTCGGCCTTCGATCTGGCCATAGCCCTGGGCCTGTTGTCCGGAGTCGGCCTGGTCGAACCGGGGAAACTCGACAACATGATGATTATCGGCGAGCTCGGCCTCGACGGGCGGTGTCGCCCCGTGCCCGGAGCCTTGCCGTACGCTCTTCGTGCAGACAAGAGCGACAAGTGTTCCCAGGTCATGCTGGCGTCGCAGAACGCCGCCGAAGCCTCCGTTGTCTCCAGAGTGGAAGTTCTGCCCGTGCGGGACCTGCCCTGCGCGGTAATGCACCTGACCGGCGAGAGTCCCATCGAGCCGCACCCGCCCACGGTGGCCGTGCCCTCGGATGCCCGGGAGGACATCGATATGTCCGAAGTGCGCGGGCAGGAGCATGCCAAGCGCGCGCTGGAGGTGGCCGCGGCTGGAGCGCACAACGCGATCATGATAGGTCCTCCGGGATCGGGCAAGACGATGCTTGCGCGAAGGCTCACGACCATCCTGCCGCCCCTGACCTTCGACGAGATGCTGGAAGTCTCCGCCGCTCATTCGGTGCTCGGGCTGACGAGCGCAACGAAGCCCCTCGTCACCTCTCGCCCCTTTCGATCACCCCATCACACGGTCTCCGACGCCGGCCTGGTGGGAGGCTCCAACCCTCCGAGACCCGGAGAGGTGTCCCTGGCGCACAATGGGATCCTCTTCCTGGACGAACTCACCGAGTTCAAACGTCACGTCCTCGAGGTGCTGAGAGAACCGCTGGAGGAGGGTTCCATAACCATCTCCAGGGCGGCGGGGCAGGCCACTTTTCCGGCGAGCTTCAATCTCATCGCCAGCATGAACCCCTGCCCCTGCGGCTACTACGGTACGCCGGACAGGGACTGCACGTGCAGCATCGGAGCCGTGGAGCGATATCGATCGAGAATCTCGGGACCCCTGCTGGATCGCATCGATCTCCACGTGGAGGTTCCCGCAGTGGCCGTCCGGGATCTGACCGGCCGCGCTCCGGCGGAGAGCTCGAAGATCATCCGTGCCAGGGTAAACGAGGCCCGCGAAATACAGGAAAAACGATTTGAAAAAAGCGGCGTTCGAACCAACGGCCAGATGAGCCTGAAGCAGATCCATCGATACTGCGAGCTGGACGGGAATGCACGAGGACTGATCGAGCGCGCCATCGAGCGGCTCGGCCTCTCCGCAAGGGCATACGCGCGGATCCTGAAAGTGGCCCGGACCATCGCCGACCTGGATCATTCGACATCGGTCAGCGTTCAACACGTGGCCGAGGCTATCGGCTACCGAAACCTGGATCGCAGCAAGGTCTGATTTTTTGGCCGGGCTGCTCAAGAAAAGAGAAGGAGCGTCATGAAACTGAAAGAAAAAATGAAGGAGTTGTCCGCGACGGTGGACAGGATAGAAAAACAATTCGGTCAAGGCGCCGTGATGCGTCTCGGGGATGTTCCCTCGGGGGACAACGTCCCGTCGTTTTCGACCGGTTCGCTGACCATCGATCGGGCGCTGGGCGTCGGAGGCTATCCCCGGGGTCGACTGATCGAGATCTACGGCCCCGAGTCCTCGGGAAAGACAACCCTCACCCTCCACGCCATCGCAGAGGCGCAGCGGGCGGGCGGGATTGCCGCCTTCATCGACGCCGAGCACGCCCTCGACGTTACCTACGCCAGGAAGCTCGGGGTCGACGTGGATCAGCTGCTCGTGGCCCAGCCGGATCACGGGGAACAGGCGCTGGAGATAGCGAACACGCTGATCCAGTCGGAGTGCGTGGATCTGGTGGTCGTGGACTCCGTCGCGGCGCTTGTGCCCAAGGCGGAGCTCGACGGAGAGGTGGGAGATCACCACGTGGGTTTACAGGCCAGGATGATGAGCCAGGCAATGCGCATGCTCACCGGCGTGACCCATCGCACCGGAGCAACGATCTTTTTTGTAAATCAGATACGCCACAAGATCGGAGTGACCTTCGGCAGCCCGGAGACGACGACCGGGGGAAACGCGCTCAAGTTCTACGCCTCGGTGAGGCTCGATATTCGCAGGATCGGCGCCATCAAGAAGAAGGGCACGGACGATTCCATCGGAAACCGCACCAGAGTGAAAGTGATGAAGAACAAGATGGCCCCACCGTTTCGAAAGGCCGAGTTCGAGATCATCTTCGGCGAGGGCGTCAACAAGGAGGCTGAACTCGTGGATATGGGTATCGAGGATGGGATCGTGGACAAGGCGGGCGCGTGGTTGTCTCTGGATGGGGAGCGAATGGGCCAGGGCAGGGAAAACGCCATGGCTTATCTCCTGGAGCATCCCGACATCGCGGCCTCTCTGAAAGAGAGAATTCTCACGACCGACAACAAGCCTGTTTTGGATGAGAAGGAGAAGCCCTCCGACAAGGGGGAGAGCGAGGCCGCTTGATAAAGCTGGCCTAGAGCACCGACCGGTTTGAATTCAGCAGCATCATGCCGCCTTCCGCAATTCTACGACAGCTTCGAGCCGGCGCTGAATTGTCTCGAGGTTCTGCAACGCGGCTGAACGTCTGACATCGAATAGGTTCTTGCGTGTACCG
>JAUVDV010000163.1 GCA_030595125.1 Deltaproteobacteria bacterium
TCACGGTCACGCCATCTTGTTCAACCTCGCGCAACACCCGAATGATCTGTTCTTCTTTGAATCTCTTTCCACGCATGGGTCCTCCTGTTTATACAGGAATACCCTCTCACTGCGGCTGGTACTAAAAATGGGAGCAATCCAAGGTCAAAACCCTCCACTTGACATATAGAAGCCAATGATATCCGCTAGATAGCCGTTCTTTAGAGTCGTGACGGGTCCGCCTACGCTCGCGGACGCGAGCTATGGCGAGATCTTCGACCTTGGATGACGATCAAAACGATTACCATATTTTCCACGATTCCCAGGGCGGTGCCCCGGGCTGATATGTTTCAGCCTTTCAGGCTGGTCGGTCGCAAGCGCAGGTCACGAATCCTGTTTATTGGTATCGACGGCTCAGTGGGGGTATTCTGATGGGTGATGAGAAGGTTTAGCGCATCGGTGGTGGGGATATCCATTTGTTTGATTAGCCAGGCGACGTTTGCGCGAACGGTCAGCATTCCTCCCGATCCGGAGCCATCGAGGGCCGAGCTTCCGAAAATAGAGCCGGCCGCGGTTGAGTCGTCTCCCTATATCGAGATTGGCGAGCCTGCGGGTTACCTGTCCCTTCTGGTCAACAGAAACCGGCTGGTGGTCCGGCGGGGTCCCACGTCCAAGTTCAAACGCCGGGGCGTTGTCATGAAGGGATCCCGCCTGCCGGCGATCGAACGGACCCGGGGCGCGGGATGTCGCGATTACTGGTATCGGGTTCACGACGAGGCGTGGGTTTGCGGTAGCGGCGTAACGCCCACCGACGATCCCGCTTGGGGGCTGCGTTACCCGGTGATGAAGGATGGCGAGATCACCCCGTGGCCCTACGCATTCGTTTACAAGCCGGCAATGGAGTACCGCAACGTCGGGGGATCAGTGGAGGAGGTCAGGGAGGTTTTCAAGGGGTATGGCTTCGGCGTCAAGGGGATCACCCGCCTGTACGGGGAGGCTTATTTCAAGACCGTGGAGGGGCGGCTCGTGCCCAGGAGTGCCGCCGGAATCTCGCGTCGAGTCAGCGATTTCGAGGGCGTGGAGATAGTCGACGGTTCTCCCTGGCCGGTGGGGTGGGTCAACTCCCAGAAGGCGTGGGCCTACAGCGAGCCGTCCAGGAAAAAGAAGTTCCGTATCGCACCTGTCGAGAGGTACTCGCCCTTCGAGGTGTTCGAGGAGGCGGGAAAGGGTAGGAAGCGCTTCGTCCGATTCGACGAGGGAGCCTGGCTCGACAGGAGGGATGTCCGGATAGTGACCGAGGCCTCGAGGCCCGACTCCGTGGGACCCGCCGAAAAATGGATCGACGTGGACATTTCGCAGCAGATAGTGACCGCGTACGAGGGCGACACGCCGGTATATGTGACCATGATGTCCTCTGGAAGGGGCGGCGGATCCAGAACCGTGAAGGGCAAGTTTCGGATATGGGTCAAGGTGTCTGCAATTCCCATGGACAACACCGACGAGGAGCTCGACGAGGAGATCGAGAAAGGGATCGATGGCGGCGTCCCGGATGAGGACCGTCATCTGTTCTCCCTGCACGACGTTCCCTGGAGCCAGTTCTTCTTCGAGAACTACGCGCTCCACGGTGTCTACTGGCATGACCGGTTCGGGAATCGCAGGAGCCACGGATGCGTCAACCTCGCCCCCACGGACGCCCGCTGGTTCTTCGACTGGACCGGCCCGCGCCTGCCGGACGGTTGGTGGGCAATCTACGCGAGCGAAGAAGATCCCGGAACCCTGGTGAGGGTTCGGTAGAGGAAGGAGATTTCAATACTAAAGGGGTCGAATATCGCCTATCATTCAAGTAATGGCCACAACCGACTACACCGGACAGACCCTGGATGGTCGATATCAAATCGTGAAGCTTCTCGGCGAGGGCGGCATGGGCGCGGTATATCTGGGCCGGCATGTTGTCATCGGCAAGAAGGTGGCAGTAAAGATTCTCCACGCCGATCTCGCCGGCGGCGACGAGATGTTCAAGAGGTTCTACAGGGAGGCCCAGGCTGCGGCCGCCATCGGTCACAAAAACATCATCGATGTCCTCGACGTGGGCGCGTCGTCCCAGGGCGACCCTTACATGGTGATGGAATACCTGGAAGGCGAGGATCTCGACAACATGCTTGCGCGCACCGGTCCGATCGCCCCGGCTGCCGCGTGCGGGATCATGGAACCGATACTGCTGGCCCTGGAGGCGGCCCATTCAAAGGGCATCGTGCACAGGGATCTCAAACCGGCCAACATCTTCATCACTCAACAGGAGGGAGAAGATCCGACTGTAAAGCTCATCGACTTCGGGATCTCCAAGTTCAGCCCGGAAGGCGGCGATCAGACCAAGCTCACCCAGACCGGCACCCTGCTGGGAACGCCGGCGTACATGTCGCCGGAGCAGGCCAGGAGCACCGCAGAAGTAGACCGGCGCACCGATATTTACGCGATGGGGGTCATCTTCTACCAGATGCTGACCGGCGCGCTGCCGTTTAGTGGTGAGAGTTACAACGATCTTTTGATCAAGGTGCTCACCGAGCCGCACACCCCTCCATCAGATGCCTATCCGGACTTCCCGACGGAGGCCGGCGGGGTGATCGAGCGAACGCTGACAAAGGATGTCGACAAGCGTTACCAGACCGCGTCAGAGATGCTGCATGCGCTCGAGGAGTTGGGCTCGTACGACCGGCGGAGAGACAGCTTCACGTCGTTCATGACCGGAATCGGTAACGCCGGGAAGTGCGCGGGCGGTGATCTGGGAAGCACTATCATCGCCAAAGAGGATCACCCCTCGGCCACGAGTGTGTTGTCGGAGATGGGGAGGCAGGCCACGCCCGGCGCATGGGCGGGGACCTCCGCCAAAAAGCCGGGAATGAAGGTCGTTTTTATCGGCGGTGGGATTGCGGCAGTGCTTCTGGCAATCGCGGCAGTGTTCTTTTTTGCGAACCGCGACGGGGAGCCCGTCAAGGTGCCGGTACAGCCGGCGGCCCCGGCGATATTGGAGAAGAACTCCAAAACCGGAGTGGAGATCACCATAAAGGGCGCGCCCGACGGGGCGAAGATCTACTACGACAATACTCCCGTTCCCATGAATCCTTTCAAGGTCAAGAAGGGCGATTTCATCGTGCCCTTCCGGGTGGAGGCCGACGGTTTCAAATCGTACGCAACTTCCCTGGTTCCTTCCAAAGACCTGGTTGTCGAAGTCTCACTTGATCCGGTGGCTCAAGCCCAGCCGACTGAACCCGCCGTGGTACAAGTTGAGAAAGCCGGTTCAAAGACCAGGAGGGGCAAGAAAAAGAGCGTGAAAAAGGGCGTGAAGGATTCCTCCAAATCTTCCGACAAGATTACCGAGACAATAAAAGTTGCACCGCCGTCGCCGGCCAAGCCGCCCGCAAAGAAACCCGATAACAAGATAAGCAAGGGCGCCAAGGGAACGTTGTTATCGGAAGATTTCGAGTAGGGGCGAACCTATGTGTTCGCCCTGAATTGCCGAGCCCAACAAGGAGCGACCATGATTCGATGGATGATAATCGCAGCTCTTGGCGTTGGCCTGTTTCTCGCGGCCGGGTCCGTCGCGGCCGACAATAAAGTCGAGGCGAAGAAGCACTTCAAGGCCGGAGTGGCGCTGTTCAAGGCGGAGAAATTCGCCGGCGCTGCGGTTGAGTTCGATGAGTCGAGCAGGCTGTACAAGACCAAGGGCGCTCTTTTCAACCTGGCCAACTGTTACAAGGCGTTGAGTCGCTACGCGGAGGCGCTGGCCACCCTGAGGCTCCTCGAAGGGGAATTCAAGGGGACTCTGAGCGAGGAGATGCTCGGTGGCGTCAAGCAGTTGAGGGATGAGATCAATTCCATAACGGGAGAATTGAGGGTGAAGGTCAATCGCGACGGGGCCGAGATCTACGTGGACGACGAACGGGTGGGAAAAAGCCCGTTGCCAAGCCCGTTGCTGTTGGGGGCGGGGTACCATGTTTTGCGGGTGGAGATGAAAGGGATGGAAACCTACTCCCGAAAGGTGAGACTGATTTCCGGCGCCAAGCTGAAGATCGAAGTCAATTTCAAGCCGGGCAAGACGACTCCCGGGGGCGTGCTGTTGAGGGAGCCGGTGACGCAACCGGAGCCCGAACCGGAACCGGAGCCGGAACCGGAACCGGAACCGGAACACGAGCCCGTCGATGAGGAGGGCAAGCGTTCGCCCGTGCTTCTGGGGTTGGGAATAGGAGGGGCCGCAATCGCCGTGGGACTGGGCATTGTGGCCGGAGTGTACTGGAACAAGACGAATGCCGCCGCTGACGATTACGACAAGTACCTCGACAGTTATGATAAACTGGATTCAACCAGCAGCTTTTACGCCGACGAGGAAGAGCGGATCTTCGGGAAGATGGAAGATGCACGGGACGATGTTGCCGCCAACAACAACGTGGCCGTCGGTCTTACCGTTGGGGCGAGCTTAATGGCGGCGGCGAGCGTCGTGTTTTGTGTGCTGTACGCGAACAGTGGTGAAGACGGTGAAGAGTCTCCCGCAAAGCCGGTGGCGTTCTACCCGGCGCTCGGAGGACTGGCGCTGACATTTCAATAGGCGGACTTCTACTCTGAAATCCCGGTTTCGTTCTAATGAAAAGAATTGAATCATGTACGAAAATCAAAGTTTCATTTATTATGTAAAAACACACGATTGACGGATGAACGACGAACACGGGGGACACGATGAAGAGAAACTTCTTGATTTCGGTGTTGGTATTTGCGATTGCGACGGCCGTATCCGCCTGCATCGATCTCAAGGACCTCCCCGTTCGCCCCGACGGCTCCACCGACACTGGTGCTGACACTGATACAGACACGGATACTGATACCGATGCAGACACGGATACCGACACGGATACCGACACGGATACCGATACCGACACGGATACCTCCCCCGTGGAATGCGACGACATCGGGGATTGCGGCGGAGATCCGTGCGTGGACGGATGGTGCTGTGACTCGGCATGCACAGGTGAGTGCGATGCCTGCAATCTTCTTGGCTTGGAGGGAATCTGTTCTTTCCAACCTTCTACACAAATATGCCGTGCTTCGATGGGTGATTGCGATATCGAGGAGACGTGTGACGGAGTAAACGACGACTGTCCCGCTGACCTCAAGGATTCCACGACCGTGTGCAACTCATCGGCGGGCGTTTGCGACCCTGCGGAGATCTGTGACGGAGTAAACGACGACTGCCCCGTGGACCTCAAGGATTCCACGACCGTGTGCAACTCATCGGCGGGCGTTTGCGACCCTGCGGAGATCTGTGACGGAGTAAACGACGACTGCCCCGTGGACCTCAAGGAT
>JAUVDV010000096.1 GCA_030595125.1 Deltaproteobacteria bacterium
CAGGGCCGAGATCGGACACAGCATCGAAATAAGTAAAATTGCCTGCATACGCATGTGCACCTCCATTATGTTGAATAGAGACATGGTAACCCATTTTGAAAAACAGGGCGATCGGTATGGGGGTCATCGGCCGACCAATAATGACACTTCAAAGACCTTGAGGAGTTTGCTTGTTTTCAGGAGGCATCCATCCCTCCGCTTCCAGAATGGATTCGATGGCTATCCTCAGCGGATCGAGGTCGCGTTCGACCACCGTCCAGACCTCATCCTCATCGTGTCTCATAGCGCCACTGCCTCGGCCTCAACGCGCGATCTGAGCCGATCTTGCATACCACGAGCGCTGATAACATCTACCTTGCAACCCAGGGCATCCTGGAGATCCATGATCAGGCCGCCGTGATCCAGCAAGCTGGTTCCAGGTTCGAACTCGACGACCAGGTCGATATCGCTATTTGGTCCAGCCTCGTTCCTGGCGATCGATCCGAATATACGGATTTCCTTTGCTCCATACCTTCGCGCGATAGCGAGGATTTCCTCGCGCCGCTGTCTCAAAGTGTCCAATGTCCATTTCATTGCAGTCCCCGCCGAATGTGACCTCTATATACCAATCTACAACGGATTCAGCATCAGCTCAATAAGCTGTATGCCGACGTGGAAGAGCCCGAGGAAGACGATGAACAGGCCGGTGGCGATGAGGGATTTCTTGACGATCGCGCCGGTGGTCATGGTAGTGGTTCCCGAAATTGCGTCGTGCCGATGGGCGATATCCCGCATCCAATCCATGACCGCGCGCGGGATGGTCTTCAACCATTTGCGACGCAAGCCGATGGCGGCCGCGCCGAGAACGAGACCGACAATAACGGCCACCTTTCCACCCATGACGTAGAGCGGCCAGATGGAAACGAGCAGCAGCAACAGGCCCAGGACCGGTTTGAACCTCGGAACCGGCCGGTCTCTCCACGCGCTTACGAGGAGGCAACCGAGGGCGAGCAGGAGTGTCAGGACCACCACCGAGGGAATTGTGAGCCACCCGCGCATGTAAGTGAAGGTGACCCGGCATGGCTTTTCCGCCTCGAGCCAGTAACGCGAGTAGTCCATTCTGGTGCCGGTTTTCGGCAACTCTATGCGCACGGACATGAGCCCGGAATCCGCACCGGCTGCGTCAGGAGCCTCCTCATCGTCTTCATCGAGGGTGTTGAAGATGCGAACAGGAGCGATCGAGTGGGCGGGCTGGTGCCAGTGCGCCTGGGTTGCGAAGCGCTGAGCGTCGATGTCCCCTTCGAGAGCCGAGTAGATGTTCTTGGCCGGAAGAAAGATCGTCCAGGAGGCGGTGGAGGTGGGCAGCCCGACGGTCGGCAGCGACAGATCGGATGTGCCGAACAGGCCGAGGGGAGACGCTTCGCTCTCCATGACGATCTGCATGGTGAAAGATTCGAGCTTGTCCTGTCCCTGCGAGCGCTTGAGCGGGAGCATGAGGTCGCCGTTACTGTTCCTGGCGGGGCGAATGGCCTCGCCGTCCAGGTGGACCGAGAGAACCTCGGTGCCGTCGGGCGGAGTAAGAGTCAGGGTAGGGCGCAGGCGGTTTCGCATCGTGATGCGCATGTCCGTGAGGATCTTGCCCTCGGGAGAGACTACGGAAAAGGCCCTGATCCGATCCACGGATCCGGAGGCCGGTTCCTTGTCGGGCAGTCGCGTTGCGATGAGCCTGACCGAGGCGTCGTCCGAGTGGTATCGATAGGCCTTGATGATGGGGCTCACCGCAGAGCCGACCATCTCCTTCGGCAGCTGTCTCATGTCGATGGGGGTGATCTCCGAAAGCTTGTCCTCCTTCAACCGCAGCTTTCCAGGCACCTCAACCGCCAGCCAGCCGTGTTCGCGCTCCACTCCCGAGCAACGTGGGATGGGAACCTCGATGGTGTCGGTTGCGCTCTTTTCGGCGCGGGGCATCTGGCGTTTCATGCGAAGGGATATCTCGTAGCCGTTTCTGATCGGGAAGGCGGTCTCTCCTTTGATGACCATTCGGCCGTCGGGCCGCTTGTCCTGGGTGTATTGAAACGCGCCCTCTCCGTCGGCGGAGACTACGGTCATCCCATCCGGCACAACGATGTCGAATTGCTTGGTGCCCGCGTATAGGATTGTGTAGCGAATCACCGTGAACATATCGAGGGTGTTCTCGTCGATGGACAGGAGATTCATGCTCTCAGCGAAGACTCGCGCCTTCCGGCCCTCGGACTCGGCCAGATCCTTGAACCCCACCAGGTGGATACGGGTTGTGGGGCGAAGCGTGGCGTCCAGGAGGGTGGAATTTTCGAGGGATTTGACGTCGGACTGGACCGCCGCGTCCAGGCGAGGTTCGAGATCCTTGCTGGGAAATTCGCACGAAAAACTGGTTACGGGTGTGCGCGCCACGAGGAAATCGTATTCGAGGGAGCCCCTTGGACCGCGCGAGGGAACGAGGATGTCCAGATCTATGGTTATCTCGCCGGTGATCCTGGTGATCCACACGTGGTAGCCGTTTTGCTCGGAGACGGGGATGGGCTTGCCGTCGACGGTTCCGCGAACCAGGACCACGTCGTCGCCGATGAGGGGAACTGTTTTCCAGGTGTCGGGCTTGCCAAGGGTGACCTGGAGCTTGAGGTTGAGGGAGAGTGCGCCCTTGATTGCCACGCCGGTGTACTTGGAGGAACCGAGGGCCACGGTGGGGCCTTCGCGCAGGGCCACGCGATCGCGGATGGCCTTCACGCGGGCTCTTAGATCCTCGAACTGGTCAATGGTGATTTCCACCGTGGAACCACTCGTTCCCAAGGGCGGGGAAATGGGTGGCGCAATTGTTGTCGATGATGGACGGGGTGGAGGAGATGCAGCGCCGGCGCCGCCGTGAAGGTAGCCCAGATTGTCAAGCGCTTGCATGACGGCCGCAGCCGGAGCGTTGGGTGCGCTCAGGGCTTCGTTGAAGTCGGCGTTCTGGGGCGCCATGATCGCTTCGAAGTTGTCGTCCGCGTAGGCCTGGCGTTTCATGTTCTCTTCTGCGGACATATGATCGTCGGGCTTTGCGATGGACTCGATGGCCGCCAGTGTACCGATGGAGACAGTAAGCGCGATCAACAAGATTTCTATTGTGATGTGATTACGCATTTGGCGCCTCCTTTCGGGACGCCGAGACACTTCTTTTCCACAGCAAGATCAGCACGACCATCGCCGTACACGATACGAGCAACGGGAAGGCGAGCACGAAGCAGATCACCGCGAACAGGCCCACGCCGAACAGGAGATTGCGGATGGACATGATCTCCGTGATGTTCCAGGGAGAGTGAAGCAGTTCTTTGAGTCGCGCCCGTATCTGACCTGACCTGGATCGCGCCAGCATGAAGATGAGGCCCATGTCGATGCCCCACACAACCCTTCGATGTACGCCGAGAATGTAGTGGGCGACGATCAACAGCAGGGCAAGGCCGAGCGCAGCGGCAATCCAGGTTTTGATGTCCCTTATGCGGCTGAGCAGCAACAGGGTCAGGGCGAAGGCTCCCACCATGGCCAGCCACTTGACGGCGAAGGTTGCCGTTCGATTGACATATGTGATGGAGATCCTGGGCGTCTCCTTGCCCAGCAGGATCCGTTTGAATCGATATTGCTCGCCCACCAGGGGAAACGCCGCCCGGATGCTCTTGCCGGCGCCGCGGCCATCGAGTTCGTTTCGGTAGATGGTCTTTCGCTGTCGGAGGATGTTCTCGTACTTGCCGCCGGCCCAGGCGTACTGAATCCAGAGGGTGCGTTCCAGGAACTCTTTGGCCCGCCTGAAGATGTCGTAACGGATGGCGGAGTACTGCGTCAGATTTGCGTCGAAGTTGATGGGATCTAGGGTGTTGGGGAAATAGAGGTGCCAGGTTGTGCGCATGGTGTCCACGTCCAGGCTCGGTAACTCCACAGAGACCTTTCCCATATTGTCGAGGGGCGTGTTTCGCGCCTTGTAGGCCAGCTCGATGATGAAGGCGCTCTCCTCCACCGCGACGCCCTGCTGTGCCGGGATGCGAAGACTCTGTCCCTCAGCGACGCTGTCCGCCGAGTACAGAGTCTCCGGATTGGAGGCGAGGATCATCTGCCAGCGGCTGGGATCCGAGTAGTAGAAATTTGCGATATCGCTGAGGGTCTCCCCCTGGCGAACCGAGTGGAGCCGCGCCTCGCCCTGCTTGATCCGCTCGCTCTGGCGCAGGGGCACGAGGAGGACCTCCTCGTTGTCCACTTTTGCGACGGCCGGGCGAATCGGTTGCCCGTCGATCAGCGAATGTGTCAACACTGTGCCCTCGGGCAGGTGAACGATGAGATACTCCCTGGTGTTGTTTCGAATGCGGATCTTCAACTTGGTTACCTCGGTTCCGTCCTGTGAAAGGACGGTCGAGGCCTGGATCTCCTCGACGAGAGTGCTCGTCAGGGTGACCTGCTCATGGCGCGAGACCGAGATCTCGATGGCGGGCGGTTCGGTAAAGCTGAACCCGAACATCAGAGGGTTGGAGGCGAGCTCGGTTAGCTCGGCGGGCATATCGAGGGCGCTCAACTCGGTGGCCGATTTGGTGGATACCACGTCTATTTTGAGACCTGAGGGACCCAGCACTCCGGCGGTTCCGTTTGTGGGAGTGCCCGGCGCCGGCCAGGGCATCAGGAGGGATATGGGGCCGGTTACGTCCGCCGGGGTCTGAAAGCGGATCACCATATTGATCCTGTCGGAGACCAGATACCGCAGCAATACGGTCAACCGACCGCCGTCCCTCGCGTCTGTTTGCCACTGAAGCACTGCGTCACCCTCGACGTCGATGATCTCGATGCCCTCGCGCAGCTGCAGCTCCACCAGGTCGGTTTCACCTTCCACGACGGACAGGTCGAGGGAGGTCTTTCCGCCGATCACCGATTCTCCAACGGTGAAGAGAGTGCTCGTCGTCGCTTCCATCACAACAGCCTGATCGCCCTTGTGGGTGACACGGCGGGTCCACGACAAGTCGAACTGCCCGGAGGAATCCAGGTTGCCCACGAGGAGTGTCGATTTTTCACGAGGCTCGACTCTCGTCAGGGCGCCGTTTGTGAGCTTCGCTTCGATCTCCGTTTCTGGGAGGAGCACCGAGACGTTAGTGATGCCGCCTCTGGGCAGGGAGAACTTGAGGCGCCGCGCGAACCGATCCTGATCCTCGCCGGCGTAGAAGTCGAGGCGCACCCGATGCTCACCGGGCTCGTCGATGCCCAGGGTGTACATGCTCCCCTCGCGAAGGAGCGACGTCCTCTTGCCGTCGAGCAACACTTCGCCCAGGGAGACCTCGCCGTCGAGCAGAGGGACTCTCACGTGCCCGCTGGTATCTATGACTTCGAACACCTCGGTGAGAGTTCCGCTGAACAACCCCTTGGTGAAGCTCCCCTCTATTTTTCGTTCAATACGCGCCACCGGGAACGCGGGGGGATCGGGCTCGATGTCGCTTTCGATCTCGAGGAGCATGCTCTCCCAGCGTTCGAGGGGCATCGTGACTTTTGTGCAATCCTGTGCGTCAGACGCGAAAGGCGTAATCGCGAGAGCCACCAGCGTGCAGGCAAGCAAGAGCCGTTTCATGGGCAACACCTCCGTAACTGTGAATTTGCGCAGAGCTTAAATCAGGTAGACGACCGGTGGGAAGAAAGAATTCCCTGGAGACAGAATTTTTACATCGGGCGCGGTATGCGAAAGGCAGATTTGGGAATGAGCACGATTCTCCCACGGGCGATCCATACACCCTGACGGAGCCTCTTGCGGCCGGTGCGTAATGCATAGCACCCATCGATTTCCTTTGGTCCTGCACCGATTTTCGGCATGACTCGAGGCATCAATAATGTGGCACATGATTTGCTCAACCAAGAAGGAGAGGCGGGATATTCAACATTCCCCCGACGACAGCAAGGAGGTATCTCGATGTTTCTACATCATTCCGATGTTCTGGTGATAGGCGGCAGCTCCGCCGGCCTGAGCGCCGCGATAACGGCCAAACGGCAACACCCCAATAAAAGTGTAACCTTGTTGCGAAAGGAGAAGCAGACGCTTGTTTCGTGCGGGATTCCGTATGTTTTCGGAACCATCTCATCTCTTGGTGAGATCGTAATCCCGGGCTCTCTTCTCGAAAACAACAACATCAAGCTCGTGGTTGGCGAGGCCACCAGTATCGACGCGGCGAACTTTATGGTCGAGGTGGACGGCCACGACCAGATCAGCTACGAGCGCCTCGTGATCGCCACCGGCTCTCACCCCGCCATGTTACCGGTGCCCGGTTTCGAGAGGTCCGGCGTCTTCACCATCTCCAAGGAGATGTCCGTGCTGTTGGAGCTGAAGCAGAAGCTGCGCAATTCACGGGACCTGGTTGTGATCGGCGGCGGGTTCATCGGCGCGGAGGTTGCGGATGAATGCCGGAAAGCCGGAGTGAAGCGGGTCACCATCGTCGAGAGCCAGCAGCACTGCCTGGGATTGTGGTTCGATGAGGAGTTTGCGCTCAAGGCAGAAGCTATCCTGGAAAACAACGGCATCGCGGTCAAGACCGGTGTCAACGTGGCCAAGATAGGCGGCGACTCTGCGGTCAAGGAGGTCGTCCTGGAAAGCGGAGAAGTGCTACCTGCGGACGCGGTGATCATGTGTGTGGGCTCGGTTGCAAACACAGATCTCACCCAGAAGACCGGGCTCGCCCTCGGGCCGACCGGAGCCATCTCAGTCAATCGATACATGAGGACTGCCAACGAACGCATCTTTGCATGCGGGGACTGCGCCGAGAAGGTCTCTTTCTTCGGAGGAAGGCCCTCTCCAATCAAGCTGGCTTCCATCTCCTGCAGCGAAGGTCGCATCGCCGGCGCCAACCTTTTCGGCGTACGCCGGGAGAACATCGGGACCATAGGGGCGCTGGGGACCACCGTAGGAGGCACGTCCTTTGCCTGCGCCGGATTGACGGAACAGGCGGCGATCGCGACGGGGTACGACTGCGTGACGGGAATTGCCGAGGGGCCGAACCGCCACCCCGCGTGCATGCCCGGAATGGAAATGGTAAAGGTGAAGCTCGTGTTCGAGAAACGTAACGGGGTGATCCTCGGCAGCCAGTTTACCGGCGGTAGTTCCGTTGGAGAAATGGTGAACATGATGAGCGCGTGCATCCAGAAGAAGATGACCATCGACGACATTGCAGCCTTCCAGATCGGCACGCATCCGTGTCTCACAAGCTCGCCTTTGACCTATCAGACTGTGGATGCCGCCGAGATGGCCCTCCTGAACGCTCTGTCGAACAAGGAGGAGGAGTAAGTCATGACAAAGATACTGATTATCGACGACGACAAGGATCTCCAGGCTTTGTACAGAGAGATACTGGAGCAACATGACTTCAAGGTGGTTTCCGCGCTCGGGCCCGACGAGGGGATCGATCTCGTCGCCTCCGAAAAACCGGATCTGGTGGTGCTCGATATAATGATGCCGGACGGTTTCGAGGGTTTTGAGGTCGCGCGCGCCATTCGGGAGGATCTGAAGCTCATGGAGCTTCCGATAATTGTGATGAGCGCAGTCCACGAGGTGAAAAAGATTCCGTATCGGTTCACGCCGGACGAGAAGCATCTTCCCGTGGACCTGTGGCTGGACAAGCCGTTCTCACCAGATGATCTCGTAACGCGTATTCGGACGGCCCTCAACGAAACCCCCGGCCAACCCGGTTAGCACCCTTACGCTCTGGGCAACTCGAAGAAAAATTCAGAACCGACGCCCGGCTCGCTCTGCACCCATATTCGCCCACCGTGGAATTCGATGATACGGCTGACGATAGCCAGACCCACGCCGGTTCCCTCGTATGTTGTCTTGACAGCGCTGGACCGGAAGAATTCGTCGAAGAGTTTTGGGATATCGCTCGCTTCTATTCCGATCCCGTTGTCCTTCACGGCGAACGTAAGCAGCCTTTCGGATTCGGTGGCCTCGATGACGATCCGGCCCTTTTTGGGCGTGTACTTGATGGCGTTCGATACGAGGTTGTTCATCATCTGGACGAGACGCTCCGGAATCGCCGCCACCAGCAGCGGCCCGCGCCCTATTTCCAATTGTTGTTCAATTTTCTTGGAGTCGAACTGGCCCCGGTAGGATTCGACGACCTCCTCGATGAGCGCAACCATGTCCACGGGCTTCATCTCACCCTTCATTTCGCCCGCATCTATTGCCTGCAGGCTGAGTATGTCGGCGATGAAGACGTGAAGGGAACGGAGTCGCTCCAATATCTTTTCGATAATATCCCGCTGGTTTTCGGGGATGTCCCCCATATATCCATCTCGAAGGGCCATCAGGTAGCTCTGGGCCGCAGAGATAGGCGCCTTGAGATCGTGGGAGGCAACCGTCAGCAGACCGCGACGCGATTCTGCCAGGCGTTCGAGCTCGTCGTTCTTGAAGGTCAACTCGGCGCTCAATGCCATCACCTCTGACTGCTTGAGCATTCGTCCCTGTATGGCCGGGATGATCACCACCGCCAAAGTGGCCATAATCAGGGAGATCATCGCCGGGACCCCGATCGCGAATAACCAGTCGTCCGCCAGCTCGACGTTTGGGAGGATGCACGATGGGTGATAGTGCGCGAGAAAGCCGAGCTTCTCCGATATTCCGAGCAGGAACAGGAGCGCCGAGGCTACCAAGATCTGGATAACGGCGCGGCTGGGCGTGCAGAGAACACACGAGAAAACCGCGTGGAGCAGGAACAATATAATAAACGGGTTCTCGACCCCTCCGGAGAAGTGAAACAGAAAAAACAAGGCAAGGAAGTCCAGGTTGATCTGGATCCGCACGAGCCATCGGTTAACCGTTGACAGATCTAATTTGGAACGATGCATCTTGACGATGAAGACGTACAACACGCAATTGTACAGGAACATGCATCCAACGACGCCGTACAGCCACGGGTATGGGAACTGCTCGCAGATCAAGTGTTGGCAGAACTCTATTCCTATCAGGGCCGCGACTGCAGCCAACCAGCGCATACGCACGAACAGCCTGACCGCCCGGTGGAGAGAGGGCGCCCGCATCATTGCAGGCGTTATCTCGACGGACCTGTCGAGCGGGTCGAAATGGAACCCCTGTTTCTTTTCAGCTCTCATCGCTGATACTGATTTACCTTCCGAACGCTTGCGCTGTTTCTTTCAGGGCCATCTCTGCCGCATCGACGAGCTGGTAGGCAACGGGGGAAGCCGTAAGAGCGGGGTGGGTTCCAATCTGGAACGCGGCGATATCGTCAAAGGTCATTTTTTTCTGAATACATGCGCTCACCACGTTGATCATCTCTCCCACAGCCTTTCCCCCCATCAACTGGCCGCCGAGTAGTACTCCGGTGCGTCGCTCGAAAACAAACTTGATCTTTACATTTTCTGCGCCCGGCATGCAATCCGGATAACGATTGAGTCCCTTTGCGGAACCTGTCACATGGTCGTAGCCGGCCTGCTCGGCCATATTCGCTGTAAGTCCGGCACAGGCCAGAGCAAAGTCGCCGATCACCGTGGATACCACGCCAATGGCGCCGTTGTTCTCGCGCCGAGTTCCGAAGAGATTGGCGGCGGCGATACGCGCCTCGAAGGCGGACATGGACTCGAGCTTCAGGGGTGACGGCCGGCCTCCGAAAAACGATTTTTTTTCGGCGCAGTCCCCGCAGGCAAAGATGTGTGGGTTGGAGGTTTTCATGTAGCGATCCACCGCGATCGCGCCCGTAGCGCCCAGCTTGAGCCCCGAATCCTTGGCCAATTTCACGTCGGCAACAACCCCTACACTAATAATAACGGCGTCCGCCTTGATCTCTTCGCCGCCGGCCAATACGATCTTTTCGACCTTTTCGCTGCCGATGAATCCCCTTACCCTGGTGCCGGTCTTCAGGTTGATTCCCCGTTTCTTCAAGACTTCTTCCGCTGCCTCGCCGAACTCCTCGTCAAGGGAGGAAGCCAGGCAGTATGGGAGCTGCTCGACTATGGTCACGTTTTCGACGCCGGCCTTCTTGCACTCGTCGGCAAGCTCTACACCTTTGAAACTTCCGCCTATTACGATCAAGTCCTTCACCTGCTTCAGTTGTTCCTGAAACGCGGCGAGTATCGCCATATCCTTGGACGGGACCACGATATTTTTCAGCGCAAAGCCGGGGATCGGCGGCATTGCGGGGTACGAACCTGTAGCGATCACGAGTCGCTTGTAACCGATTGTATCGTGGCTATCGACTTCGATTAGCCGCTTTCTGGTGTCGATCTTGGTAGCTTCCCCCGTCACTATCTTGATCTTGTCGGACCCCAGGGCCTCGTCCGGCATCAGATTTTTCTCCGGTGTGCCGATGGTGCCGAAAATGTACGGTATGCCGCAGGCGATGAGCGCCTGTCGTTCTTTGCGTAGCAGCACCACATTCTTGTCGGGGTATTGCCTGTGCGCGGTGATCGCGGCCGCCACGCCCGCCGCGCTCCCTCCAATTACGACAATGTCGCTCTGTGTAATAAACATGGTTCTTCCTTCAGATGATTGAGTCGAATTTGCACACCGCATAGCAGTTCATGCACTGCGTACATTTGTCGACATCGATGACGGCGACAGTCTTTTTCACCCAGGTAATTGCGTTCGAAGGACATGCCTTGAAGCACAGTCCGCACTTCTTGCACAACTCGGGAACTACTTCGAACTTCAACAGCGCCTTGCACTTTTTGGCAGGACACCTCTTTTCGAATATGTGGGCTTCATATTCAGCGCGAAAGTACTTGATGGTAGTTTCTACGGGATTCGGCGCGGTCTGGCCCAATCCACACAGCGAGGCCGACTTGATCATCGCGGACAATTTGAGGAGGGTGTCTATGTCCTCGGGGCGCCCCTTGCCCAGCGTGATCCGATCAAGAATATGCAGCATCTGTTGGGTTCCCTCGCGACACGGCGTGCATTTCCCGCACGATTCCTCCACCGTGAATTCGAGGAAAAATTTTGCCACATCCACCATGCAGCTGGTGTCGTCCATGACTACCATGCCGCCGGACCCCACGATGGCGCCGGTCTTGACGATCGACTCAAAGTCCACCGGCGTGTCGATCAGGCTCTCGGGAATGCAGCCTCCCGAGGGTCCTCCCACTTGCACGGCCTTCAACTTGCGTCTTTTGCCGGGAATCCCTCCGCCGACATCGTACACGATGGATCGCAACGACACCCCCATCGGTACTTCGATCAGCCCGATGTTATTGACGCATCCGGTAAGAGCAAAGACCTTTGTGCCGGTGCTCTTTTCCGTTCCCAGGCTGTTGAACCATTCAGATCCTCGAAAGATGATCTGTGGGATGTTGGCCCATGTTTCCACGTTGTTGAGGACTGTCGGGAGATCCCACAGCCCCTTGTGGGCAGGGAAGGGGGGTCTCGGCCTCGGCATTCCGCGCTGGCCCTGGATCGATAGCATGAGCGCGGTCTCCTCGCCGCAAACGAAAGCCCCCGCTCCGTGGTACAGTTCGATTTTCAGGTCAAAGCCCGAACCAAGGATGTCGTCCCCCAAGAGCCCGTATTCCTCGGCCTGGGCGATGGCGGTCTCCAGTCGTTCTATCGCGAGCGGGTACTCTGCACGAACGTAGATATATCCCTGATGAGCGCCGATGGCCTTTGCGCCGATGATCATTCCCTCCAACACCGCGTGCGGATCGGCCTCCAGGATCGAGCGGTCCATGAAGGCGCCGGGGTCACCCTCGTCGGCGTTGCACAAAATGTACTTCTGGTCTCCGCTTGCATCGGCGCAGAACTTCCATTTCAGGCCCGTGGGGAAACCGCCGCCACCGCGCCCCCGGATGCCCGCCGCAGTAACTTCACGGATGATATCCTCGGATGTCATTTCGTTAAGCGCTTTTTCGGCTGCCATGTAGCCGTCCCGTGCGATGTAGTCGTCGATGATCTCCGGATCGACAAGCCCCCGGTTTCGCAGGGTCACCAGAAGTTGGTTGCTGAAAAACCCGATGTCATTGATTGCGGGAATGGCCTCCTTGTCCTCGGGTCGCACAAACAGGTGCTTTTTGACGACACGGCCCTTGAGAAGATATTCCTCGACAAAGAACGGCACGTCCTCCACTTGCAATTTCTGGTAAAAAACGCCGTCGGGGTAGGAGACGAGCAGGGGACCGGCGGCGCAGAAACCGTTGCAACCTGTAGTGGCCACCAGGACGTCGTCGGACAAGTCCTGTTTTTCAATCTCTTCGATGAGCGCATCGCGGACACCGAACGATCCGCAAGAGACGCACCCCGTTCCCGCGCAAATCATGAGATTCGTATGTTGGGTTTTTTTCTGCTTTTCCATGAATCACACCCTGTTTCTAGTAGGTGGTTTCGCTGCCCATCGAAAGTGCGTACTCGGCGACAGGCTTGCCGCCGATCACGTGTTCCCTGAATATTTTTTTCGTCTTTTCCTCGTCCAGGTACACGTACTTCACCGGTGAAAGATCTTTGACTTCCACAGTCATCATGGGCTCCTGACTACAGAGTCCTGCGCAACCGGATGATGTGAGGATGACATCGTCCGTTTTGTTTTCCCCGATAGCCGTCATCAGCGTGTTCATGATGGTGCGCGCGCCAGCCGCGATCCCGCATGTCCCCATGTGGACGGTGACTTTTGCCCGGTACACCCCTTCCCTCAGGTTGAGCGTCCCTTTTTTGGACTCCTTGATCCTTCGCAGATCCTCAATCTTCAATTTCGCCATTGATTCGACCTCCGGCGGTGTGGCGGCTTGAATTCACGCGCCTTTTTTGAAACAGGTTTCGTATCAATGCCAGAACCTCGGGATCGGTGATGTCGACCCCGTCCAGCTCGGTTTTTATCTCTCTGGTATCCACGATGATTTTTTCACCGTCGATATTGGATTCGTATCTGAAATCGACGTCCGGATTGCCCGCGATGAGTGTCACCAGGGTCAACCCGATATCCGCAAGCGGCTTGCAATCGATATGGTTGACCCGGAAGACTGCCGTGACTTCCGTGCCCTGACCCGGTTCGGAAAGGATGTTCAGGTGGCCTTGCGCTTCATGGCAGGCTTGCTCCAGGAGCGGTATGCCCAGGCCGACACGCCGAGTGGTTCTCGTCGTCGTGAACGGATCTCGTACTTTCGCCAGCATATCGCGCTCCATTCCGCGCCCATTGTCCCTTACCTTGATCGAAAGCTCATTTTCAGCTGAGTCCTGAAAAACGCCGATCTCCACCAACGTGGCCCCGGCGGCCGTTGCGTTCTCGATGATATCGAGGAGGTGTAGAGAGAGATCTTCCATCTCAACAGACTCCTTCCGCCATGACGATTTCCCGGCCTCTTTCCCCGGTCAGCGCCAGCCGGATTTCGTCCATTTCCGGGCGAGCCGCTCGGAAACGAGTTGAAACCATTCCGATCTCGTCCAGACTGTGCGCATCCGAGGAAGTGACAAACGGGAACCGTTCGTATTCTCCAAATCGGGCTCTGCCTTGCGCCAGGCTCATCTCCCTGGATATCTCAAGGGCGTCGAAGTCCATTTCATCCGGGATAAATCCGAGCTGCCCGATGACGCTGAACCCTTCACGGTCGATGTGGGCCGCCACGGCCAGGCCTCCAAACCGGTGAATAGTGTCGACGACCTCGCCGAGATCCAGCGACGTCGCGCCGATCAGCAGGCGTTCGTTGAAGCCGTCGACCTCGTCGAATTCGTTGGAGATCACCTGCATGCCGAAGAGGTTCTCGTCGTTCTTGCCGGGTGTCAGGTTGTCGAAAACCACTTGCTGGAGCGCGACCGCGCCTTCGAGCGTTTCAAATAGCGCGACGACATGGGCTTCCTCCGCCGTCGTCACTTCCATTCCCGGGAGCACGCGCAGATCACTGCCCTTCGCGGCGGCCATAACCGCAGCGGCATTTTCCGCGCTGTTGTGATCGGTGACGGCGATCAGCGACAGACCTCTTTGCCGGGCCTTCTCGACAATCTTCATCGGTGTCAAGTCCAGGCCGGCGCATGGAGAGAGACAGGTATGTACGTGCAAGTCTGCCATCACAACACCCAACGATTCCCTTTCTTTAATCAACCTGTTTTCCGATTCACAATGCATGCCAACGACCAGCTCTCTGTCAGTTGCCGGTGATCCCCATTTCGTACAGTCTGCCCACCAGCTCAAAGGCGGGCAGTTTGCTGAGCAATATGGGAATGCCTTCTTCTTCGGCTTTTTCGACTGTGTCATCTCCCGGTTGTCTGCCGCCGATCAGGATGATGCCGCCAAGCGATTTCATCGTTGCCACGGCCACAATATTTTGGTGAATCTGCAGAGTGATCCACACGTCACCTTCTTCGGCGTGAGCGATTACGTCGCTCAGTAGATCGCTCGCGTAGCCGCGAGAGACCTCGACATCCAGGCTGTTCGAGCCGGTCTTGACAGACAGATCCAGCTTCTTGACGATTTCACTCAGTTTCATGGCGTTCCTTGGGTATATATTCGGATTTTCAATGTGACGCCGACTCCCGGGTCCGATCGAATCTCCATCTTGTCGGCGCAGTTTTTGATGTTGGCGAGCCCCATCCCCGCTCCGAATCCCATCTCCTTGACCCAATCCTGGGATGTCGTAAATCCGGTCTGCATCGCCTTTTCGACGTCCTCGATGCCGGGTCCCCTGTCGTTCACCTCGAGAACAATTTCGTCCGGTTTGATCCGGTACTTCATCGTCCCCTGATCGGCGTGAATCACGACGTTCATTTCGGCCTCATATGACGCGATGGATAGGCGGCGGATGATGTCGGGGCGGATACCCAGGCGCTTGAGGTTCTTCTTCATCCGGGTGGAGGCTTTGCCTGCGGCGTCAAAGTCCTTCCCGGCGATGTCGTAGGAAAGATAAATTTCCTTGTAGTCGGCCGCGATGTCCTCAAAAATATGACTTGCGCGAAACTGGCGGACCTCCTCTTCCTTGTATTCCTGCTCCAGCTTGAGCAATACGCCCCCGATGATGTCTCCCTTGGTGATGATGCCGACCAGTTTATTGCTCTGCCGATCGACTACGGGGAAACGGCCGTATCCTTCTGGATCCTCCAGGCGTTTGATCGCGTACGCCACGGATTGGTCGGCAAACAGGAATTCGGGGTTGGGGGTCATTCTGTCGCCGATGGAACAGTCGTCATCATCGCCGGCCAGCCATCGTATCAAGTCTTCCGTACTGATAACGCCGACCAGTCGTTCGTCCTTTACTACCGGAGCGCCGGAGATGGCGTAATCGCGGAAAATCTCTCGCAGAGTGCTCATTGCGGCGTCAGGAGCGATCGTGACGACCTGGCTGCACATGACATCCGATATGCACAGCTCTAAAAGAAGCTCCCGAGTTTTGACTAGCTGAAAATCCATCATTCAAACGTCTGTCGTCGGCTATTGCTATTCGGCAGCACTGCTGTACAGCCCCTTCGCGTACAATCTGCCGCTGGCCTCAAACATGCCTATTTTCGTGGACATCAGCACGATGTTCTCTTCTACGGCCCGATCGATAACACTTTGAAGAGGCGTCTTCCCACGTGCGATTACCACGGCCTTGATCCCGGAAATCGAGGCGGTATGTACGATTTGTACGGTATTCAGGCCGGTCAACAACACATCCGGCGTATCATCGCGAGCCAGAATATCGCTCATCAGGTCGCTGGCCACGACACGTGAAACCTCGTCGTTCAAGGCCTCGTCATCTCCGTGGTGAATCGTCGCTTCCAGGATATCGGCCAATTCTTCAAGGTTCATCCGAAACGCTCCTGTATTTCTCGACAATGCTTGAGGTGTTGAACGGGTCCACCAGGCCGTGAGTGTCTTCGCCCACGACAATGACAGGCGCCAGGCCGCACGCTCCGACGCACCGGACAGCCTCGAGGGTAAACAACCGATCTTCGGTAGTTGCTCCCACCTCCACGTTCAGCTGTTTCTTCAGGTTATCGACTATCTTGTCCGCGCCCTTGACGTAGCAAGCCGTGCCAAGGCACACGCGGACAATATGCTTGCCCCTGGGTACCATTGTGAAAAACGAGTAGAACGAAGTGACACCAAACACGTTCGAGGCCGGGAGGCCGAGGCCGTTCGCGATGTAATTTTGCGCTTCGATGGGCAGGTAGCCCAGGATCCCCTGAACTTCTTGCAGTACGGGAATCAGTCCGCCCGGCATGGATCTGTACGCGGCCAGCGTCTTGTCGATCGGTTCCTTCTTGTCCGTTATCTCTTCCGCTTCGAGCAGTGCGATGAACTTGCGGTTTATCTCTTCCTCGTTGCGTACGGAGGGAAACGCTTTGCCTCTTCTTGCCTTTGGAAGCAATTCCAATAAACCGTCGCATTGCTCGCACATCTGCCTGTGGTGGTAGTTGTGGATCTCCCCCTTTGGATTGCACAAGGGTGACTGGACGGTGGATCGCGCCGACCACTGCAGGCCGTCATCCTCGATTCGGTCGTAGGTAATTTCCGATAATTGAGGAATTTCCGAGAGGATTTCCCCTTCCCATATCTCGCGGCTTGTTCGGTGTTCCCAATCCAGTCCAAGACGTTTTGCCAGCTCGACGAAAATCCAGGCCTCTGATTTTGCCTCGCCGGGGGCGACGACCGCCGCCCGCGTTCGGCTGACGCGACGCTCGCAGCTTGTGAAGGTTCCATCTTCTTCGGACCAGGCCGCCGCAGGCAAAACAACATCGGCGTGTCTGGTTGTCTCATTTTCAATAATGTCTTGTACGACCAGGAACCCCACCGATCTGGGAGCCTTGGTCATACTGCGTACGGCAGATTCGCCGATGGCCGGATTTTCGCCACAGCAGTATAAAAAATCGGTTTTTTCCTCTGCCTTGGGGCCTGTCAGGCTTTTGAAAATATCCACAAATCCCGGCATGAACCCCATATCCACGGCGCCCTGCGAGTTGCAGAGATCGCCCAGGTGGTTGACTCCTCCGCATTCCCTGTCCAGATTTCCGAGCACCTGCTGTAACCGCGTGAAGTCCTTGACCCAACCGGCGACCGAAGATCCGTAGACCAGCATGGCCGGATCCTCGGTGTCCAGGATCGCGATAGCCGCGTTGATTGACTCCGGAGCAAGCCCGGTTATCGAGGTTACTTTATTGAGCGGATAGTACTCGGAGATCTTCTTGATCTCATCAAATTCGTCGCCAGAGCGGCTCTCAAGAAGCCGGTGCAATATTCCGTTGATCAGAACCGACTCTGTTCCCTTCTTCGTTCGCAGGTGTACCGTGGCAAACTGCGATATCGTCGTCGGGTGTGAATCAATTACGATAAGCCTGGAGCCGTTTTTTACGGCCTGTTTGATAAAGGTTCCGGCGACAGGGTTATCCGCTGTCACATCCGAACCGATAAGAAGAATAGTAGGCGCCTTGCCCAGATCGGCGATGGAGCCGCTCATGCCGGTCGCGGCAAAGGGAGACAAGAGTCTGTTGGTACCGACGGACTTTGCGAACAGTTTTTGCATCAGGTACAGCGTCTCGTTGGTCGCCCTTGCCGAGCAAACGGCAGCGATCGCATCGGCGCCGCTCTTTTCTTTTGTTTCCTTGATTTTGGCTGCGACCAGGGCCAGCGCCTCATCCCACGAGGCGTCTCGCAGCTCGCCGTTTGTACGGATCAACGGTTTCGTGAGGCGTTTTGGGCTGCTTATGAAATCGAAACCGAAGCGTCCCTTTGCGCACAGTCGTCCGAGGTTGGGCGCAGCGTCCTCGACCCCGGTGACCTTCATGATCTTGTTGTCCTTGATATGCAGATCGAGCTGGCAGCCAACTCCGCAGTATGGACAGGTGGTGCGGACATGCCTGGCTTCCCAGGGGCGAATCCGGTAGCGGCTTTGTTTCTCCACCAGGGCCCCCACGGGACAGGCCTGGATACACTCACCGCAGAAAACGCAGTCAGATCGTTCCAACGAGCTGTCGCCCATGGTTACTATCTTGGAGGTTGCCCCCCGGTATCCGTGCGAAATCGCGTTGTTTACCTGGATGTCGTTGCATGCCTGGACGCAGCGCCCGCACAGGATGCAGCGCGATGAATCCCTGATAATCAACGGGCTGGACATCTCTATTGGATAGTGTGGGTCCAGGCCGGCCAGATCGCCCCCGTCGGCCTGATAGAGGTAAGAGAGGGCTTGCAGTTTGCACTCGCCGTACACATCGCATAGCTCGCCGCTTTGATCGTAGTCCTCTGCCTGCTGCTGCAATTCGGTCCATTCGGCCGAATCCTTTGAGCGCGAGGCGCAGTTGTGATTGCCCGACTGAAGAAGCATGCCCACAATGTAGCGGCGGGCCGTGAGTACAGCAGGGGAATTGGTGTGAATAACCATTCCTTTTATAGCGGGCATCGCGCAGGCGGGCGAGAGCGCACGTCCACCCTCGATCTCGACTACACATATGCGGCACGCTCCCGTTGGATTTGCTCCCTTGAGGTGACACAACGTCGGAATGAAAATGCCGTCCGACCGGGCCACATCGAGAATGGTATCGCCGGGAGAAAACTCCAACGTGCGACCGTTGATAGTAATGGTGTTCTCAGACATGGCTTTTTTCTCAGGTTCCATTACATCGCCTTTTTGTAACAAATGAGGCCGCATGCCAGGCACCTTTCGGCTTCTCGCCGGGAAGCCGGCTCATCCAGGCCCGGAATCGTTTCTGCGTTGCCCCAATTGTTTTCGCTGCCTGCCTCGGCAACCTGGATCGGGGCTCTTTGCCTCAGCGATACATCTACGTGTTCCACCCTGGTCACGTTCAGGATATCGTCCGTTTCCGCAGCCAGATGAGCCACTGGAGCTATCGATTCGCCGGAGAAGCTCATATGAATTCCTCTGACAATGCGCCGCCCCGACAAAATCGATTTCACAACGGCCGACGAGTCGCTGACGCGACCTTTTTCGGGGGTGCTGAAAATGCCGTTATCGCCACCGCTCGGCAGGGTCCTGAATATTTCTATTGTTTGCCACAGACCTGCTGCCTGTTCTGAATCCGACTGCTCCTCGTTGGC